>JBIIQT010000002.1:0-173299 GCA_044341875.1 Chitinophagaceae bacterium | reverse complement strand
ATAAGTCCTGCTGTTGATGGTAGGTTCCGAGAAACTCCCTTTCAGCCCCCAACGAATGGTGTATTTTTTTTCTTTCAATGGCGGTAGCTGTAGCCTAAAATTCAGCTGATACTCACTGTCATAACCAATATTACGACCGGTTGGCAAGAGGATGGGGTCTTGTTTTCCAGACGGGTAAATGATCAGGATAATCTCAGGATGCTGTGTCATTGCCCTTTCCCTGATCTGCCTGTTGCCGTATCCCGGTTTTAGGACCACCTGGACATATCCCTTATCATCAATTTGCAAGTTCCCTCCAACCAAATCAACCGCTCCAAAAGAGGAAAAAGCATCCATTGTTTCTGAAGCCAGAAGCATACGCGGGGTTTTCACAGAATCCCTCATGACCGCGGCGCCCATCGACCCGAATACCATTACCCTCCGTCCCTGAAGCTGCTCTTCCATTGGCCAGAAATTATAGTTGCTCCTGCGGTAACGGTAGGTATTGAGGGAAAATGAAGTATCTCCTGTATAAAACCAGTATTTTGAAGCACGCTGGTAAGAGTTGGTAAAGACCACAGGCAAGCCATTGGCTTTTTTCTTTATCGCAGCAGCCCATTCCTTGTTCTGGTGAAATTCATCCTTGGGCATGAATTTGAATGCCTGGATGTCCAGTATCATGTATACACGAACAAGCAGAACCAATGCAATGGAATAGGGAAGCAAGCGATAGATCCACCGGGCCTTGTTTTTGTTTTGGCTGAGGTACCGGTAAGACAAAACAACCAGCGGTGCCATCAGCAGGATGGTCCAATTGGCTTCTGTTCGGCTCCTGAATGAGGAAAGAAAAAACAGGGTATACGTGCCAATCAGCGACCAATACATGGCCTTTTCGGTAGCATTGGCATACCTGTTTTTCAAGGCCGCCCATATGATCAGCCATCCCACCAATGGGCCGGCAATCAGCAATTGACCCAAGATAAAATCCGCTGTAAACGAAAACTTATATGGGGGTGATAGGCGTTCAAAAAGATGGTAGTTGATGGAGGGGAGACCGTGCAGGATTTGCCAGATGACATGGGGCATGAAAAGCCCTACAGAAAGGAGAATGATCAACAAAGTTTTCCATCTTGTCAGGATGGATGGATTGGAGAGAATGGTAAAGAAAATGATCAGGATGCCATGGTACTTGCTGTAGAGCAACATTGCAATAACAAGCGCAAGGGAGATTGCACTGATAAAATCATTTTTCTCATCAAAGCGTTGGTAACAAATGAAGAACAGTGCAGTAAAAAACAACAAGGGAATATCTGGCACTGCAATGATGCCGCCGATTTGCAACACAGCCATGTTGAGTACAATGGCAAAGAAAAGCCTGATGTCTTTGGGCTTGGTGAGGTATTCGATCAGGGCGATGGTGGCAGTACCCATCAAGACAATGAAAAACCTTAATCCCAATTCTCCAGGCAAAATAGCCGTTCCCAATTTGATCAGCAAGGCAATCATGGGTGGATGATCAAAATAACCCCAGTCGATAAAACGGGAATAGACCCAATAATAGGCCTCATCATCAAACAACTCTGTTCCTGCAGCCTGCACCATTGAAACCATTAGCCAAAGCGCATAAAAAGCCCATCGAAGTTGTTGGTTTGAACGATGATGTGTGGCAGGTGATGTCATGGCTTACTTCAACATACTTTTTATCCATTCAATGGCTGATTGGCTTCTTGCTGGATTCTGCCCATTAACCTCATACCAGGGCAGGGACTGGTTGATCAGGATGTCCTTATAGTGATGGTATAGCTTGTCGCGGGTTTCCATATCAGGATACTCCCTCAACTCATCCTTGATCCAGGGCAGGTCTGGCTTGCAAAGCAGATATCCATCATATTTTTGCTGCACAATTTTGTTGAGGATGAAGGGATGGCAATTGCCAAAAACAAATTCACACCATACTTTCATCACCTGCATATCTGTGTCGATGAACAGTATCGGAAGCCCAGAAGCTCCGGCTTGTTTGTGCAATGCAATGGCCTCTGCTGTGGCCTCATCTTCCAGCTTTAACTGACCTTCTGCAATGGTAAGCAAGTCTTGATAGCTGTAATCAGTGCCATGTTCCAGCAAATATTCCCTTGCGTATTCCTTGCACCAGATGGTTGAAAAATGCTTTGCCAGTGTAGCACATAATGTGCTCTTCCCTGTTGATTCAGGGCCGATGGCTACAATTTTTATGATCTGCTTAGGATCTTGAATATTCATTTGCTTTTTTTCTCCATTCCTGCAACCCCATGATGGCCAGCACCAGGAGGATAGCATAATAAACAGCTGTGAAGGTATAGCCTTTTGAATAATACAAGGGGATGGAACAGATATTGGTGATGATCCACCAGATCCAGCTTTCGACTTTCTTCCTTGTCATGAGCCACATGCCCGTAAAAGCAGATGCTGATGCCAGTGCATCTGCCCATGGAATAGCGCCTGGCGCAAATGCTTTTTGTATATAAGTCAGGGAAAAGAAAATGACCATATAAATGGTAACAAAAAAAGTCAAATGCTGTGCCCACTCTTTTCGTGTGGCAAATTGAATCTGTACCACAAGCAGTTGTTCATTGTTGCGCCTCATCCAATTGTACCAACCATAAATACTCATGATGGTATAATAAAGGTTTACGGATGCCTCACCAAAAAGATCGCCTTTGAAACTGAGGTAAACATAGAGAATGGTACCAACCAATCCTGTTGGGTAAACCCAGATGCTTTCTTTTCTTGAAAACCAAACGGAAATGATGCCAGAGAAGATGGCGGTTAGTTCAAGGAAATCCATTCAGGAGGTTTAAGGGGTTGAAGAGGTCTAAGGGGTTGAAGAATATACTTAAACTTCTTCAACAGCCGCAGGCGACTTAAACCACTTCAACATTTTAATTTACTCTGCTTCCGCCACCACTTCCACTACTTCCGGAATCATGCGTTTCATCATTCCTTCGATACCTGATTTCAGTGTGATCATGGAAGAGGGACAACCACTGCAGGAACCTTGTAGCATAAGGGTTACAATGCCATCTTCGAACTTCTTGAACTGGATGGCACCACCGTCCATTTCCACAGCGGGTTTAACATAATTTTCCAGCAATTCCTTGATGCGTTTTACAACATCCCCATCTTCTGAGAGGACGATATTTCCGTCGGTTGACTGTGTTGCAGGCAGTTCATCTTCATTGACAATCGCTTTACCATCTTCAAGGTAATCCTTGAGGAATTGACGGATGGAGGGCTTTACATCGTCCCAATCCGTTTCGGCCGTTTTTGTCAGGGTGACAAAATTACTGGCAATGAAGACCCCTTTTACAAAGGGGAAACTGAAGAGTTCCAGCGCCAAGGGAGAAGGCTTTGCCTTTTCAATGTCTTGAAAATCAACACTCTTTCCAGGATAGAGGAGCTTGTTGGCCACAAACTTCATCGTCTCTGGATTGGGTGTCATTTCTGTATAAATGCTTACGGTGATATTTCCTGTTTTGATCATAATCTCGAATTAACAAACAAATTTACGAGAAGTTATTGTTTTATATCGCGAAATACGGAAAATCCAATCACTTCTTCCGAATGATTTTCTCAACAAGTTCCATGTGGGCTGGCTGGATAAAATACTCGAAACTGCGTTTGTCAAATTCTGAGCGCTGCTTGTCCACCACAGGTTTTTTATCCCGGCTGACAATGTTCAGCTTTCGGTTGATGGAGCCTATCAAATCGCTGCGCATGCGTTTTTGGATTTCCACTGATCGGTTCTGAACCCCTAATACTTTGTTGATCTCATCAATGGAAGTAAGCCTTTCATCCGCAGAGTGGTTGAAAAGGAATTCAAGCAATGATCGCTCCCGCTCCTCAAGCAATTCGAGGATGCGGGTGGATCGAAAAGATGTTTGGTGTTTTTGCGCTTCAGGTGCTACAACGGCTTTCTGACTATCGATAGGTGCAGATAAAGATTGAACTGCAAGATTGGGTTGTGCTTTCTTGGCTTTGTACAGCAAAAGACCAAGAAAGGAGCTTAGAAAACCAAGGATGACCAACAAAAAAGATTCTGCCTCAACATTGTCCAGCAATCCTGGAGACTCAAGGGGGGTATAAACAGGAATGCCTGTATCGATAAGGTCAGCCCTCGAGATGACCACTGAATCATATGGATCAAATTGACTTCCGATGTACAATACAGAATCAATGGCAAAACTGGCTACGGGAAGATCAGCATATTTGTTGGAGGAGAAAATGGATTTGATTTTGGAATGGATTTGATTTGATAACCTGCAATAGCGATTATTAACAAGGTCCAATACCCCAAAATTGTCATCCAATAGGCCCCATGGTAAGGTTGCCGCAATGTGATGGATAGTATCCCGCATATTACCCATCTTGGTCCAATCTCCAGTTTTGATGTTCAAGCGATAAAGCCCCTCTTTGATCTTCTCTGCATTACTGCTTTTTAAGACCTCATGGGACGGTTTGGACATCGCCCTGATCGACAAGGTCTTAGATGCGGTATCAATCATGAAAAATCCATCTGCCACTTTAGTCCAGTAAATATTTTCAGACAACATGGTAGCATCCCATTGATTGCTAAAAGGATTAAAGTTTCTCAACGTACCGTTTGTATTCCAAAACCCTTGACCACCAAATGAGTAGAAAACCGAATCTAGGCTAAATGCAATACTGCGGAAATTATAACCGGTGAAATAGGTAGAGTCAATCCGTTGCCAGCGATATCCCCCTTGGGATGTATCCAATTTGTATATTCTACCTGTACCCTGTGGAAAAACATAAAGCCCAGAAGAATCTTTGACCAAATTGTACCCTTCAGTGCTAAAATTGGAAGGAAGGTCCGATAAATCAACAAGTGATTCTTTGTGTTGAGAATAAACAAGGATGGTGCCCCTGTGAGATGAAAGTTTTATTAAAATTGGTGGTATTCCCTGCCCCAGGGAAAATGGTCCATAACCAAAAATAAAAAGCAATAAAAAAAGGCAGAGCTTCGACATTCTGTAACAATATCAATAACTACAGATAGAATTTAAGGCAAAAACATGTAAAAAAAGGTGTTTTTTAATAAATTAAGATAATCACTAATATATATATAATTGATATACAATTACAATAATAATTAAAAAATAAGAAGAAAAATCACCTACTTTTTACCCTTTCAGCAATTTAAGCAGCTTTTCCTCTACCATTTCAGGTGTAATTTTCTGCATGCATGCATGGTCTCCACGCCAACAATTGGTATTCCCGAAGACAGAACATGGGCGACAAGAGAGACTAACCTGTACTGCATTCAATGGGTCTTGTTGAAACCCATAGAATCCTGCATAGGGATGGGTGGGACCCCAAAGAGAGATGACAGGAACATTCACCAAAGAAGCCAAATGCATATTTGCTGAATCCATGGTAACCATTGCCCGCATCTCCCCCATGATTTCAAGCTCTTCAGCAATGGAGCTGGTAGCAGACATCGGTACTACACGGCTAAATATGTGTTCCCAATCAGCCAATAAAAGGCGCTCAGCCCCTTTTCCCCCAAAAAAATACAATTCATAGGGAGCTCGGTCAAAATACTGGACGATCTCCTTGAACTTATCCAAGGAATACATTTTGGCTGCATGTTTCGCAAAAGGGGCAAAACCAATTTTCACGACAGCTTCTTTTGGATCCAACTTTTTCAAAGTGTCATCAACCGATGGCAGATTGATCTTGAAACCGAGCCTTCGGAACACATCAGCATAGCGTTCTGTAGCATGGGGCAAGGGTCTGAAGATTTTATTTTCCTTCCTGACAAGGGCATATTTTTCAATTCGGCCCTTGTTGATGACTTCAGTTTTCCGCCGGCTGGCTTCAAAAAGAAACCTCAATACATGGGTGCGAATGACGCCATGAAGATCGGCAACCAGCGAAAAATCATACTTTTTATTCAGCGTATTGAAAATCTTGAATACACCAGTGAACCCTTTGTATTCACCTTTCAGTTCAAAGCCCTCAAACTCCAGCCGCTCAATCCCGCTAAACAGTCCTGCCAACTGTTTTTCGCTGACCATAACAACAGATACATCCTTGTTGGTGGCGAGAAAAGCCTTCAACACGGGGATGGTCAACGCCACGTCGCCCAGTGCAGAAAACCGCATCACCAAAATCTTTTGCCTGATCGGGGAACTGCTCATTTTTTCTCAAGGTTGTATAAAACAGGATTCAGAGATGGGTCATTGTACATTTTCATCTGTCGATACACCTTCATCTGCTTTTTACCTTCACTGATCTCAGCCAACAGCTCGTCTATTGAGCCAGAAAGATCTGTTTGTTGCTCCAACAACACATGCAATTTTGCTGAGCATTTTACCCGGTGTTCCGGCGTTGCCTCTACCCGCACAGCTTCCTCCTGCATATGGTAAATCTTGAGGATGAGAATGGACAAGCGATCGATTGCCCATGCAGGGCTTTCGGTATTGAGTTTTGCGTTGGCTACTGTATCAACGCCAGCATACAAGTCTAAAAAATAATCGTCAATCTGCTCAACCATGTCAGTTCTCACCTGATTTGACCTGTCTATTCTCCGCTTAAGTTCAATGCCTGCAACAGGATCAATGTTAGGATCCCTTACAATATCCTCCAAGTGCCATTGCACCGTATCAACATGATTTTTTGCATAAAGAAGACGCTCAAAACTCCCTTCAGCAAATGGATTGTTGACCGCTTGGTCGACATTGTTGTGCAAATGGTATGCCGCTACTGCTTGATGAAAAACCTCAATACATGTTGAACTGATCGTCATGGGACAAAAATAAAGAATCTGGGGCTGTTTGGCACCAGGGATTATCAACTCAACAACAAACCCTATCCCGGCAGTGATTTGGTTTTTGATTTAATAAGGATGGTCAATGTCAATGAAAAAATAAAAGCAAAGGCTGGACCTGCAGTTAAGCCGATCATCCTGGATTCGGGAGACTGCGCGGAGTAGATGCCCCAAAATGCCCAAGCCAGTACGAATCCAAATGCAGGTTGTTTTTGTTTGCCCACCATAAAGACACCCAGCACAAGGGCCACCAGTATCATGATTATGCTCCAGATTTGAGGTGACAAAGGTTCACCCTGCCAACCAAATCCTACGAGCAATGCCGTAACATTGGCGATGGTGGCTACACAGATCCAAGCCAGATAGACCACAAAAGTATGAAAGGTCCAAAGCCTGTAAAAGAAAGGCATCTGGTTTTTCATGGGTCGTATGGCAATGTACAAGCGTAAAAGGACGAGTAAAAAAGCGACCATGATGGCCAGGGAAAGACCCAGGTATAAATAATGCCAGGCAACAATCCATCCTGCATTGAGCACGCAGGTTGCCAGGAAATAAGGTCCGGCTTTGTTGATGGCTGTCCTTGCTGCTTCATTGAATTTTCCAAAGGCAGCAAAAAGGCTGCAAAAAACAAACCCTATCAATAGAAAGTAAATAATTCCCCAAATGCCAAAAGTGAAACCTGCTGGCACAAAAAAATTAGGGTAAAAGCCTGAAATCTGCCCTGTGTTATACCCATTGATCGGCAAAATATTGGCCAGGGCATTTACTGCCAGCACCAAAAAAAGGCCTGCAACATTGAGCAATGCATTTAATCTGGAACCCATCATATTCATTTATTTCAAATAATACAAGAACCTTTTACTGCCTAATCCACACACCTGAATCCAGTATGTTCCAGCCCTGTGTCTGTTGCCGTCTTCATCCTTGATGTTACCCTGTACCCTTTGCAATAGGAGGCATTGCAGAGAAAGGATCCTCCCCTGACAACCCTTTTCTGTACAGTCGGCTCTTGTGGGTCATAGCTGTCTGCTGGACCTTTGGGATCGAGGGATATCTGTCCACTGACCTTTGCATAATAATCATCCCTGAACCAATCAAAACACCATTCCCAGACATTACCAGCCATGTCATAGAGGCCATACCGATTGGCTGGAAAAGTCTTCACTGGAGATGAAGAAGGGAATTTATCCCAGTTAGTATTGGTGCTTGGGAATGTTCCTTGCCAAGTATTGGCCTTTGGCTTGCCTTGTTCAATGTCTTCATTGCCCCAGGGGTATTTATCCGTTCTTCCTCCCCTTGCAGCATATTCCCACTCCGCTTCGGTAGGCAATCGTTTTCCTGCCCATTTGCAATATGCCATGGCATCGTCCCAGGAAACATGCACAACAGGATGATTTTCCTTACCAATGATATTGCTGCCAATCCCTTTGGGATGTTTCCAACTGGCTCCTTTTTTCCAGTCCCACCACTGGCTGGGATCTCCCAAACCTGTGCCAGGGGCTTGCTTTTGGAATACCAATGATGCTGCAACCAAAACACTGTCTGGTGGCTTGGGTGTTCCGGCAGGCACCTGTTTTTTTATTTCTTCCCAGTTGGGCGCAATTTCTGCCGTGGTAACATACCCTGTGGCATCCACAAATTTTTTGAATTGGGCATTGGTAACTTCAGTAGCATCCATCCAAAACCCACTGATCTTCACCCGGTGTTGGGGATATTCATCCTCCCTTCCTTCATCGTCATTGGCTCCCATCATGAATTCACCACCTGCAATCCAAACCATTCCCTCGTGTGAAGCGCTGTCTGCAGCACTGGAGAAACTGGTATCTGATGCAGCAACAGCATACCTGGCAGGCAAGTTAGATGCACAATGCAAGAGGCTGTCTTCTACAGACGCATATTTTTTTGGCGCAGCAGGCTGATTGCAGGAACAGGTAATGATGGAGAGGATGGCCGTGGCAGACAATAATGACTTCATGTATGGGATTCAGGATTTAAATTTAGTTTTTTTAGGAGCGGCAGCGCAGAAATTATCGTTAAAAGAATGGGCGGTCTTTGAGATTTCCCTTTTTTAGGTAAGTCTTGTTGAGTCCCCACTTGAAATCTCCCTCTTTGAAATGTACCAGCAAGTCCTTTGCGGTACTCATGTTCTTCCTTTTCAGCGTGATGGTTTCACCTGCTTTGGTATCGAAAGAATAGTTGACATGCCCATTGGATTTTTTTACAACAGGAACTACAATTCCCCTTTTGTCTGATACAATATCAAAATCAAATGTTGAAATCATGTCGAGTGTACACCTGTTTCCTGCCAGACTTTTGACCTGTACTTGTTGAAGGATTGCATCATACATGACAGCACTGACCCTGAAGGCTCCTTCAGCAGCGAGGTCCTTGAAGGACATCTCACGCCATTCAGCAGGAATGGCAGGCAGAATGCTGATGTTCCCATCATCACTTTGGATCATCATTTCCAATAGACTGGTGGCAAATGCCATGGGTGTTTCAAAGCAAGGCCCTGACTCTGCATATAGGCCTCCAGGTTCTGCATGCCTGTTTAAAAAATCATTGAGGTATTTGATTGACTTATCACCCTCACCCAAAAGGGAATACATGGCAGAAGCACCGGTATATGAATAGCCTGCCAAGGCCGCTGGCATGGAATGCCAATGGTTGATGGACCTAGTGGTCATTTCCCTGTGGGCAGGATTTTTCATATCCAACAAACGGTAGGGGTAAATGGCCAACAGATGAGAATAATGGCGGTGGGATGAGGTCAGGTCAACATTCCGGCCAATCATAAACCCTTTATCGCTGGTCGGCAATGGGGTCAGGCGCTGAAGCACCTCGCTCCATTTGGTTTTATCGGGATCATTGAGCTTCAGCAGCTGCTCTACATGCAACAGTGTTTGTAATCCCCAAATCAGACCAGACAATGAATAATGCGCATCTTCTGCATCTGCATACTCGGGAGAATGTGATTTGACAAGATGATAAATGCCGTTCTCATCCTTGTACAGCAGGTGCATCAGGTAGTTGACAGTACGTTTCAGCAGTGGATAGATGTTTGTTTTCAGTTCATCGTTGTCTCCGCTGTATTGATAATAACGGTAATAATAGAGCATGGTCCAGACCAGGTCTCCTGGCTCAAACTGGCCCTTTCTGAGGTCATGCTGGTTCAATGGGGCAACCATATCGAAGCTTGAAATTCTTCCCAATGCGGATGCATCATTTCTCCACTGTTCAGGCACATTGTTGATCAGGTTTTGCCTGTTCTTGTTCAACAAAGCAAACAAGGGTTTTGTGAGTTCCAGGTGATTGGAAGCAAACAAAGGCGAATAGGTAAGCTGTTGGTTGAGGTTCCACCAGATGCCAGGCCATGGTGTTTTGGAAGTGAACCATGGACCCATAAGATCTATGATGGGCTTGTCCTCCCTTGTTGCAGAAGCAAGCTTGTACAACTGAAGCCAGTAATAGGTTTCAACCCTTTTGTCTGGAATGGAGATAAAGCTTTTTTTGAAGTAAGCATTCCACCAGACCTTGTGTTTAGCCATGACTTGGTCCAATGGTTTTGATTGAAAACGCTTGATGGCGGCAATGGCCTCGGGTCTTGAGTTCCCTTTATCACCGTCACTGTATCCAACGGCCACATCAATCACATGTTTTTCCTTGAATGCAGCATGTTTCCATACTGTTGCGTATTCACCTGCTGCAAGCAAGGGCTGGTAACAAATGCCATAACCTGCAGAATCCTTCATTTCAAAATCAGGATTGTTCTTGTACTTGTAAAGTTTGTTATCGCCCCTGCCAAACGAAATGCGCGGTGAAATGCTTTGCTCCGCAACCCACTCGCAAAATATTTTTTCGCCACCGAGTTCGGATGCTTCAATATGAATGATGTCTTCCCCTGATGGCACGAAGAAAAAAAGCTCGACCCTTCCATTGGATGTACTGATACTGCCTCTGGCAATCGCGTTGTAGATATCAAGGTCAAGGTCGGCACCAAGAATTTTACCTTCAGTCCTGATCACCATTTTCCCAATCGGTAATCTCGGGCGTGAGACCAGTTGTTGGGTGAACATGCTGTCGGGATAATGCGGACGTTGATCCGTTACATCAGACCTTCCTACATCAAACCTGATGGCCTTTTCTCCCTCACGGTACGCATTCACACCAAGCTTACCATTGCCGGCAATGATGCCATCGTAATAATCTGTTCCCAAGCTGTCCCAATGCAGCCTGGTATTTTTCATGTATGTATTCCATTCAGTGGTATCGATGGGTTGTGCATCTGCGGCGATGGACATCAACAATATGGAAAGGGAGAGCAAAAATTTCATGATGCCAAGTTATTAAAAAACAACGAGGGAAAGCACTGCTGCCATCCCTCGTTGCCAATCTCCCCTTCATTGCTTTCAAAGTGCAAGGGCAGTCAAATGATTTCCTTCTATTCCTTCACCGTTGTGGTGATCGCCGGGGCGGCTTTCTCCCACTCACTCCTGTTGAGCTTCTTCACTGCTGGTGCTACTTCATCCCCATTGTCTCCGTTGTACAACCTTCCGTTTTTCATCACGAATTTGATGGTATTGGTATTGCGGATATTGTCTAGTGGATTTTTATCAAGGATGATCAGGTCGGCAAGCTTTCCCGATTCGATGCTGCCCAGGTCCTTGTCAAGGCCCAGGGCCTCAGCCCCCTGTATGGTGGACACTTTGAGGGCATCAATGGTTCTCATGCCACCACTTTGCATGGCCCATACTTCCCAATGGAATCCAAGGCCCTGCAATTGGCCATGGGAGCCGATGCCGGCTATCCCACCCTTTTCAACAATCGACTTCATGCTCTGTGCGTGTTTCTGGAAAACATGTTCCTCAGGCAGGAACCATGTTGCACGGCGCCTGGACTTTGCAGCAAGCTCTTCGTAGGGTGTGAAGAATTGCAATTTCTTGTTGCTGTAAGGATTGTCGGTTTCGTAATAGTAATTCTCTGCCCATGGTCCGCCATAAGATACCAGCAAGGTTGGTGTTACAGCCATCTTTGCATCAGCCACAACCTTGGTCACATCCTTGTACAAAGGAAAGATCGGAATGGAATGTTCATGGCCGGGATAACCATCCAAAAGGTTGGTCATGTTCAATTTGAAATCCAATCCACCTTCGGTGGTGGGCATGAGTTTTTGGTTCTTGGATGCATTGATGATCCACTGCCTGGCCTGCCTGTTGCCAGTGAGGTACATTTTGATGTATTGTGTGTTGTAGTATTTGCTGTATTGCTTGAGCACATTCTCTGCTTGCGCGGAGTCCTTGATGTTGTATGCCCAATACCCTACGCCAGGACCCGTTGAATATACACGTGGGCCAACCATCTGTCCGGCTTCTACCATGTCGGCATAGGTCAGTACATCTGTGGTGGCTGTCTGCGGATCACGGGTGGTGGTAACGCCATAGGCCAGGTTGGCGGCATAGATCCAGACCTGGTTTTTGTGGATTCCCCAGCTCGGCCACATGTGTGAATGCACATCCACAAAACCCGGAATCACTGTTTTACCGGCAACATCAATCACCTTGGCGCCTTTTGGTGCAGCAATGTTCTTGGCCACAGATTTGATGCGGTTGTTCACGATCAATACATCGCCTTTGGCAATCACTTCATCGCCTTTCATGGTGATGATGCGTGCGCCTTTGAGGAGGATGGTTGAAGATGGATTGTCTTTTGCATAGTAAACCTTGACCCAGGTTTCCTCAGGAGAATATTTTGGATCTTCTTTTTTCGCAGTCGACTTCTTTGATGTGTCTGCCGCTGATTTCTTGGCGGTGTCGGTGAGGGCCTTGAGATCCGCCAATTTCTTGGCCGTCTTCAGGCTGTCGTCCAGGTTATCGGATTGTATGAGATCGTATACAAAATGGGCTGCCCCCAGGCTGTAATGAATCTTCTGTCCATTGGCAGACCAGGCTGGAAATTCACCACCAATTTCTGTCAGTTTCTTGCTCGGAAACTCAGCACTGCTGGCATCTGCAACAGAAATGGAAACTGTTTTTCCTGTTGAAGGAATCGTGACTGCATAGATATTGTTGTTGACCTTTGCGATGGCCTTTTCGCCTTTGGGAGAAAGCCAGATTTCGCTGGCGGGTGATGCAGGATTGTTTTCCCTGGCGTCTTCTGTTGTTAATTCCTGCGGAACAATACAGGGATCTACCATGGGTTTGCCCTTGTACATGGCAATCGAGCCATAGGTGGTGATGCCGCTGATTTTGGCATGTACTTTTTGATCGGTGCCATCCCATTTGATGGAGATCAGGCTACCGCCGGCATTCATGTAAATGCGCTCGTCATTGATCGAGAAATGAGGGTTGTATCGGCCATTGGCCCTGTCAATGATATTTTCAGTTCCGCCCGCTGCATTCATCCAGCAAAGCAGGTCTTCTGCATCATCATAACCCGGATCAAATGCGTCCCTGAATTTCTGGTTCGGGGCATGCACATAAACGATTCTATCACCAGACAAATTATAGCGTGGTGAAGCATAGAGTCCTGGGACGGTTGTAAGTGTTTTTGCATTCGCACCGTTCACATCAACCGAAACAATATGACCACCGTTGGATGACCAGGTGCTGAAAACAATCTTTTTACCATCGGGGCTCCATGAAGGCTGGGCCTCGGTGAATTCGTTGGCGGTAAGACGCTTGGGGGTTCCATTGGGATAGTCCATGAGGTATAACCTATTCAATACCGTGAAGGCCAATTGCTTGCCATCAGGAGAAGGAACAGCATCGCGAATCTGGCTGGCCATGACTGCAGTTGTATCCTTGATGGGATACTTGAAAAGCACTTCAGGCCCGAGTTCCAGCTTCCCATCTACTTCGTAAGGGATTTCGGTATAGCTGCCATTGCTGATGTCAATCTTGTTGATTTTTCCGCCAAAAGAAGCCAGGAGATGTTTGTCGTCTGGCGTAAAAGTCATGGCGGGCAAAACTCCGGAAACAGCGATGGATTCCTGGTCATCCCTTTGCACAGGATAGGCCAGCCAACGTTCATCGCCGCTTTTGAGATCACGGATCACCAGGCCGGTTTTGTCTTCAAACCGGGTGCCATAAACCAGCCATTTGCCATCACCTGAAAGGACTGGTGTAAAGGCAGAACCATAGCGGGATGTCAGCTTGGTTGTTCTTGCATTGCTGCGGTCATAGACACCAATTTCATATTGCGGAAGTTGCGCATTGTAATTCCAGGATCCTGTGCGGAATGAATAGTAGATCAGTTTACCGTCATGGCTGATGGCAGGATCAATGGTCTTTAATGTTGCAGGTTCATCAATGAGTTGCGTCCCTGATCCACCATCTTTATGGATCATGTAGAGCTTGTTGACCCTTCTTCCCTTGGAGTAAACAATGTATTTCCCATCGGGCGTCCAGTCTGCGGAAGGAAAATTTTGGTTGATTTCTTTGGTGAGCTGAACCGTATCTTTTTTCTCAGTATCTATATACCAGATGTTTTCTGCACCGCTTTTGTCGGATACGAATAGAATCTTTTTACCATCGGGACTATACCTTGGATGTTGATCGAAAGCTAAGCCACGAGTGATTTGTGTGGCCTTTCCGCCTGCGGCGGGAATGGTATACAAATCGCCCATCATGTCGAAAATGATGGTCTTACCGTCGGGACTAATGTCTACGGAAGTCCAGGTACCCTCATTGGTATTGAGGTCCATCATCCTGCTCGCTTTCAACGGCAGGTTTTTGTAGCGGGTAAAAGCAGTATCTTTTTGTGCAAAGCTTGTCGTTGCCAGGCAGGCAACAGACAACAAAGAGAGAAGGAGCCTTAATGATTTCATGTGTGAAAATTTGGAAACCGAAAATACCGAAAAAGCATCAGTTCCCTTCACACTAAGCTCCAACCAGATGATCAAGAAAATTCATTCGTACGTGTAAAATCTTGATGATTTCAAACTTATCGTGACTAAGTTCATAAAATTGAATTTCACCTCTTTCATTGTTTTTTTCACCAAGTTGGTTATTTTAGATTCAAACAAGTAAACCATGAAAATTATCAAGCATTTGCTTTGCGCCATAATGTTGTTGACCAGTACGGTGATCAGCGCGCAGGAGAAAGCCTACTATCCTGACCCCAACCCCGCCATCCAGCAAAGGCTGGAAGAATGGCAGGACTTGAAGTTTGGCCTGCTGATGCACTGGGGACCTTACAGCCAATGGGGCGTTGTGGAAAGCTGGAGCATTTGCCCGGAAGACGTGGGCTGGGCAATCGATGCCTGGAAAAAAGGTGTTGCCACCGGCTATCATGAATATGTTCAAAAATATGAGGCACTGAAAAACACCTTCAATCCCACAAAGTTTGCTCCGGAAAAATGGGCGGCTGCAGCAAAAGAGGCCGGCATGAAATACATGGTCTTCACCACGAAACACCATGATGGATTCAGCATGTTCGACACCAAGTATACAGACTATAAGATCACTGACAAGGGGACTCCTTTTTCCAGCAACCCCAGGAGCAATATTGCGAAAGAGGTTTTCAGTGCTTTCCGCCAAGAGAACTTTTGGATTGGCGCCTATTTTTCAAAACCCGACTGGCACTCTGATTACTATTGGTGGAAGCGTTTCCCAGCCAGTGACCGCAACCCGAACTACTCCATCAGGAAACATCCAGAACAATGGAAGAAGTTCGAGGAATTCACCCATAACCAGATCAATGAACTCATGACGGACTATGGCAACATCGATATCCTTTGGCTGGATGGCGGCTGGGTGCGCAAAAAAACTGACGAGGAGATCAAAACCGAATTGCTGGAAATCTATGACAACTCAAGGGTGGCCAGAAACCCACAAAGCCAGGACATCAACATGGCGGAAATTGTCAGAAAATCAAGACTCAAACAACCCAAGCTGATTGTGGTTGACAGGGCTGTTCCCGGCGAGCACCAGAACTACCTGACACCAGAACAACATATCCCGGAAACCGGGTTGCCTTATCCATGGGAAACCTGCATGACCATGGCGGGAAGTTGGAGCCACACACCGAATGACAAATACAAACCAACCAATGAGCTGGTTGAAAAGCTGGTTGACATCGTGAGCAAGGGAGGCAATTTTCTGTTGAACATCGGCCCTGATCCCAATGGAGAGCTGGACGCTGATGCCTATGATCGATTGAAGGGAATCGGCGATTGGATGAAAGTGAATGGAGAAGGCATCTATGGCAGCAGGATGAACAAGGCCTTCAATGAAGGAGAGCATATCCGCTTCACCAAATCCAAGGACGGCAATACACAGTATGTTTTCCTTTTTGATTTTCCTGCTGAAGGCAAGATCAATATCAGCAAGATCGACATTCCTGAAAAAGCTAGCATCACCCTCCTGGGTGGAAAGAAGAATCTGAAATGGAAAAAGACCCAAACAGGGTATGAAATCATGATCCCCGCAGAACTCAAGTCCATAACAGACCATGTGTGGACACTGAAAGTGGTGGCGGGAAAATAAGTGGTATTGAGGGATAATTTTTTTAGAGGCCCTATTTCGGTGTTAGTTTAGCAGCAAGCTTTTCAGCTACCTTTTAAACTGTCATTGAAAAAGGGCCACTTCATTTATTGGGGTTTGTTTCGAAATGAGTGATTTACTTTTCAATTTGCTTTTGGTGATGTCCAACATGATACAATGCAAAGAAGATCAGCTCTCTTGCTGTCAATTTACCCAACAATGGATGAGGTAACAAAAACCCGTCTAAGTCATTTTCCTGATAGTTACTTAGCTTATTGCTTATGTTATTCACTAAATGGATTAAATCTATTTTCAGTTTACCAACATCTCTCACTGCCTTTTTTGGCTTATACATTGATGGCGACTTCCCCCCATTCTTCAGCTTGAGCTGGTAGGCCTCAACCAGGGATTCATAAGTTCTGCTTCCCTTTTTTGACTTTCCAAAAAGAATAGCAGGAATAATGTTGGGCAAGCTGAGTGCTAGTTTAACTGGACGAAGACAAAGAAATACGTGCTCTAATTGCTGTGCAGGGTTCCATTTGTTATCATGAGACCTCATCAAGTCCTCGTTTGACAATGATGAGATAAAATCAATAAATGATTGATGTTCTTGAATCAGTCTCTTGCTTAGTTCGAGTTTATTCATTGTTATCAGGTAACGTGTTGGTTATTTTGCCAATTGAACAGCATTATACACCGCCGGCAGCGCTGCTTTTAAGCGCTGATAGGTTGCTTCAGAAATATTCTTATCATCAAAAGGGGTGAACAGCACAAATGGCTTGTTTGCCCCTTCTTGTCTTCCATACTTATAGGCATAGGTGAACCAGCCATCTGATTGGAGTTGCACTTCTGGCAAAGACTTGTTCGGAACGGTGATGTAGAATTTGTTGGGCTGTTTTGCCGAAGGATTGCCCAGGGCAAGCTTTCTCATTTCAATATAGGCCTCCTTTGCAGTTTCTACTGCAGGATCGATCAACTCCACATGCTTGGCCAATACAGAACGGTAGGCATATTGACCATTGAACTGCATGTTGTACAATTCATTCAACACATTTCTGATCGTATCCCTCATGAATGGATAATGTGTGCACCCTAGGATCAGGGTATTCATGGGTGTGGTGATGCCCTCTGCGCGCATCTTTTCAAAAAGACTTACGAGATGATAGCGTACATAGTTCTCAGGGTCATTGAGCTGGATGTCCAGGCACTTGCCCTTGTCATCATACTCGCAAAGCAGCTTGTTGTTCTCTTTGTTGAACTTGTAGACGTTGAGCAGTGCTGTATCAATCTTATACTTCGTATTGTTGACAGATGGTCCCTTATAATCTTTTCTGTAAGCACTTGCAGTATCAACATAAAAACTGTAATCGCGGTCAATGGCATCTGCCAAACCGAATCCACCCTGGCTGACAATCACTGGCGCTGCCATTCCCATGGATGCTGCAAGCGTTCTGATGGTCTTGGGATAACCGTCAGAAGCAACGGTACCTGCTGTTGCGAATACCCCGATGGCCCCTTTTTCATGGGTAGATTGATAGGCCAAAGCAGCCTTTACTCCAGCATTGATGACTCCAACCACCGGTGCTTTGGTGCCATTGGTTTGAACAAACTGTTTTACTTCATCAAGGGCAAAGGCCGTTGCGGTATTGCAGGCCAGTACAAGCATCTTGACCGACTGTTTTTCTTTGGGGCTTGCTTGCTGCATCCAATTGATATCGTATCGGTTCTTGAGCAAAAAATCCATGTTCTTTACCACATGCTCCTGCAAGAGTTTTGTTTTGTTTTCAGCAGCATAGTTTCCATAAGGCATATTGGCCTGGTCTGCGAGATATTGAAAATATTCCTTGTCAAAATCGGGTTTGCCATCGGCGCCGGGTTTACCGGTAATGTTGTTGAAGGCATCCAGGGTAAGCATGGCTTCCAATACCGTCAGCCCGCCTGTTCCAGAGTCGAAAACCCCAATGGGCAAATTGTTTTTACTTTTTTCTTGTGCAGCCAATACACTACAAACGGCGAGAAATGATAAACAAATTACCGGAAGTTTCAAAAGCCTCATGATCATGAATGGTTTATTTAACTGCATTTCTGTCATTTATTGATAAAATTAACCCGTTTTCAATGGAAATTGATAAACCTATCGCAATTTTGTGCGCTACCCGGAATTAGTAGATATTAAGTAACTTCAAAAGAAAACAATGAGAAATTCTATCCTTACCTTTTCCTTTATCATCTTCTCACTTGCCTGTTCTAACAACACTGAAAAAGCTGCTGTTGAAAACAAGCCTGCAGAAATGGAATCTTCCAAGGAAAACCACAGCCAGTTTACGCCAGAAATGGTGGTCAATACAACCGATTTTGCCTGTGGAATGCCTGTCTCTGCCGGAATCAGCGATACCTGCCATTATGAAGACAAGGCCTATGGTTTTTGCTCTGCAGAATGCAAGGCCGAATTCCAAAAAGAGCCTGCAAAATACCTGGCTGCAAAACAGTAATCAATTCAGAAAAATAAATATTTATGCCAATTGTTAAAGCTTACGGAGCATCCAGTAGCCAAACTCCTATTGAACCGCTGAACATCCAAAGAAGAGACCTTCGCGCAAATGATGTTCAGGTAGAAATTCTTTATTGTGGCATCTGCCATAGTGATATCCATACGGCAAGGAGTGAGTGGGCTGGCACCGTTTATCCTGTGGTTCCAGGTCATGAAATCGTGGGAAAAGTAAAAGCAGTTGGCGCTGCAGTTACCCAATTCGCTGTTGGACAAACAGTGGGAGTGGGTGTGATGGTAGACAGTTGCCGTACCTGTAAAAACTGCAACAGCAACCATGAGCAATATTGTGAAGAAGGGATGACCGGAACCTATAATGCACCTGAAAGGGATGGTTCAGGCATGCTCACCATGGGTGGATATTCTGCTGAAATTGTAACTGATGAAAACTATGTCTTGCGGATCAAAGGCGAGGAAAACCTTGCAGGCATTGCACCGCTGCTTTGTGCTGGCATCACCACTTACTCTCCCCTGAGGTTTGCAGGTGTTAAGGCAGGGATGAAAGTAGCTGTAGTTGGATTGGGCGGCCTGGGCCACATGGCGGTAAAATTTGCTGTGGCATTTGGAGCGGAAGTTACGCTCATCAGTACGTCAGCGTCCAAGGTTCAAGATGCTTCAAAATTAGGAGCACATCATTTTATCCTGGCCAAAGATCCTGCAGCGCTCAATGAGCATGCATCAACTTTTGATATTGTGCTGGATGCTGTTTCGGCAGACCATGATTATACACAGTACCTCAATCTACTGGCACTGAATGGAAAACTGCTGGTGGTAGGCTTGCCCGAACACCAGCCAAAAGTTTCTCCTTTTGCCCTCATCAAGAACAGGAGAAGCATCATTGGCTCCATGATCGGCAGCATCAAGGAAACACAGGAAATGCTTGATTTTTGTCATGAACACAAGATTTTTGCAGAAATTGAGACCATTGCCATCTCCCAAATCAATGAGGCGTATGAGCGGATGATCAAGGGTGATATCAAATACAGGTTCGTCATTGACATGTCAACAATCTAACATGCCCAACTTCAACAGAAGAAATTTTCTCACAGCCCTTCCAGCCATCTCGTTGGTAAGGGCTGTTCCTTTTTCTGAAGACATCCCATCGAAAAAAGGAAATCGCTTTCGCTTAAGCCTGAACGCATATTCATTCAATGATATGCTGATGAAGAAAAAAATCAGCAAGGATGAATTGCTAGCATTCTGCGCAAATACTGGTTTTGATGCTGTTGACATGACAGGATATTATTTTTCATCCTATCCTGAAACACCATCTGATGCAGAGATTTTTGCATTCAAAAGAAAGGCGCATGCATTAGGGATTGAGATCAGTGGTACCGGGGTAAGGAACGAATTTTCATACAGTGACAGCACTGCACTGGGCAAAGAAATTGACACTGTTTTGCGTTGGATAGAAGTGGCTGCCAAGATGGGGGCTCCCGTTTTGCGCGTCTTTACAGCGAAACAATATAGCAAAGGAGATGAGAGAAAAAGGGTGAATGACCGCATTTTGTTTGCACTCAACAAATGCATCGAAAAGGCTGCTGCATATGGCATCGTGTTGGGCATACAGAACCACAATGACTTTTTGAGGACCGCAGATGAATGCCATGAACTGATAGGTGCCCTCAACAGTCAATGGCTTGGCTTGGTAGTGGATACTGGTAATTTCATCGCCTCAGATCCTTACGAAGAGATTCGAAAATCATTGCCATTGGCGGTAAACTGGCAGGTAAAAGAAAAGCTATTGATCAATGGGGTACAAACGCCCATGGACCTCAAACGGCTCTGCTCCATCATCCAATCCTCCAATTATAGGGGTAATGTCCCCATTGAGACACTTGGGATGAATGATCCCTTGAATGAGGTTCCTGTCTTCTACCAGAAGGTCAAAAAGCATCTTTTGGGATAACCCCTCTTTTCTCTATATAAAGTGTTAAATTGAACTGCTGACTTGCATTTGATTGGAACACCACTTATTTTCAAGTACCAATTATGCTTCTTCGCAATATTCTTTTTTATGCGTTAGTCCTGTATGCCTGCGGCTTTCAACAAGCTGCAGCACAAGTGAATGTACTGCCAAAATGCGGCTCTGATGTGCTATTGTCCATACTTAGGAAGGATCCTGCATTTGTACAAAATGAAAAAAACCTCAATACAGCCATCCGAAACAAAGTCCTCTTCAATAAAAATCAACCAACTGTTGTTTATACCATCCCGGTTGTGTTTCACATTGTCAACTCCAATGCAGCTGCCATCACTGACCTGATGGTCATCAATGCCTTGAAAGAGTTGAATGATGCATTTGCGCATCTTGGTGTATATGGCGTTGACCCATTAGGGGCCAATACCATGATACAATTTTGCTTGGCCAGAACCGATCCCAATGGCGGCCTGACCAGTGGCATTGATAGGGTGAATTCCTATTATGAAAATGTTGATGTAGACCTTGAAAGCGACAAATTAGGATACCTGACCAACTGGGACCCGTCAAAATATGCCAATATTTGGGTAGTCAATTCAATTCAGGGAGAGATTCCTCCGAGCCCTTTTAATTGCGGAGTTTGGACAAGATCGGGATATGGAGGGTATGCCAGTGCCGGTGTGGGTGCGGTGGTCAGTGGACTCAGCACGCCACTGGTTGCCCATGAAATGGGGCATTACCTTTCCTTGTTGCACACTTTTCAAGGAACCAATTGCATCAACAATGATTGCACCACTGATGGAGACCTGGTCTGCGATACGCCACCAGACAGGAGTACTGCCGGTTCCTCCTGTGCCAGTCCAGAGAACTCCTGCAGAACGGATACCATTTCAGGACCTTTCAAATCAGATGTCCCAGACAATATTTCCAACTTCATGGACTATGGCAGCCCTTGCCCAACCGTCTTTACTCAGGGACAGGCTGACAGGATGCGTGCATTTTTGGAGTCTTTCAATGGTGGTAGCTTGATTGCAAGCAACAGATGCAATATCCCATGTGCAGAAAATATTCAAACCAGTTTTGACTGGAACACCAACCCACACCCCGTCATTGGAGATCAGGTTCAGTTCAACAACAGCAGTACTGGGGCCACAAACTACGAATGGTATGTGAATGGTGTGTTGGTGGACAATGTTTTTGCGTTGAAGTATGTTTTTCCGCTGGCCGGAAAATATGAGATAAAATTAAAAGCATACAATGCAAACAACGCCTGCTTTGGGTCTTATGTTGGCAATGTGATTGTAGATTGTGGCGTTGCTTCAAGGTTTTCACCAGACAAGAGAATCATTGCATCCGAAACCGGCATCTACAGTGACACAGTAAGGTTTGTAAACAAATCTTATGGTGCCACAGCTTTCAAATGGTTCGTAAGCGATCATACTGGAGGCAATATCAGCATGGCCAGTACTGACAAAGACTTCAGCTATATCTTTCCCAGGGCAGGTCTTTACCGCATCAGCCTTGAATCTACCAATGGAACATGCACAGAAATGTCCAGAACATATACAATGAACGTTCTGGACCCTAAACCTGATGGGGTGCTTACCATTTTTGACATGGATTGCTATAAGGGAGACAGCATCAGGATTGTGTTTGGCATTTACAATGCAGGATATGACACCATCCCTGCCAACATGCCTGTAACCTTCTATGACATGGATCCTGCTCTTCCTGGAGCACAGCAACTCAAAAATACCTTCGTTACGGATAAGCCAATACTTGGAAAATGTGGCATCACCTATACCCACATCATCGCAGCCAACAGGGCAAAATTGGATACAGTTTTCGCTGTGTTCGACCAACTCGACACACTCCTTGAATTGAGCAACATCAACAACAAGAGCAGCAGGAGAAATTTCCAGTTCAGGATTACCGTTTCCCCGTCTGATACCACGGTGTACACCAACAGTGATTTACAGTTGATGATGCGAAGCACCGGAGACAGTGCCAGCAACATCAGGTGGACCGCCAGGGCAACAGCCAACTGTACCAACTGCAAGGATCCCATTTTCAGGATTGTGGATTCTACCAGAATCAAAGGATATGCAGAAAGCAGTTTTGGCTGTGCAGACTCTGCATTTGCGAATGTCAATGTATTTCCCATCGATATATTCCTGACCACCAATGCCATTTTCTGTTCAAAGAACGATAGCCTTGTGGCCAGCTCGATTATATGCCTTGCCAACGGATACAGCAGCCTCAGGCAGAACATTGAAATGCGCTATTTTGATGCCGACACCTTGCTTGGGCCAGCAAACCTCCTGGGAACCGCAACAATACTGAGAACAACAGCATTCAACAACCTCTGCTTGCTGGTTCGGCACCGCATCAAAATGAGTAAGACCGGGAAAGTTTTTGCATACATCAATGGCGACCTGAAACAATTTGAATCCAACCTGAACAACAACAGGTCCAGTTCTAACTATGTGCCATTCACCATTGATGTGCCTGATGATGACATCGACATATTCCGGGGTGTGCCCACTCAGTTATCAATCATCAATGGCGGGGAAAAATACAAGACCCTGCTCTGGACCCCCTCCAGCCAGCTGAGCTGCAGTACCTGCCCTGATCCTGTGCTCAAAGGCAACTCAAATATGTTATTGAAAGTGGTTGGCGCTTCAGAATACCTTTGCAGGGATTCTGCTACCATCAAGGTGAATGTTTTCTGGCAGAAACATTTGATTCTGCCTAACGTTTTTACACCTGACGGAGATGGGCTGAACGATAATTTTTATGTGATCGCAGGAAAGGATGTCAAACTGGTAAAACAGTTTCAGGTATTCAACCGCTGGGGGGAGAAAGTTTTTGAAAAAACCAATAGCAGCGCCAACGACTATGCCGCTGGATGGAATGGGATGTTCAAAGGAGTCAAGGCTCCAATGGGTACCTATGTTTATTTTATCGTCGTGGAACTCCAGGATGGTTCCAACGAAACGTACAAGGGAAATATCACACTCATCAGATAAAGTGAAGAAAAGACTAACCATATTGAGCTTTGTTTTTATTGCGTTGCAGGCCTATGCACAGGACCCTCATTTTTCGCAATTTTTTTCATCTCCTTTGACATTGAACCCTGCCAATACGGGCAATTTCTCAGGATTTGCAAGGGTTTCAGCGAACTACAGGAACCAATGGCCTTCGTTTGGCAATGCATACACCACTTCAACGGCTTCCATCGATGGTTCGATTTTTAAGAAGCTGATACCAGAGGGAGACAGGTTGAGTCTTGGCTTGTTGATGCTGTCTGATCAATCAGGCAATGGCATCCTGAAAGAAAACCACCTTGGTCTCTCTGCCGCATATACCAAGGGGCTCGATATGTTGGGAAAACATTCCATCACAGCAGGATTTCAGGGAAGTTTCAGCAGCCTGGGTTTTGACCAGAACAAGGCCAATTTTGAAGATGAAATATCAGCCAGTGGTTTTACATTGCCATCATCAGAGGTATTGCTTACAAGAGACCTGGGCAGGCAATATCTTGATATGCATGCAGGCCTGCTTTACAAAGGTTCTTTTTCTGAGAATGATCTTTTTTATGCTGGTGCCTCGGTCTATCATCTGAATACCCCTTCTTTGGGATTTTCGTCGCCCAATTATTTCATACAGCGCAGGTACACAGTGCATGGAGGTGGTTATATAGGACTCGGCTATGCAACCACGGTTCATGCCAGTTTTCAGTACCAACAGCAGTTCAATTACAAGGAAATTGTGCTGGGAGGGGCCATCAGCCAGCTTTTGGTTGACAAACAAAAAACCTATACAGAACTCTATGCCGGGGCATGGATCAGAAACAACGATGCGATCATCCCTTATCTGGGCATAGAATGGAACAGCCTCAGGGCAGGTTTCTCATACGACATCAATTATTCAAACCGTAAAGCTGCTTCTGCCATGTACCAAAGCGCAGAAATTTCACTCAACTGGATTTTCAATATGGAAGAGGGTGCATTGACAGTAAAGTGTCCGAAATTTTAGGTCAATGCTGCTTAACAAACTTCTTGAAATACGTTTTTTCATTGTTGGTTACACGAAGCAAATAGATGCCATCCGAAGCATTCATCATGTCAATTGCATGCGATTGGGTTCCTGCTTTGGTGTTCATCTGCTGGCCATTGAAAATTGACTGACCAGCAATGGACAGGATATCAAACTTCAGTTTTCCTGCCGCTGGATTCATTTTCACCTCCACCCGGTTTCTCACAGGATTTTGAACCAAGGTCAATCCTATTTGATCGGGGTTGTAATTGGTAACTGAGGTTGTACTAGAGGAGGGCAACAGGTACCTGCTCAAGACCGGCATATGATCTGCGGTAGTGGTTGCGTAATTGGCGATCCAATCATTCACTTCCCTTACCAACCGCACTGATCCATTGATATAGTCTGCTTCCAGTTCATTGGAAATGATGACATGATCAATAAAATCGGAGTAGCCAATCAAGGAATTATGTCCTGTATTGCTCAGGATCATACTTACTGCTTTGTAGCGGTCAGCATCTGTGGAATCCTTCACAATATCATCGAAAGAAGAAAGTGCAGGGCTGACTCCCTCACTGATGGTTGAGTCTAGATCATCGTTATAATCACCCAAGATAAATACGTTTGCTGCATTGAAACTTGCATCCAGCGTATCTTTCAGCTCTTTGGCACCATCCTTTCTTCTCAAATGATCGGATGCTGTGCTGCCAGACTTTCCATGCACAAGGATGAAATTCATTTTTTTGGTAGCCGTTCCGTTTACCACATCCGCCTGCAACAAGAAAGGAACGCGGCCACTTGCCCAGTTGGAATTGGCAGCAGTGCTGGATTTCAAAAGACCCCTTGTACTAATATTGGTGATCATGGATTTCCTGTAGGCAAATGCTAATTTTTGACCGGGCGCGTAGCTTCCACTTGAAGTATTGGGAGCATTGGAGCAGTAATCAGAAACGATGAAGCCATAACCAGCAGAAGATTCAATCAGTGTCTTGAAACGGTTGATATCCACTACTTCAGAAAATGCATAGATATCTGCATCAAGGCTGTCCATCACGCGTTTGATGTTGGCTTGTGCCAAGTCATCATTGGTGGGACCCTGGCCTGCTGCAGTACTTCCAAACCAAAGAATGTTCCAGTTCACTACATCAAGGGTTGCGTTTTTTGCATAGGTATTTCCTGAGAGATCATAATAAGCAGTGGTTGAACCGATAGCACTGAAGGCAATCCTTCCGGTTGCAACCGACTTATCTGTTGTGGGCATGTACCTGACATGAATGGTCTTGGATCCACCGGCCAACTGTGCAACAGTGAAGCTGATGCTGTTGGAAAAAGCAATATTGTCTTTGGAAACCTGGAAAAGGGTTGGAGCCGTGACCACCAGATCTGAAGCGGCATTCATCACCTGGAAACGGATGGGTTTGGATGATGTTGCTGTTCCAGAAATGCTGTTGTCAAACTGGGTCAGGGTTGGTGTTTCAAGAACTACTTTTGCCACTGGTACAGAAGTCCTGTTCTTGATTTGCACATCATCCAACGAAACCCTTGCAGCACCAAGCGAAGGCGAGGAAATGTATTTGAAGGCGATGTAGGTTGAACCAGACTTAAAGGTTGCAAGATTGATGTCATCAACAGCTGTCCACTTGTCGCTGTTTGGCAAGGGCAAGATTGCATCAAGAGGTGTCCATGCAGCAGCACCCGCCGCGGGCCTCGAGGATTGATTGCTGGCAACAAGCACCTGTATCTGTGGCCCTGCAAATTTTGTTCTTTCAAAAAAAGAGAGCACCGGGAATTGAAAAAGGCTGAGGTCCAGTGCCGGAGAAATCAACCAATCTTCGTTGTCAACCGCACCAGTTCCTGAAACAAATCCATTGACCTGCACACCATTGGTGGCGGCATTGCCAAATATGCTGCAAGCCCATACACTATCCCCCTTTAGACTGGTCTGTGACCAACCCGAAGAAAGACCACCAGAGCAATTGTTAAAATTAAAGGAAAACTCAGGGGCAACCGAAGTGGTAAAACTCCAGGTGCTGCTGCCAGTAAAGCCTGCAAACTTGTTTCCAGCAACATCAGTAAAAGCGCCATTGGGAACCTCAACATAATATTTTGTGGAAAGGGTAAGCCCACTTACTGCAATAGTTGCAGTAGAACCAGCAACAGAAACCGCAGCAGTTGACACATCAAAGCTGGACACGGTGCTGTTGTCTGTAAATTTTTTAAGGGATACCAATCCGGTTCCTTTGGCAATGGGTTCAGAAAAACCAATCACCAGGTTTGTAATGGTGTTGATGCCTGTCGCGTTGTTGGCGGGATTGACAGAGGATAGCGTAGGGGCTGTATTGTCGGAACCTGCACTGATGGCTTCGATGGAAAAATCATCAATCCCCAATCCATCATCGGCACCTGTTGCATTGAAATCAGACCAACGGAGATAAAAAGTTACCCCATTCCCTATGTTAAGACCCGTGATCGTGAAATTAATGGCTGATGCATTGGCGGCAACGGTTCCGTCAAGCGCCCCAACAGTTCCTGTTGTGATAGGCCCTGTGAAGTCCAATTGATCAGCATTGATCCATGTGCCGGTTGACAAGCTGGTGGCATCCGTACTGTATTGGAAATCCAGCCGGTCTGCTCTGGCAGTTGCACCAAGCCTCCATTGTTCACCTAGATAAGCAATCTTCAGCGAAGTGATAGCACCTCCGGTGGTATTGGTTAAAGCGACGCCAAAAGATGAAACAAGGCTGCCTGATTGTAAGGTTCCCAGCGCCCTATCGTCTGCTGCATCTATTCCAAAACTATAGGTATCCCCGGAATTGGAAGAACCCGTTCCGGCAGTATAGGTTGCATTGGCGTTGGTGCCTGTTTCGAGCAAGAGCCAGCCCGAAGGCAGGGTCGAAGCTGTTCCAGTCTTTGCCAGCGTATTGAAGTTCTGTGTATACGGTGTTGCGGTAAGAGAAACTTGTGCATTCACGCAAAAGCAAAACATTAGCATAGAGAAAATGAAAAAACACAGTATAGCATATGGTTGCCGCATGGAAAGGGATTTCTGCGAATATAGAGGGATTTTGAAAACCCTCACCACTTCCATCTGTCAAGTAAGGATTAATTTTTCGAGCTCAGCCTTCAAATGCCTGGCCGAAACTACTCCTGACTGCCTCCATTTCACAAAGCCATTCTGAAAGATGATTAGGGTAGGCACTCCCTGCACTTGATAATGTTGTGCAATGGATGGATTTTTATCTACATCGATTTTGAGAACAATTGCGTGATCTCCGACTGTATCCTTGAGTTCTTTGAGGATGGGCGCCATCATTTTACAGGGGCCACACCATTCTGCGAAAAAGTCTACCAAGACCGGCTTGTTGCCGCCAATGATTTCACCAAAGGTTGAATTATTTGACATGCTTTTTTTCTTTTTTGAATGACCCAAAAACAAGTGTTCCCATCAGTGCAAAATAAAGTGTGCTGTTGACAGGACTGGAAGTGATGCTGCAAGTGCCTGAAATGCAGCCTACATATTTCCAATAAAGGAAACCTGAGATGGCCCCGATGAAGGCACCAATGAGATACAAGAAATTGGATTGAAGAATCGCCTTTACTTTCATCATGTGGACAATGTTTGACTCAAAATTATCAATCAAAATCAAGACCAAACATGACTTTTGTCACAGAGCCTTCAAGCAATCAAAATTTGCTTGTTTCGAACCATACCAAGGGATTGCGTATGGGGAGGTTCCTGATCACTTCATCTTCAGTGGGCGCATGGTCAAGGGACTTCCAGGTACTGAACAAGGCTTGATCATTGAGTGCAATGGCACCAAAAATCAGAAAGGGTTGTGCTACCGGCCAATTCTCCCAATACATGACATCCTGCTTAAAAGTCCATCTGCTCTTGTCGCTTACAAAAGGATCCATGAACAAAATGCCTTGACGGATTGACCTTTTGTCTTCCAATGCAAATGACCACAAGTTGTTTTGTTTGTCGGACAACAATTGACAAAGCATGACCATCGCATCAAGATTGAACAGAGAATATCCATATGGTTTTGTTCTGGCCAGCTCCTTAGGAAAGCTGCCATCCGGGGCCATCTGGCCTGGCAAGTGCAATGTTGTATAGCGCTGTCTGCAAAGATTCAACAAGGAGTCGTTTTTGGTGAACCTCGCAAAAGCAGCCACTTGCATGGTCCAGCAGGTGCCATGGTTGTTGAGTGCATTCATCTCATCGATACCATATTTGTGGTGTGTGACCCAGTTGAGATATTTGTCAAACCATGCACGAAACTGAACATATTCTGCAGGCTTGGCTGACTTACTTTTTTCAAGAACGATGAGGGCTTGTGACACTTCCATCATCTGGATCATGTCAATGATGCCAATGCCTCTGCCCGTAAACCTTCCCTTGATGGCCTGTGCATAAAGCAGATGAGGATTCATCATTGTTGTGGTGTCAATGAACCAGGCCCTTGCATGCCTGAACGCCTGTTCGGCATATAGTTCTTTTTTGCTTGTAAGAAAGGCTGATGCAAGTGAACCCATGATGCGGCTAAACCGGATCATAGCCTTGCGGTGGTCGATGAAGTTATCTGGATTGGTCATGCCATCCCGCTGTATATAAGGACTGTCTGCACTTTTAGGGTTGGGCCACCAATAATCACCCTCGGAAAAAAAATCGTGTTTTCCGCCACTGCTTCTGCTTGACAAGGCAGCCGTAATGGTAACAGGCTGCTGTTCGATTGCCCATTTTGCTTCTTTTTGGATATAGGGAATCAGCACTTTTGCAGCCGCTGATTCAATAGCCAATGAAGGAGTGACAGCTTGCCCTGAAAGCTGGAGGGAAAGAAGAGTGATGTTGAGCGATAGCATGAAATACTTTGCAACTGAACGCATGATATTGATGGCTTATTTCATTGAAAGTAAACGCAATTTTAATGATATCGAAAAACATCACCGAAAACGTTTTCCTACATATATATGAGACAAATTAAATCGAACAAATGCTATCCTTACCTTTGAACCCTTCATGAGATCACTACTGCTGACAATTTTCTATTTTGTTACAACAGCATGCTGCTTGCAAGGACAGTCCCTTAGTTCCATGCAACCATTTCTTGACACGGGTTATTTTGCCAGAAAGTCTGTTGAATCGATCAAAATTGATGGTCTGCTTACAGAAGACACCTGGGAGAAAGCACAAAAGGCCACAAACTTTATTCAAAATTTTCCAGTCGACAGCATGATGGCTTCTGCCAAGACGCAGGTGATGGTTTCCTATGACGAAAAATTTTTGTACGTAGCTGCCAAACTTTACAATTCAGTCAGCAAACAGTCTTATGTAACACCATCACTCAAACGTGATTTCAGGGGGGAAGCCAATGATGCCGTTGTCATCAGCATCGATCCATTCATGGACAGGATGAATTCATTTTCCTTTGGCATCAATCCCTATGGTGTACAAAGGGAAGGTTTGGTTGTCAATGGCGGTGTTGTCAGTGAGGACCTTAGTTTATCATGGGACAACAAATGGTTCAGTGAAGCAAAAATTTTCGATGATTATTGGACCATGGAAATGGCCATTCCATTGAACACACTCCGGTTCAGGAGTGGTGCCAAAAAATGGCTGGTGAATTTTTACCGCATTGACAGCCACAACGCTGAACGTGCAGGATGGGCAAGGATTCCCAACCAATTTGCGATGATTTCACTGGCTTTTTCAAAGCCTTTGGAATTTGAAACACCCATCACCAAAAAGGGACAGAACATTTCTTTGATTCCCTATTTATCGCCCGGTATTTTCAGAGAACCTGCGAATACAGGCAGCAACAAATTCAATACCCGTTCCAGGTTGACGTATGGTGGTGATGCAAAAATTGGGCTTGGCTCATCGTTGAATCTTGACCTGACCTTCAACCCTGATTTCTCACAGGTTGAAGTTGACAACCAGGTTACCAATCTTGATCGGTTTGAAATTCTGTTCCCAGAAAAAAGACAGTTTTTCCTTGAAAATGGAGACCTGTTTGCCAATTTTGGAGTAGATGGCATCAGACCATTCTTCTCAAGACGGATAGGCGTTACAAGAGATCCTTCCACCGGACAAAATGTACAAAACAGGATTGATGCAGGCATGCGAATGAGCGGTAAGATTGGAGATGACCTGAGGCTTGGAATCCTGCAGATGAGAACAGCGGCCATTGATTCCATTGGTCAGGCAGCCAACGATTTTTCTGTAATTGCCCTACAACAAAAAGTGTTTACGAGATCCAGCATTGGAGTATTGTTTACCAACAAGGAGGCGGTAGGCAGCAATGATTTCAACAGGGTTGCCGGCATTGACTATAATATTGCCTCCAAAAACAATGCATGGAATGGCAAATTGTTTTACATGATGTCCTTTGACCCGTTCAAGACCCGCAATGACAAGGCAATGGGAGCGAGCATCGTGTACAACAAGAGAAATTTTGAAACAAGGCAAAGGCTATATTCCATTGGAAAGGAATTCAATCCTGAAGTAGGTTATCTGAGAAGAGGAGGTTTCTTAAGATATGCGGGCGATATAAGCTGGAAGATATACCCCAAGAACTCAAAGATCAACAGACATGGCCCAATGGTTGACTATGATTTTACCATCTTCCCTTCAAAGGGAGTAACAGACTACGACCTTAATTTCATCTACAATGTTTTGTATAAAAATTATTTCACACTGTTGTTCAGGGCAAGGAGGGATTTCACCAGATTGACAGAAGATTTTGACCCTACCAATACCGGTGGAACCAAATTAAGGGCAAACGAGGAGTTTGTTTATTACTCCATCATTGCCAGCGTAATCACTGACCAAAGGAAAAAATTGGCTGCTAAATTCCAGACAAGGTCAGGTCAATATTTTAATGGAAGCAGGCTGAATCTTGATGGAGAAATCAGCTACAGGATTCAACCTTATGGAAGTATCTCCACTGTGTTTTCCTATAACAGGCTTCGGTTCCCGCAACCCTATAAAAGCGTTGACCTTGTACTCGCCGGTCCTAAAATCGACCTCACCTTCAGCCGTTCTGTTTTTCTATCAACATTGATTCAATACAACAGCCAGATCAACAACATCAACATGAACGTTCGTTTTCAATGGCGTTTTGCTCCTGCGTCTGATCTATTTCTGGTTTACACGGACAATTATTATGCAGATAATTATAGATCCAAAGGAAGTGCATTGGTGTTAAAAGCAACGTATTGGTTCAATCTATAGGCATTCAATAACGAATGGGCTTAAAGACAATTTCTGCATACCCGTTCCTCTCATAAAAAATGCCAACCGTTTTTTTATCCATTACCACAAGATCGCTGTAAGCGGCCCAATCGCGTTTTTTATCGTCTGCGGACTTCTCTATTACAATGCTCTTTTTCCAGGTTTTTCCTTCATCGTAACTGATGCGAAGGGTAAGGTTGTCTCTCTTTTTCTCATCTGCAGCATTGCAGGATGCGATGATGGCCTTGCCCTTTTTGTATCCTAGGGTGATGATGGATCCCTGACAAACAGGGTCTGGAAGGGCAGCATCAAAATAGGCTGTATCCCAACTGGCACCACCATTGCTTGAGAAAGCAAGGATGCGTTGTCTGATGTCGCCCCGCTGGTTGCGAACGCTCATGATCATGCGTCCGTTGGACAACTCAGCAGCCATGGTTTCATTTGATCCAGGAATATCAACGTTGGTGGAAAGTTTAAACGTTTTTCCATGGTCATCAGAATAGAATCCATGTGCGTTGCAATCCCTGTACTGTGGCTGCGGATCGCCGGCTGTATGGTTTGCTGCTACAAAGATCCTTCCTTTGTAAACACCTTGCTGAAATTGAAAAGCATGGCCTGGAGTGTTGGCATAAGTCCTCCAATCTTCTTTGAATTGGTAGGCAGGATTGGCATTGGGCTGAAAAGGCCTGTGGGTATGCAATGTAATGTTTACCGCATCAGACCAGCTCTTGCCCTGATCGGTGGATTTGATGTACCATACTTCGCGCAACCCTTTTCCCTTGCGCACTTCACCCTCATGGTTGTTGCCTGTATTGTAAAATAAATAGACAACACCCTGCGGATGTTCAGGATCAAGCATATCAACTACTGGTGCTGGATTGCCTGCCTGAAGCGCTGCATAATTCACCAGGATGGTAACTGGCGACCAGGTTTTCCCCTTGTCTGCACTGCGTTTCATGACAATATTGATGTCGCCAAAATCTCCACTGTTGTTCACCCTTCCTTCCGCAAAAGCAAGCAACTCCTTGTTCTTCAATTGAATGATGGCAGGAATGCGATAGCTTTTATGGCCTTCTGTTCCACTGGTAAAAACAGCTACTTCCTGGCCAAACGCCAGGTTGACCAAAAGCAAGAAGAGAAAGGGTAAATATTTCATGATAATGCATTTGTTTTTTGGGGTTTAAGGAATATCAATTGGATGATGAGCACGATCACCACCACAAAGGCCAGCATGGCAAAATCTTTGCCCAGGTTTCCTGCATCGGTTGATTTACCCAGGTAATCCGTGATCAATGCGCCTGCGAAAATCCCTGCGGTATTTAAAAAACCATATCCGGTTGCGCGTTGGTTGGGCTTCACGAATTGACAAAGGATGGGCATGTTGTTGGTATCAAACATCCCAAATCCGAAGCCAAACAAGAATGCTGATGAAATGATGTGAAAAACGGTTACGCCATATCCCATCAAAAATAAAGCAGGAATGGTCAGTGCAAGCCCAATCGCGCCTGTATAAATCCTTCCCCTGCTGTTGACCTGAAACCACCTGTCAGAAAGGATTCCGCCTACAATTACTCCAAGCAAGGAGGAGATGGAGATAGAGATGGTGGTCAAAGGACCCGCCACCGACATGTCAATGTTCAGGTTTTCGGCGATCAATGTTGGTGCCCAGTTTTTGATGGCCCAACCCGGCAGACTGGGTACAGCAAAGTAGAGGACGATGATCCAAAAATGGAAGGAGCCTAGGAGCGATGTCAGTCCTGAAAAAAAGTTTTTATTGGGCTTGAGCGCGTTTTCGGAAACACTGGTTTCTCTTTTTTTATCCTTCAGAAAAAGGATAAGCACCATGGCATAGATCATTCCAATCAAACCAAACAAAATGAAAGTGTTTTGCCAGGAATAATATTTTGATACAGTGGAACCAAATCCGCCCAGGGCCTGTCCCATATAGATGCCCGACATGTGGATACCAATGGCGAGAGATCTTGTTTTATCGCTGTGGAAATCTGCAATCAATGACAAGCCAGCAGGGATGTACAATGCCTCACTGAAACCCATGATGGCGCGCAACACATAGAGCTGGTTGAAGGTTTGTGCATAGCCCATGGAAAAAGTGACGGCAGACCAAACAAAAAGACTGCCAATGATCAGCCATTTTCTGCTGATGCGGTCGGCAATGATTCCAGAGAAAGCACTCATTGCACCATAGACCCAGAGGAAAATGGCCATGAGCCTTCCGAAATTGGTGGCCTGCTTCAGCTCAGCAATGTCCATCTGCATGGCAGGACGCATGGTGGCAATCATTTGCCTGTCCATATAATTCAGGAGTGCAACACCGAAAAGCAGCGCAACAATTATCCATTTGTAGTTTTTTGACGCATTCATTTGTAATGTTTTCTACTATTTACCAACTAGTCCACCCACCATCAACCAACAAATTATGTCCTGTTATATATGCAGATGCTTCGGATGCTAAGAAAACAATTGGTCCTTTAATGTCATCATCATTTGCAAATCGACCCAAAGGAGTCAATCCCTTGTAATTTATCTTAAATTCCTCTATTTCTTTTGAATTAGTAATTCCAGGGCCATAGCCGCCAGGACTGATACAATTGGCCCTGATATTGTATTTCCCATAATAGTTTGCAATCCACTTTGTAAACCCTACCATCCCCCATTTATCGTATGTATAATTAACGGGGCTGGTCATTCCAGTATTTCCATAAACCGGAAAATGCGGTCCTACAGTACCTTGAATTGAGCCGATGTTGATGATATTCCCAGACTGTTGAATGCACATTTGTTTTATGACAGCTTGTGTAATCAGCATCAATCCGGTTGAATTGATATTTTGTGCACTTTCCCACTCTTCTTTGGTAACATCATCCAGGTTTTTAAACCCTTGCCTAGAAACCGCATTGTTAACAAGTATGTCTATACTACCGTGGGTAGCAATGATTTTTGTAATCAATGCTTTTATTGATTCTTCATCGGACAGATCAAGAAAATATCCATGTGCTTTATATCCTTGTTCAGCTAATTCCTTTGCATATTCAATGCATTTTGTTGTATCACGTGATGCTATAATTACTGTAGCGCCGGCTTCTGCAAGTGCCAATGAAATTGGTTTACCATATAACCCACTTCCACCCGTTACAATGGCAACTTTAAAATTTAAACTAAAAAACTCATTTACTTTCATGTTGTTAAAATCACTTTTCCCAAAGTGCTGGGGTAATTACTGTTTTAGGAACATCCTTAAAGATATTGGAAATTTTTGAACGAAATTCAGGATTCAAAACAGGCGCATCGAGCAATTTAATATTGTCATTTACCTGCGTAACATTCTCTGCACCAACCACAATACTTGAAATACCGAAAAGATCTCTAACAAATGAAAATGACATTTCATGGATTGTCATTCCAACCTCTTCTGAAAGAATTTTCAATTTTTGCAAATATGGAAAAGCTGATATTAAATTCCCTGTTAAGTCTGCTGGATTTAAAAAAAATAGACCTTGCAAATAAACACTTCTGGCAAATACTATTTTATTTGTTTCTTTCATTTTTACCAAGGACCCATCAACAATTAAACGTTGGTCAAAAATATTGACAGGAATTTGAACAGCTTGAAATTCTCGATTTTCCAAAATAAAATGTACATCATGAGGGTTGTATAAAGATATTCCACCCACTGAAATCAATCCATCTTTTTTCAATTCAGAGAGCACCAAAGAGACAGGTTCAGCATAGCTTTCCATGTCTTGATCCTTTCCTTGGTGAAAAAGATAAACTGGAATTTTCTCGATTCCTAAAGTATTAAGAGATGAGTTAACTTGTTCATAAATCTCTTTTCGAATTTGATTTAAATTGATTGAATTGTTGTTAACAAGATTGAACTTTGTAACAATATTCAAATTATTATCTTTCTTCCGTTTTATAAACTCACCAATTATTTTTTCACTTTTCCCATAATCTATTGATGTATCAACTGTGTTGATTCCTCCATGTAAAGCAGCAACAAGTATGTCATAACTCTCATCAGCATTTGGCTTGCCAATTTTGTTGGCAATTCCGTAATTCATTCCAAGTTGAACGGTGCCTAATGTTAGTTTTGAAAAATCAATATTAGGCTTCAAGATAAATTTGTTTTTTATTGATTTATGGAGGATCAATGATCTTTTCCCGTGAATTGAATTGGATCAAAAATAGAAAGTTGGTTGGGTATCAAAACAATGTTTATTCAAAAAATCATACCCTAACAGCCATCATTTTTTATTATAGATCCAATTTAGGCTTAATCTTGAAATATCGGTTACACTCAAGTGTGTCTTTTGGGATTGAGATCCGGCACAGTAGCCCAAGAGCACATCTTTACCAACAAAATGCATGGCGATATAACAATACCAACCATCCTTATTGTCTTCGAGGTTTTTGACAAACTCCCATGAAACGCCATCATCTTTTGAAACTGCAATAGTGAGTGGGGTCCGCTTTCCTTTTATTGAAGCATCCTCACCACCATTGTTGTTCCATACCATGAGGAGGTCACCGGTTGAGGGGATTCTTTGAATAGTAGCTGGAGACAACGGTGATTTGATGCTTGTTTTTTCAGCAGGGGACCATGTTTGGCCACGATCTTTTGAAATGGATTTATATTGAACACCTGGGCTGGCACGAATGATCATCATGATATCTCCGTTCTTCAATTCGACAACACCCGGCTCTTGAAGGGTGATATTGTCTGGATTCCCCAATGCAGGGCTGGCCTTCCAAGTTAGGCCATTGTCATCCGAAAAATAGCTGAACAAGGTACCATTGTTTGACCATTTCTCACCGGGCACCTGATGTAAAGCGACAGCCATCAAAAGGCGTCCATTGTTCAATTGAATCACCCTGTCATTGTTCAACACGAAATAGCCTTTCTTGTCTTTTATACAGGCAATGGGTTCGCTCCATGTCTTAGCTTCATCGCTGGAAATTCGCATCATCGGAATGCAATCGCTGGTGGAATTTTTTTTGAGGTAAAACAAGGCAACGCTCCCATTCTGCAACCGAAGCAGTGACACAGACATCACATTCATCAAACCCTCCTTGGCTACGATCACCTTGTCCTCAGTGGACCAGGTTTGACCTTGGTCAAAAGATTTTCTTGCTGCCAGAAATGCAGAGGCATGGTCACTGGAGGAGGTCCCGGTATAACGGCTGTAGACAAATAGTATACTGCCATCTTTCAATGAAATAAAATCTCCTTCGCTATTCCGAGGATTGTCTGCACCAGGTGCAATTTTCATCACCAATTCATTGCCAGTAGTTTGTTTTTTTTTGTTCGTAGATACGGTCTTGCATCCCTGAAGCAAAAAGACTGATAACAACAGAAAATAAACTTGTTTCATAACCTTTGATTGTATTGGTTTATATTGTTTGAAGTACTTCCGAAGCGATTTTTATTGCATGATCAATTTCCTCTTCACTGTGAACAGCACTGATGTACCAAAGCCCTCGTCCGATAATCCTCACTTTCCTGTCATGCATTCCACCTATAAATCTGGCCAATTTTGCCTTATCACATGAAAGGGTAGCTCGGAAATCATTGATAACAGGAAGGTCGGTAAAAGCTATGGTAAACATAGGGCCGGGACCTTGTACCAACATGTTTTGATGGGCAGCAGCGGCGGCGGCCTTTAATCCATTCATCAGTTTTTGCCCTAATGCAAACATCCGTTCATATGGATTTTCTTCTTCCAAAATCCTGATGGTTGCCAACGCTGCAGCTACAGTAGGGTTGCTGGAATTCATCGTTCCTGCATGGATAACTTTTGATTGTTCAATCAGTTCCATCCATTCCCTTTTCCCCACCACTGCACTGATCGGATAACCACTGCCCATGGCCTTGGCAAAAATGGACATGTCTGGCACGATGCCAAAATAAGTTTGTGCGCCACCAAGGCCTAGCCTAAAGCCGGTGATGACCTCATCCAAAATAAATGCTGCTCCATATTCACTGCAAACCGACCTGATGCCTTGCAGAAATCCGTCCTTTGGAAGGATGCAGCCATTGTTGCACATCACAGGTTCAGTGATGATGGCGGCAATCTCATGGTGGTGTTCAGCCATTGTTTTTTTGACCAATGCCAAATCATTCCATGGAAGGATGATGAACTCGTCTGATGCATGCGCGGCCAGACCCTGACTCCATGGAAATACTTGCGGATGTTCACGATCACCCAATGCTTCAGCAGAAGGAGCCGACAAGCCCCATGCAACATTGTCCAGCCAACCATGATAATGGCCTTCAAAACGCAGAAATTTCTTTTTGCCTGTCTTTGCTCTTGCAACACGCAATGCAGTTTGGACTGCTTCAGAACCGTCTAAACAAAAACGCATCAACTCCGCAGAAGGAATGATTTCGTTGAGCTTTTCCGCAAGTTCGATTTCCTGGATATGCTGCCCCGCAAACATCTGGCCTTGGGCCGAGTAAGCGGCAACTGCTTCAACTACCTTGGGATGGGAATGACCCACGATCATGGGACCCTGGCTTAATGTAAAATCCAGGTACTCATTTCCGTCTACATCGTAAAGCCGGCTGCCCTTTGCGTGGGTATAAAATATGGCATGGGGATGTCCATATTTCCTAAACTCTGAATTGACACCACCCGCAATGACGTTCTTTGCCCTATCGAGCAATGCTGCCGACTTTGAATAATTTAATCCTGCCATACCTTATTTTTCTTTTTGAATATGATTGTAATTTTTTAGGAATTGATTGATGGGCGGAATTTTTTTGCCCAGCATGAACAAATCGAGTTGATTATAATGAGACATACCAATTTCGATGTCCGTAACCAACGCATTTCCAGCATCTACTTCAACTTCATTGATGCCTTTTTTTAAGATCATCGGTTCATTGATGGCATAAACAACTGTGTTCATGGCAAGATCAGGAGGGAGTTTTTTGTTGGTTGTTGACGATAACTCATCGAATGCATGCACAGGTAACAGCTCCGTTCCATTGAGCCTAACCGACAGAGGCATTTTTTCTTTTTCACCCAAGCCTAACCTTAAAACACAGGACTTGACAGGAAAAACAGAATCCGAAAGATGCTCACCAACAAGGATTTGGAAAGTTGTCTTTTGTTGTATGCGCAGGGGCAGCTTTTTGGCATAGGCATAAGACGGCAGTTGGTTATCGTTGTAATAGGTTTTCGTGACCGCATATACCTTTTCTCCGGTATAAGACATGCTGGTCTTTAGGGTGCCGACCAAAGCGTACATCCAATCAGGATGTGGACGAAAACCTTCGTCTTTTTCTCCACCCTTGAAATTGAAAAGATAGAATCCATCTGCACCCATCGCCGCATAATTCGATGCCGCACCCATGAGTTCGGGCAAGGTAGCCTTGCGCCCATACGCATGTTCCAGTCCAAGGTCTTCGGCTGAGGGCACCATTGCTTTTCTGAAACTTGTTCTTGGGAAAAGTGAAGGGTAGACCTGGACATCATTTTGCTTTGCCAATTTGATCATGTCTTGAATGGGCATGTCATGTGCCAAGGTCATCAGCTGGGATGGACTCACCAGATCAACCAATCCCTCTTTTATCCAGGTTTGAATATCCAACCCGGCATGGACACAGGATTCCATCGAAGGTGGAATCCTGACAAAGAGATACATGGGCTTTCCCTTTTCTTTGGACAATGCATTCAGGCGCTGGCGCATGGACCGCAAGAGCGCCGTCATGTAAGGCATACCCTCGTTGGCTTTTCCTTTTGGAAAAAATACCTGAACCCGGTTGAAGTCCAGCTCAAATCCATCGATGATATCCTTGTGCAATTCCACGGCTTCATTGAAAACAGCATAGCGAAAACCCCTGACCTCCTTATGGCTATAATCAAAAAGGTTGCCATAGTTTTTATCGAACAAGATGGGAGATGATCCAATCTTGTATTTTTCGCCATTATCCACCCAAAACTTTCCTGTCAGTGGATAGTTGTAAGGATCGGCCATAAAATGGCTGTCATTCATCCGCATACTGGGGACAAACAACATGCCCTGGCGCCTGGCTTCTTTACCGGCAATATTGACGGCATCCAACCCGGATGCAATGCAGGTTCTGGCGCTTCGCAACCTGGCGGCCCAACCGGAGTCCTGCAGTTCGTATTTTGTCTTTCGCCATCCATATGGGCTGGCTATTTTTGTATTATAATACAATACATCGCTTCCTGCACCAATGCTGAACGTATAGGTTTTCACCCCCAGCGCAGCATGTGAAGCAACATTCAAGCGCAATAACTTTTCAGCAAGAACAGGATCGGGGCTCAAAAAAGCAAAGTCGCCGTCTTCGTTGAAGACCACCCCAAAGTCTGTCTTTGATTTTTGCATTGTCTTCTTTTGAGCAAGCGCAGCATGCACCATCAGGATCAACAGGCATGTGCCCATACAAGATGCATACCAACTGGAAATCTTCCAGGTAAACGACCAAAGATGCTGCTTGGGTTTATTTTTCATTGTGCCGGGTTTGTTGGTCTTACTTTATAAAGAATGAATGCACACAGCAACATGGATGCTCCCGCGAACTGGTATATATGCGATAGGTCGACCTTTGCATCGCGCAACATCCCTCCGGCATACAAGGCCAGTCCACCTACAATGCAACTGAACATGTTCAGGATACCATACCCTGTTGCCCGGTAGCGTTCATCAACAATCATGCAAAGTATCGGCATCATGTTGGCGTCTGAGAAAGCCCTTGTAAACGCATACACAACAAAAAAGGCAATCGCCAATGGCAAGATCGTAGTGGTGGTGGCAAGAAAAATAAAAGGCGCTGCAATCAACAATCCCAGCACGGGCAACAAAATCCTGGCCCTCGGATTTTTCCTGCTCCATTTGTCGGCCAGGATGCCTCCAATGATCACACCAGCCAATGATGCAGGATAGAGATATCCAGTGGCATACAACCCTGCTGCCGTTTGGGACAGGCTAAAATGTTCCTTGTAAAAAGTAGGTAACCAACCCATTACCAACCAACTCACCACGCCCAGCAAACTCCAATAGACCAGGGCCATGTTGAAGGAGCGGCTGCCGAACATGGTGAAAACCGCATCCTTGAAATGAACTTCTTTTTTTGTCTTTGGTAATGTTGCGGTAGAGGATGTATGTGGATCTTTGAGTACTGCTACTAAGAAGACGGAATAAAGAATTCCAAACAATCCCAATACGGTAAAGGATGTGGTCCATGCATATGATTCGGCAATCCATCCCCCTACAAAACCAAGGCTCTGCCCTGCCATGATGCCGGCCATGTGAATGCCGGTAGCCAATGACCTTGTTTTTGTTCCGTGGTAATCTGCAATCAATGCAAGCGCTGCAGGGATATAGCAGGCTTCGCTAACACCCATCAAGGCGCGGGACAAAAGGAGTTCATTGAAGGTATGGGCATGTGCAGTAAGCCAGGTTACTGCCGACCATACAAAAAGACTGACCAGTATCACTTTGCTGCGGTTGAATTTATCGGCGATAAATCCAGCGAAGGGACTGAGCAATCCGTATACCCAAAGAAAAACCGATGAGAGCAAGCCAAACTGTGCTTCCGACATGGGAATTTCCTGCAGGATGGATGACCGCATGGTGGTGATCATGGTCCTGTCGAGATAGTTCAGGGAAGCCACCACACAAAGCAGTGCCACTGTCATCCAAGCCCTTGAAAGGTTTTCTTTTAGGTTCGTCATTTTATTGCCCATTTTTTATGCCAACAATGCTGTTCGTTCTGATGCCGGGTTTGATTTCTCCGCTGATGTAGAGCCAATATCCGTTCCATAACACAGCAGGCAATGTAACCTTTGCCTGGATGTTCATTTCAGTTCCTGGAAATGACCAGGTCTTGGTGGCAGCTGCATATAGAAATACTTTTTTGTCAATACCTGGATGCGTTACGGGATCCTTGTGCATGGCCTTCTCCGCATCAACACCGCCCCAAAAAACAAATTGGCCATTCGACAAAACCGGTACGGGATTGGCAGCAGCTGTAGCAGCACGGGGCATGAGGGGCAATGTTTCCCATGTTCCTGACCAGCTTCCGTTTTTCTTTTCAGGGGTCAACCGGAAGGCATCCTGCAACATCCTCCGCTCGGGTTTTCCCAGGTAATCTGTTCCAACCATTTCTCCACTGAACAAGTAGAAACCTCCATTGTAGGATCCCCCAACGGGCTGTGTCCTTCCTGCGCCTGGCCATGTTGGCAATGAAATCCAGCCCATTGCAGGATTGTCCAGATCAAGTGCATAGCAAGTATTCAATGGCGCACCGGTAAAGGCGCTTGTGCCACCCGCAACAACAACCAGACTACCGACCAGTGCACCCGCCATGTTGGCAAGTGGTATGGGCAATGCAGGATATTGATGGGTATCGAAAGACTTTCCGTTCCAGGTCAATCCAACTACTGCAGCATGAAAATTCTTCTCATCGTTTCCGCCCACAAGAACAATCTCATCCTTGTAGGTCAGGGAAACGCCGTATGCCAATGGCGAAGGTAGTTTTACATCCAGCTCGATCCATTCACTGTTTTCAGCGAACATGTATACTTTATCGTACCATACTTTCTTTCCCCCTTCCCATGGTTTTTTCTCTGGGAAATTGGCTCCACCCATACAAAACAATTGTCCCTTGCTTTGTCCTGCGAACATTCCCGCCATGCCTTCGGTGTTAGGAAGCGTTGAAAAATCCTTGAATTCAGGCATCATCTGTGCATTGGTTTGGTTGATCAATATGGTGAAAAAGACCATCATCCATGTAAAAAACATCTTGCAGTTTTTCATGTTTACGTTTTATATGTTCAATGTAAATACCGCACCTGGTCCGGGTTCAGCATATCCTCCTGTTACCAAAAGTCTGTCATCATCCAAAAAATAAACATTGCTGGTGCAGGGCATTCCTGTGTCATAAGATGCCATCAATTCCCCTTCCGGAGAAACAAGGTGGACGGACTGCATCCCATAGTGTGCAACCGCCATGATGTTATTCCCATTGATGGCGATTCCGTCGGGAAGGTTGTCAATTGCCTTGCCGGAGGGGTTTCTAGGCAAATCAATGAATGTTGCAATGGCCTTCGTTGGCATCCCCGCATCGTCCAACTCAAATTGGATGATCCTGTTTTTGTAACTCTCTGCCACAAACAATATTCTTCCGTCGTTCGACATGGCGATGCCATTGGGATAATCCAATCCGCCTGCAACCAGGCGTTCTGTTCCGTCTGCACCAACAAAAAAAACAGCTCCATCATGCCTGATTGAATCGGTAAAATACAAATTGTCTTTTGCGTCTACCATGAGGTCGTTGGGAACATGGACCTTGGTCCCCGCGCAGGTTGCTCCTGTTGCATCGCCCATCAATTGTCCTGACGCAGAAAAACGAAGCACCCTTCCCAGTTTGCTGTCACATACAAGATGCTGCCCATTGGAAAGGATAATCTGGCCATTGGGACAATCGGTTCTTGCCCACTCAGACAGGATTCCGTTCTTGTCCAATTGCATGATTGCACCACCGGTGAGCGTGGTAAAATAAAAGTTCTTTGCATGATCCTGTGCCGGACCTTCAGTGTAGAAGTCCAGCCGCGCCAGTTGAACAAGATCAATATTTTTTTTCATGTTATTGTTGGTGGATGATCGCTTCGAAAGGAAAGAGCGGAACCCTTCTTTTTTCATAATGAAAACGGGTCATGTCTGCTGTAGTCAACCCCGGTGTGTTGACCTGGAGAATGGTTGGGCATATCCCTGTGTAGGCAGCAATGGGAGCATTCACCCCCTTTGCAATAATGGTTTCAAACGAAGCAGGGTCAAGGCCGAATGCTGTCATTTGGCGGAGGCTGTATGGTGGCACCCGCAACGTAGACAACATGATGGTATGCCCATGGACAGTCTTTACGATGGCAGTATTCCCCATCTCAAAATGAACCTGACCGCCATGTCTTGGGGTCGTTTCATCAAATGTTCCGGATCCCTTCCAGATGAGTTTAACCTGGCGAGACCTTGATGCAACATGATCAGGCCTTTGCCCAAAAACCAGGTCAAAGGAATCGCCGGTTGCATGTCCAAATGCAGTGATTACTGCAGCAGGGTCATGGATGCAGGCAAATGAATTTCTTTTCCCTGCATCTTCCAGCTGATCGGTCAAATAGCTGCTGTCGCCGGGAGCGCCACCACCCACATTATCGCCCATATCCAGCAGGAGTATGGGTTTGCGCAGCCCATCCCAGCCATTCATCAACGCGGATATATCCTGCTTCGCACCATTGAACAATTGCCTGTTGACCATCATATACGCTTCCAATTCAGCCATGGCCTTTTGGGCCACTGCTGTGTCACCATCAGCAACGACGATAAGTGAAGCGCCCATGTCTTCAACATCTGCATAAGGAAAACCAAGTACAAGGCTGATGGAAAGGATTCCCTCACGGCACTCCATTTCTTTTGCCATCTGCAACACATGTTTGCAAGGATCTTTATCGGTCAGCTGCTGCTCAATGCTGATGGCCAGGGGGAGTGAAGAGAACAATTGTACGGGCTTGATATGGCCCAGCAGGACTTCAGCCATCAGCCTGCCGGCTTCTTGTCCAACATTGCGTTGGTCCACATGTGGATTGGTCTTGTAGGCCACCAGTGCATTGGTGGCCTCGATCATTTTTTTAGACAGGTTGGCATGGGGGTCAATGGTACCAATGATGGGGATGGCGGGACCTACATGCTTGCGCAAACGCTCCAACCAATGGCCATCCATGTCGTCATATGCTTCGCATACTCCTGCACCATGCGGAATCACCAGGATGCCATCCACGGGCAAGATTATTTTCAGTGCATTGAACATTTCATTCATGAGGTGTTCAAACGCTTCTTTGGTAACCTTCCCCCCAGGCGTGGCTTCTGCATACATGACCGGAACCAGTTCGATTCCTGCTGCTTCTATTGCTTCGATCATTCCGCCAACTTCATGGAAAGCATGCCTGTACTCATCGACAATACCCTGCCCAAACAACCAATGACCTTTTCGGAACTGTTCCAATCCGGTCTTGCTGTCGACAAACGTATTTGACTCGTGCACGATACCAAGCAGTGCTACCCGCATTATCGTTGTTTGGGTGAATAAGCAGTGGCATCCACCTCAAATTTCAACAAGGTTCCGAGACAGCCCATGATGGTTGTTCTTGCAGGAAATGGTTCACTGAAATACTCGCGGTAAATCTGGTTGAATGCGACAAGGTCTTCCTGCGCTGCAACATAGTTCCTCACCTGCACCAGGTCACTGAAATCAAGTCCGGCACCATGCAGGATCTTGCGCAGGTTTTCAAAAGACCTTCTGCATTCCTCTTCAAAACTGCCATTCACAATCTTGCCCTCATCATCCACCGATGCTTGCCCGGAAATGAAAATGAAATCACCCGCCCTGACTGCAGGGGAAAATGGCAGGTGGCTTTTCGGAACACCTGCGCCCGTTATCACTTCAAATGTATTCATGTTGTTTTTTTAAGTTCGTGACAGTAAAGCATCAACTGCTTTTTTATCAGGGCTTGAAGCGTTCTATTGCTGTAATCCTCCGCATCAATTCCTCATCAGACCATGGCAAATCAGGGGCCAACAAAGGCGCTTTTGGCGTACCGATATCGATGCCATAGCGCAATTGCATTCCACGGTGGAAGAAAGTCCAGATGCAGGGGAGAATCTCCAAAATAAGTTCTTGAAATGGAGTCATGAAGTCTATACCCAATTGAACATTCCCTTTCAAAAATTCTTTTCTTACGTATTGGCAAACGGGGCCAAACAAATTATAGGTTGATCCTATGGCACCGATGGTACCGCATACAGCAGCATGACACATCAACTCATCTGCACCACTGAACAGTTTCCAAACGCCCTTCGATTTGATGTTAATGGCACTGATTTCCAACATGCTTCCTGTGGTCAGTTTCAGTCCTTTCACATTCGGCATCTCCAACAACTGTTTGATCATGTCATCCGTCATCGGCGCGTTGCCTATCTGGTAGGGGAAGAATGGAAGGTTGGTTGCACTGGAAATTTTCCTGTAATGTTCAATGCCCATCGCCGGCGAAGGGGCATAGTATACGGGCCCCACAGAAGAGATGCCGTCAGCACCGTGTTCAGCTGCATGCACGGCAAGGCGCACGGATTCATCTGTACACATGGCACCAACCTGCACGATGACGGGTATTCTTTTGTTGACAATTTCAAGCGACAGTTTGGCAATATGTTTTCTTTCCTCCTCTGAATAAAGAAATCCCTGGCCGGTTGAACCCAGCAGATAGATACCATCGAGTTGTTGCCCGACAATCAACTCAATCATCTTTTCAAGTTCCTTTTCATTCAGTTTTCCCTGACTGGTGACTGGTGTGAACAGCGCAGGCCAGAGTCCTTTTAGATCTACCGCTTCATGCATCGTTGTCATTTTTATGTATTTAATAATTCAATTGCTTCTCTCATTTGTACGTGATCAATGCGTTCAATGGCAGGAAGATCAAAATGATTTTCAACGGACAGCATGTCCTTGAATCCACTTCCTGTAACCAGGCAAACAATATTCTCATCGGGATTTACCTCATTCAATGCTACGGCCCTTGCCAGTCCTGCCAATGGCACGGCACCTGCGGGCTCTGAGAATATGCCCTCTTGCTGTGCCATTTTCTTTTGGAAAGCAAAGACATCCTTGTCTGTTACGGTATAGCCATTCCCTCCAAGTGCCCGACATTCCTTGATAACCTCGTTTCCATCAAGGATATTGGGAACCTGCAAGCCACTGATCTTTGTTGTTGCGCCAGGTATAACGGATGCAACAGTTGAACCATTTCGCAGGGCCGATGCGATGGTGTCATTCCCTTCAGGTTGCACGCAATGTACTTTGGGTTTTGACCCATATCCTTTGCTGGATGCAAAAATATTTGCGCCATAAGCCATTGCTAAAGTAAGCCCACCTCCTCCTGCCGAAGAAAAAACATGGTCGACTTTAATGGCTTCCATCAATTCGTACATAATGGTCTGCACACCCTGCATGCCTTCAGGGCAATACACGAATGCACTTACCGGAAGCGGGACGCCATAGGATGCAGTAAGCGCAGCCAGTGTTTCAAATACCCCGCTGGTGATGGCGGTATCTTTTCCGAACCCTTCTACCATGATGGTTGTTGCCCCATAAAGTTGCATTTGTCTGATCTTAGGAACAGGTGCACCATCAACGATGACCAATGCACACTTCACCCCTGCTGCTGCACAGTATGCAGAAAGAGCAGCGCCTGTGTTTCCACTGGATGTTGCAATACAAAGCGTTTGCCCCTTGTTTTTCATGTTGCTGATGAAGGCAGCTGCAAAGCGGTCTTTGTATGATCCGGAAGGATTGAGGTTCTCGAGCTTGAAATAAAGATTGTTAAGCCCCATGGCAGGGCCGATACTTTTCGATTTCACCAACGGCGTATTGCCCTCTCCAAGCGAGATCCTGCATGCATCAGGTATGGGGACCAAAAAGTCATTGTATTGCCACATATCAATATTCGTTGGGGAACTGTTTCTTTTTAAGAAGGTAACTGTTCATGTTTGTTGTAAAACCACCATCAACCGTGATGGAAGTGCCAGTGATGAAAGCCGATTGATCTGAACTCAACCAAGCAATTGCGTCTGCGATATTTGATGGAGATCCAGGCCCCTTCAATGGTGTGGCATCCACCAGGTATTCTGCCAGTTGGTCAGAGAGTTCTTCGCCTGCGGGGTCTTTATAATCCTTGCTCATGCCCGTATCAATGAATCCTGGCTTTACAGCAATCACCCTGATACCGCTGCGGCCATAGGCAATGGCCAATTCTTTTGTAAGAGATTCCAATGCGCCTTTTGAAGCGATATAGGCTGGGCTTGTTCCTGCAGGCCTGTCAGACATCATGCTTGAAACATTGATGATGACGCCACCTGAAGCATTTCGCTCCATGACCTCAGCACAACCCTTTGATAAAAATGCGGGTGCAGTCAAACAAACCCTGATGGTTTTGTCCCATGTCTCCATGCTTATTGACCTCATAGATTCAATCGTTCTCCATGCAGCATTGTTCACAAGCACATCTATACTGCCCCATTGTGCAAGGGTTTCATCAACAATCTTTTCTAAAAATTGCTCTTCTGCAAGGTTACCACAGATCACCAAAGAAACAGCTTCTCCTTTGTTTACAACCCCTCGTCCCTTGTCCCAGGATGTATTATCTCCATATTGTTGTTCAATGAAAGCATGCAGCTCCTGCAGCGATTTTTCGTCCTTGTCCACCAAGGCCACACGATAACCATCCTGTGCAAACCTTAGCGCCGTTGCCCTGCCGATTCCTTTTGCAGCGCCGGTGATGATGACTGTTTTGCTATCTTTCATGGTGTTACCTTAAAGTATGTTGGTTGATAGGCATGATACCCCCAAGGGAGTCTCCCTGTTTTGTGATTGCCTCACACCTAAGAAACAAAACAATTCCTGAATCCTCGGCAAAAACTTCAGTTTTATTTCCCGTATCAAGATCAAATATATCTCCCCAATGTGACCCCTTTTTTATGGGTTGTCCGAGCTGTACAGCAGGAACAAAAATGCCATCAGCAGGGGCCTGCATTTTGGATTGAAGGTATCCATTTTGAGGGGTATTGTCTTCTGTCCACCACTCCAGAATCTTGTTGGTGGAAACAGTTGGATGCATCATTTTCAAATGGGACAGTACCCCCATGCATCCATTGGCATAGGCAGCAATGATACTACTTCTGGCGGTTGTTCCACCTCCAAATTCAACATAGATCGCAGGGATAGCATGGTCCCTGGCAACGGACAAGGTGCGGCCATTGGGGGAGTGGTCTGTGCCCCAAACCACCGGCAATCCAAAAGCAATGGCCATAGCGCGTTGTACTTCAAGTACAGCCTGCAATGGATGCAGCATATAACCAGCCAACGGATGAATATCGAAGATTTTACCCCCTGTGTGGAGATCAATGAGGTAATCCGCTTTTGCAATCAATTCTGATACAAGGGCTGCGTCTTTTTCCGTGGAACTGCCGTTAGGATTTCCCGGACAAATCCGGGCCAGATCCAACCCATCATCCCCATACCTTGTATGCGAGACAACAGCAGAACCATTGACAATTGGAACGAGGACCACCTTGCCTTTTAGTACATGGCCTTTCAGTGACTGCACAAGAAACTGTGTTGCCAGAATGGGTTCATATTCATCTCCGTGCACTCCAGCAGTAATCAGGAGTGTTGGACCAGCAATACCTGAATCGATGATGAATGGACCTTTCATTGATTGGTTTGAATATGTAAAAATAAAGGCACGATAGAAAACAACTCTACCGTGCCTTTGAACAATACCTTAGAACGCAGGATATCCTGGCGTTTGTTCCAGCGATTTATTATTGGTCAGTGTGGCCCTATCAATTGGCCAAAGCACTTTGTATGCTTCTGTCGCTTTTACATTTGTATACTTGAAAACATAGGTATCGCCGAAACGCCTGAGGTCCAACCAGCGCTTGCCTTCCATGATGAATTCAAAATAACGTTCCCTCAGGATGGCTTCCTTTGCATCAGTGTCACCTGCCTGCCTTGGGAATGCATCGGTGGCCGCAACATAGGCTGCACCATAAGCACGCGACCTGACCAGGTTGATCTCTGTTGCAGGACTCTCACCCAACAATAATTTGGCCTCTGCCAACATCAACAGGAGGTCAGCAAAACGGTAAATAATATAATCATTGGTGTAATTGCGAACACCTGCATTTTGTTCACCCTTGTATTTGCTTCCAAATACGCCTGCAAGGGTGTAGGTTGTACCGGTCAACCTGTAACAGGGCTGAATGGAAGCCCATTTTCTGGTATCCCTGTCACTGAACCTTCTGAACGTTGACATCATCATTGGGAAAAAATAGGTTCCGCCCCAATTATCCGTAACAACGTCAAATTTTCTTTTGGCAATTGAATCGTGGAAGTTGATGAGCAATCCTGTTTGGGGAAGAAAATTGATAATGGGCAATGTTGCCTCATTCAACAAGTGACGGCTCGCAAAAATCACTTCAGTATTACCCCTTGTAGTGGTAGCAAAAATATTGGCAAAAGAAGCCTGAAGAGAAGCTGCGCCATTGGCCTGCACATCCAACAAAGCAGTCTTGGCTACTGTTGCATCTGCTGTACCACCACCCTTCTGTGCTGTCCACAGATAAACATTGCCCTTCAACATCAGTGTTGCATTTTTAGACCAAAAACTTTTTGCACTTCTGTAAGTGTAATTTGTTCCAAATGCAGTGAGTGATTTTTCAATGTCATCCTTGATGAGTTTCATCAACTCCGCCTCTGGAGCAGCTGCCTTGGCAAGATTCGATATGTCAATGGTAGCAGTAGGTTCGGTTTGGATGATGGCCTTTCCCCAGGCCATGTGCATTTGAAAATAATAGAAAGCCCGCATGCCATGTGCAATTCCAAGGTAGTACCCCTTGTTGGCGGCTGTAGTAATATTGGTGGTATTCAGTTTGGAGATGAGCAGGTTCAACTGGTTGATGTTGGCATAAAATCCGCCAAAATCTGCCACACCCGGTGCATCCAATCCCAAGGTATTGTTCCACATCCTCTCATTTCCTGCAGTCGACTCGCCCGTGAAAGAAGTGCTGGTCCCGGGATCTGTACCCTGTATATCAGCCCTGAGTTCGCCCAGGAACAGAAAACGCTGCACATGAGACCTGAACCTGGTGTGAACACCATTGACAAAAGCATCAACCTGCTCTGGTGTTTTCCAAAAATTACCTTCACCAACACTGCTGATAGGTGCAAGCTCAAGCTGCTTGCTGCATGAACTGATGAGGATCAACATTCCAACTGCGATGGAAACCAAGTTGATTTTATTTTTCATATTATCTCGTTTAAACATTTATGTATGTGTTATCTGCCTTAATTAGAATGCTACATCTATGCCCAGTACAAAAGACCTTGGCACTGGATACAAACCATTGTAATAACCGGTGATTGAACCACCCGCAACAGGAGGCTCAGGGGTTGGTCCGGTAAACTTGGTCATGTAAAACAGGTTGGAACCACTGACATATGCCCTACCCCTGCTGAGAAACTTTATTTTTGAAAGTAAATTTCTGGGGAAGTCATAAGACAATGTAAATTCCCTTCCGGCAAGATAGTCGCCCTTTTCGTACATGTTTGAATTGTTGCTGTTGATGTTTGTACCTGCATTGTTGATACGGGTATAGTTTTTCTTTCCCGTTGGTGCAGCAACCTGATCAGCATAGTATACTTTGGGAATGTCAGTATTGGTATTGGTTGGTGACCAAGCCCTTTTCTGGTCTACAAAATAATTGAAAGTACCTTGGAAATTACCCAACGTTCTTGCGAAAAGATCATTGTAAATCGTATGGCCTGTTGCAAACTCAAACCGTGCATACAATGAGAATCCTTTGTAGCTCAGATTGATAGAGAAACCACCGGTCCATTTGGGATAGATATTTCCCACACTGACCTGATCCCTTGAGTCGATGGTATCGTTCTTGTCCACATCCAACCAGTTCACATCACCAGGAGTGATTTTCCCGGTACCAGGACGATTGGGACCACCAATGAGGGCCACCTGATCCCACCTGTTTCCAGCCAGTTTTGCTACTTCAGCAGCATCCTTGAAGATGGACAATTGCTTGAATGCATATAAATCACCCAATTGCTTGCCTTCTTGTAAACCTCCAACCCAGACTACCTTTCCAGTAGCAGGGTCATAAATTTGCAAACCACCCTGACGGTTCAACTCATTGCCGTTGAATGGAAGTTTGAGGATTTTATTTTTTACAAACGATGCGTTTGCGCTCAGATCCAACTTGAGTCCGCCTGGAGCATTGAGCACGTTTCCGTTGACGGTAAACTCATAGCCCTGGTTTTGGTAAGACCCGAGATTGGTTTTAACGGAGCTGAAACCAGTATAACTGGGGAGTGAAAGATTGGTAAGCAAATCTGTAGTAATGCGGTCATAATAATCAAACACGAAGTTCACCCTGTTTCCGAAGAGTCCAAGATCAAGACCAAGATCTGTTGTCTTGCTCTTTTCCCATCTCAGGTCTTCGTTGGTAATACCAGTATACAAAAATCCTCCATTGTTGTTGTACAGTGTCTGCGCTCCATATGCACCCTGTACCTCATAGCGACCCAGACCAGCAACATTTCCATTCTGACCATAGCTAATGCGTGGCTTGAGGCTTGAGATCACATTTGAAAGTGAACTGTTCTTGAAGAATTTTTCACGATGAAGGTTCCAACCTGCACTCATGCCTGGGAAAAAACCGAACCTGTTCTTTTCAGCAAGGCTGGAAACACCATCACGGCGAAACACGGCAGAAAGCAGAAAACGTTGATCATAGTCATAGGTCAACCTGCCGAAACTGGAGGCAATGGCATATTCAGACCTTGTTGAGTAGTTGCTTCCCGCAGCAAAAGCTGTGGATGCATTAACCGTTGGCACCTCATCAGTTGGGGCCAGGGTCCCTGCCGTCTGCATTTCAAAGGCCCTGGTATCAAAGAACTCAGCTCCCATCATAGCATTCACATTGTGTGACTTACCAAATGTTTTGGTATAGTTGATAATGGCATTGTACTGTGTTTGAAAAGCCCTGGTGAAGTTGGCAGAAGATGGTCTTGTTGTATTGTTAAATGTAGGAGGATTGGTAAAGACAGTGGTGTACAATTGCGTGGCCTTGGTAAAGGACTCATCCAGGTTTTCAAACAAATAGGCAGACCCAGTTGCCTTGATGTAAAGATCCTTGGTGATGTCCCACTTCACTGAAGCAGAAGCAGTAATCCTGTTCACTTCATTGGTTCGTTTGATTTTGTCTAACCAGTACTTGGGATTACCATCAGAAATAGAGTTCCCCGGATTGGGAATTGTTTTTGCTGAATCGATCCATGGATTGAATGTTGGCCACATGGCAAGAGCCCGGTAGAAAGTATTGCTCTCAGCAGTGAGGGTACCGTATTGGGCAGAGGTTGACATGTTGACGGCAGAGCTGACCTCAACATTGGGTTTCACTTTGTAAGACCCGTTTAGGTCTGCGGCAAAACGTTTGTAGCTGGACCCAATAACAACACCATCTTCATTGTAATAATTAAAGCTCGCATAATATTTTCCTTTTTCATTGCCACCAGACATGTTCACAAAATGATCATTTGTCTTGGTATTTCTGAACACAATATCATCCAATTCACCGCCATGGTCCTTAAAAATAATGGTTCCGCCATATGGATCTGAAACGGTATCCCATCCTTTGCCGAGGAGATTGGCGTTGGCGGCGGAATATTGCTGTATGTCAAAAGTGGCAAGATCAGCAGGTGCTGTAAGCAGGCCATAGCCGCGGGCTGTATTTACCTGGGCAAGGGTCCGGCCGGAATTCAGGTTACCCAACCTGTTATAATAAATGAAATCCCTTGCGTTCATGTATTCATATCCCTGCCTGTTCCTGTTGTATCCTGCAGTGTATTTGTATGAAACCTGTGATGTGCCTACTTTACCCTGTTTAGTGGTGATAAGAATTACACCATTGTTGGCACGCGCACCATAAATGGCGGTTGCAGCAGCATCCTTCAACAATTCAACAGACTCAATGTCTTGTGCAGCGATATCATTGAATGCCCGGATAATTCCATCCACTACAACCAAGGGTGATCCAGGGTTGTTGATGGAAGCGCCACCCCTGAGCAAAATCAAAGGAGAAGCGCCTGGCGAACCAGTTGAATTCACCACCTGCAAACCTGAGATGGTTCCTTGTAACGCTCCGCCCACATTTGAACGTGGCGTTGAGGCCAATACCTCTTGATTGAGTTTTGAAATGGAGCTGGTGACATTTTTTCTTGATTGGGTTCCGTAGCCAACGACAACAATCTCACCCAGTTTTGCAGCGTCTGATACCAGGCGGATTTCAAGCGCTGCAGTTGATGCCAGTTTGATTTCCTGGGCTTCGTACCCCACAAAAGAAAAGGTGATGGTTTCCCCAATTGCTGCATCAATGGAAAATGAACCATTGGCTGCTGTTTGGATTCCAGCATTTTTCCCTTTGATTGAAACGGTTACGCCCGCCAAGGGTGAATTGTCTTCGGAGGCTACAACCCTTCCGGAAATTTTGCCAGACTGAGCCAAAGACACAACAGCAGCAAGCATAAAGGAGAAGATGAATGACAGGGATTTTCTCATATTTAATGTTTAAATTAAACTTTAACCTAATTTTGTACTGTACACATGTTATATGTCGTACATATCACAATGTTAATGATTTAATTCAATTATTAACAAATTTTTCAAATTAATTATTCCTGCTCCTGTTGATGACATTCAACAGGCTTGATGATACAAACCCAACCCTAAAATGTCGATTTCCAGACTGAATCCTGCCAGTACCCCATCACAAGTTGATAAAATCGAAAGAAGATTGGAGGAGTTTTTCCGTGCAGAAAATTTTGAGCCGGGAGACGCAATCCCCAAAGAAATGGACTTGGCAGAAGCCATGGGTGTAAGCAGAACTGCCATCAGAGAGGCCATTTCAAGGTTCCGGATGTTGGGGATCATCGAGTCAAGAAAAAACAGGGGCATGATCATCACAAGACCTGATTTCCTGGGAAACATGCACCGGGTAATGGACCCAAAGCTGCTGGACGGAGAAACCATGAAAGAGATATTTGAAATGCGTCTTGTGATTGAGATGGGCATTGGAGACCTTCTTTTTTTAAGAAAGACCGAAGAAAGTCTCAAAAAACTTGAAGAAATCGTAATCAATGAGGAAAAAACAGTCCACAGGATTGACCGGTTAAAATACGATGTGGAGTTCCATTCCATGCTGTACAAAATATCAGGGAATAAAACCATCATGCGTTTCCAAAAAATGCTGCTCCCGATTTTTGACTATGTTGACAGTGGATTGAACCCGAAACAAAAGAGTATAAAAAATGCAGGAAGCATTTCCCACCGTGATCTGTTGGATGAATTGAGAAATGGAAGCCCTGAAGGGTTCCGGGTAAAAATGTATACCCACTTGCTTTATTATCTGCAAAAAATTTAATTCATATATGTAATACATATATCTTTATTTTTCAAAAGCAGGACATGAAGTTTGGAAAACTAAAAGGTGTAGTGATTGCCATGCCTACACCTTTGTTGGAAAATGAGGACGTAGATATTGCATCATTGTGCAAACTGATCGACAGTACCATCGAAGGAGGGGCCGATGCCATCATGATGCTCGGCACCATTGGGGAAGGTGTTGCTTTGCTTCATGCCCAAAGGGAATTGTTGGTGGAAGCCACGGTTGCCCATGTTGCAGGAAGACTTCCAGTGCTGGCAACAGTATCTGCTGCATCAACAAGGAAGACCATCGCAAACGCAAAGTCCCTTGAAAAATCTGGTGTAGACTTCCTGGTTTCAACACCTGCATTCTACAACAAGTTCCCGGACCCACAAAGCCATATAGACCATATTCAACGTCTTGCAGATGCAACAACGCTTCCATTGATATTTTACAATGCTCCCGGATTTACGGGGAACGCCCTTGATGCAGACACCATTGAGAAAATCCTGAACATGGAACGGATTGCAGGCATCAAAGACTCCAGCTGTAATTTCAGCATGTTTGCAGAGCTCTTGAGAAGGTACCCCAACAAATCCACAAGACCAGGGACAATCATGCAAGGGGATGAATCCGTATTCGATGCAAGCCTCATGTTGGGTGCAGACGGGGTAGTGTCAGGCGGTGGCGTCATGTACGTGAAGTTGCTGAAGGAACTTTGCTCGGCAGGGCTCAACAAGAATCTCGACCAATCCATTGCTTTGCAAACACAATTCTCAAAAAAATTGATGGATGTACTGCTCCCGAATCCCGGCAGGAACTGGCTCTACAACATCAAGCGGGAACTGGTGTATCAAGGCATCATTGCACATGCACATGTAAGTTCTCCCTTCTTAGACAATATGGACACATGCGCATGGCAGAAGCCATCATAAAGATCATCACTGCAAAACAAGACAATGAATACTATTTTTCTAAAGGGCATCATTCCCCTCGCTGCAATCATCTGCTCGATGAATGTAGCCGCACAAGTCAATCCAACCCATGCATTTGGCGATTCAGTTGATCTGCAATCAGGGAAGAAAACAACAACCGGTTTTTGGATCCATGACAAAACGAAGGACCTTGGCGTCCTGCGTTCCGGACCTTTTATACAGCTGTCCAAAAAGAAAATTGCGACCGTAGACAGCACCTGTTTTTTGGTGAGCAATGACGATGGCATTAGCTGGAGATCTTCCCCCATTTTCAAAGACAACAGTAAGTTTTTCATCCGTCCTGAGCGGGCACTGATCCGCACCAAAAAAGGAACACTGATCCTGGCGTTTGCGAATGACAAGGAAAGGGCCAATTGGAATTGGAGCAAGGATAGCCATGATTCACCTGAAGCCGTATTGCCTACCTATGCAGTCCGCAGTGAAGATGATGGAAAAACATGGAGCGAGCCAGCACTCTTGCACAAGGATTGGACCGGAGCCATCAGGGACATCATTGAAACGACCCAGGGCAATATTGTGTTCAGCAGCATGATGATGCGGCATAACCCCGGACACCATGCAGTGGTAACCTATAGCAGCAGCGATGAAGGAAGGTCATGGAAGCGAAGCAATATCATAGACCTTGGTGGAGTGGGCGATCACGATGGAGTAACAGAATCCACCCTTGAACAAATGAAGGATGGAAGCATGAAGATGCTGTTGAGAACCAATTGGGGCTATTTTTGGGAGACGCAATCGACAGACAATGGATTGACCTGGAACAACATAAAATCAACAAGCATTGATGCCAGTTCATCCCCTGGTATGCTCAAACGTTTAAAGAGCGGAAGGCTGGTATTGGTATGGAACAGGTACTATCCCCAAGGGAAAAACAGCTACCCGCTCCGGGGAGGCGACAACAATTTCTCTGCAACTCCCGTCAGCATGCACAGGGAAGAAATTTCCATCATGTTCTCTGAGGACGATGGAAACAATTGGAGCAAGCCAGTGGTAATCGGAAAAACCCTGGCACCAAAAACACAGATAGCCTACCCCTATGTTTTTGAAAGAAAACCAGGTGAGCTCTGGATTTCATTTGCATTCAGCACACTCAGGTTATTCTTGCGCGAAAAAGATTTCATCCAATGAAAATAAGCCCTCTTTTTCTGTTGTTCTGTTGGTTTTTTTCTATTGAAACAGCATATGCAAGCAGTTTGGCCTTCGTGGAGCACAATTCGATGGCCGACACCATGCCAGCGGTTGTTTCATTTGGCATGCAGGCAAGACCAATACCGACAGCCTTCAACCAGATACACGCCCCCGTCTTAATCCGCAAGGCACCGACCAATGAAGCCACCCTGATCAGGTTGGCTACAGGGCTGATCAAACTCTTCTACATCAACAGACCAGGTGATGCGAAAAAAATGATGTCTATTTCATCGAATGACAATGGCTTGCACTGGAGCGATCCCGCGGTGGAATTCGAATTACCGGGCGAGGCCTATTATGCCAACCAGGTGATGCAAGACAGGGATGGCGTCATTCATTGTGTGTTTCATATTTTCAAACCAGGCCCGTTGGGTTACCGCGGAAGACATCTTGACCTCTGGTATACGCAGCTGAAGCCTGGCGGAAATTGGTCAACCCCTAAGATGATCAATGAAGGATATGTGGGGTCCATACGGGGTTTCATCCAACTGAAAAACGGCAACCTGCTGATTCCCATGACAGAATCCGATACGGCAAGGGCCAACAAACCCCAAAAAGGAACAATTGACCATGGACTTTTTCAGGTCATGACGCTCAATTCCAGCGACAATGGCCGTACCTGGAAAAAGTCTGAAACCATATTGAAGATTCCCATTGAAAGCGAATGGGTTACCCGCTATGGTGCCATCGAGCCCAATGCCATTGAATTGAAGGATGGGAGGATTTGGATGTTGATCAGGACCAACAAGGGATTCCTTTACGAAAGTTTTTCAGCGGATGCCGGCAATACATGGACAATACCAGAACAAACCACATTTATATCATCAGACTCTCCTGCAAGCACCGTCAGGCTTGGAGATGGAAGGATCCTGTTGATCTGGAACAGTGACCAACGACATGACGATAAAAAATCTTATGCGGCAGGAGGAAGGGAATCCTTGCATGCTGCACTATCAAGCGATGAAGGAAAAACATGGAAGGGCTTCAGGGAGATCATGGTAAATGCAAACAGTAAAACAGCTGTGCTCAGGGGTGACCGGGGTACGGCCTATCCCTCTGCGGTTGCGCTTTCCAACGGAAACATCCTAATGGTTTCTGGTCAAGGTGCAGACGCAGCATTGGTCCAGTTCAATCCCAATTGGTTGGAAGAAAAACAACAAAGCGACAGCTTAAAAAACCTTGAACAGTGGACCATGCATGGATCCAATCCAGATGATGCGGTCTGGAATTTTCCCATGCTAAAAAAAGGTAGGGTTGCGATCAAGGTGTTTGCTGATACCAGCATTTCCATGGGGCTGACAGATCATTTTTCAGTGGCATTTGACAGTTTGGCCATGAAGTCATCACCCATTCATTTTACCATTGACAAAACAATTTCAACAAAAAAAGAAACAACAATTCGGATAGGTTGGGATGCTAAAAAGAATAGGGTTTCCGCGCGTGTTGATGGTAAAAAAATAAAGCTTTCTTCATTCGATATGAGCAAAAACAATTTCGGATTGAACTACCTGAGGGTGACTTCCTTTTTGAAGCATCCAATAAAAATCAGTTCAGTCGTGGTTGAAGGGCGATAACAGTGAAGCACTTTTCTCATCAAGATAAAGCCTCGCATTTTCATGCAGCCTCAATGCGGTGGAAGGATATACTGCAGTAATATCTGCATTGATCGTATGGTCTACTGCCATTGCCTTGTTGATGCCCGGCACCACACAGAAAATGGATGCAGCTTTCAACAATGCAGGAATGGTGAGGGTGATGGCCATTCGGGGAACTTCTTCAATGGATGCAAAACAACCATCATGGACCTGTTGCATTCTGGAGACCTCATCCAGCGCAACAAGCTTTACCATAGACGGATCGTTGAAATCCGCCACATGCGGATCGTTGAAAGCGATATGGGTATTCTCTCCAATGCCCATGCAAACCAGGTCTATAGGATGGGCTCCGAGCAATGCGGCATAACGGCTGCATTCTACTTCAGGGTTGGATGCATTTCCGTTGATATAATGCACTTCATGAAATGGCAGCTTTCCAAAAATGGCCTGGTCTAAAAAATGGCCAAATCGCTGTGGTGCATTGTCATTTAGTCCTACATATTCATCCATGTGAAAAGCATTCACCCTGCTCCAGTCAATTTTATCATTGGCGGCCAGGTGAAACAGCATTTCATTTTGTGAGGGAGCGGCAGCAAAAATAATGTTGACAAATTCTTTTGTGTTGAGCAATGCTTGGATCTGCGCTGCTGCATCTTTTGCTGCAGCCATGCCCATAGCATCTCGTGTAGGATAAACATTGACATACAAGCGGTCTGCGGTAAAATGTTGAATGGGTGCCATGATACTGATTGACGGATGAATTATGAGAGAGGGAGATGGACCATTTTTCCAGTTCTTGCACTTTCATAAATGGCCAATACAATTTCCACGGCCTTTCTGCCTTCTATGGCATCAACCATTGGCTGGGCATCGGTTTCAATGGCATGGATCATGTCTTCAATCTGCCGCTGGTGGCCAACGAAACTGATGTCTGCAGGGTTGGAAGCACCGCCGCCATGAGCCAGTGCGTTTCCTTTCATGTCTTCATTGAGTTGGCTGTCTTCTGCCGTCATTTCAAGAAATTCCCATTTGGTCAAATTGCTTTCTTGCAGCACTGCGGTGCCTACCGTTCCATTGATTTCAATTCGTTTCAAATCTCCAGGGAAAATGGCAGTAGAGCATTCGATATTTCCCATCGCACCATTGGCAAATTTTAGTACGGCAACAACCGTGTCTTCCACTTCAATTCCCTTGTGTCTTCTGTTACCTGCAAAGGCTTGCACTGCGTCCACCTTTCCCATGTACCATTGCAAAAGATCCACCGAATGGATGCCCTGGTTCATCAGCGCACCACCGCCATCCAGCGCGATAGTTCCCCTCCAGGGATTGGATTGGTAATAGGCCTCACTGCGGTGCCATTTTACATAGGCATCGCCCAAAACAATATCACCAAACTTACCCTCATCCATGGCCTTCTTGAGCAACAGGGCCTGGTCATAAAAACGGGAAGGAAAAATAACACCCACCTTCATCCCTGTCATCCTGGATGCTTCGATGATGCTATCACATTTTTCAAGGGTAACTTCCAGCGGCTTCTCTACCAGGCAATGCTTCCCCGCCTGAATGCATTGGAGCGTCGGATCCTCATGCGCTCCGGAAGGGGTACAAATGCAAACAATGTCTATGGCAGGATCTGCCAGCATCTCCTCCATTGTATCAAATGCCTTGCAATGGTGTTGCGATGCGAAAGCCTCCATTTTTTCAGTTCCCCTGCTGTGCAATCCAATCAATGTTGCATTGCCGATGGCCCCGATGGCCTTGGCATGTACATGCGCAATCATTCCTGCGCCAATGATTCCAAATCCAAATTTTCTATCGCTCATCCTTATCTTGATTTATTGATTATTCTCCTTTTTCTTTCAGGGCCAATACAAGCTCTTCAACTTTTTCAGGTACCTGTTTTGTCAAGAGTCCTGAGACAATGAATACCAAGGCTGAAACGATGGTGGGCAATCCCACTTCAAGGGCCAGGTTGCCCAAATGAAGGTTCTTGGTGATGATGAAAGTAAGCAATCCTGCCACAATGGAGGCAATAGCAGCCCTCGGTCCGCAACGCTTGAAAACGGGCAAGAGTCCGAACAATAGGGGCATTGAGGTTGGCCCAAGCAGGGCAGCGAACCAATTGACAATCAGGCCCAGCACACCGCCAAAGCGCTGGTAGTTCAATGCAATCACAAGCGTTGCCAATGTGAAAACAAAAGTGGTGATGCGTGCTGTGGGCAAGGCATATTTATCGCTGGTAAATTTCTTGGAGAACACAGGAAGGATGTCTCTTGTGATGACAGCTGCCACTGTATTGACATCAGAAGAAGTCATGCCCATGGTTGCTGCAAACAAAGAGGCGATGACCAATCCAATCATGCCTGTGGGAAGAATTTCCAGCATCAGCCAACCATATGATTCTGAAGGAACGGTTCCTGCAGGAAGCAGCAGGGGCGCGGCCCACATCGGGAAGAACAAGATCAGGGGCCACAACAAATACAATATGCCGGAAAGCCAGGCTGCTTTAGAAGCCTCTTTTTCTGTGGGAGATGAAATGTATCGGGTAGCCAGGCTCCAGCTCCCTCCATTGTAACTCAGGAAATAAAGGAAGAACATCACCAACACAAATCCCATAGAATATGGTTCATTGAAAAAAGCATGGTGTTCTGGGGGAAGCTGTTTCCAGATACCCATGATGGAATCTGTTCCGCCCAAGCGGTTCACCACCAGCACAAACATCACGATACCGCCCAAGACCTGCACGATGAACTGGATAAAATCTGTAACAATCACTCCCCACAATCCGCCAAACGTAACATAGACAATGGTTACAACGCCCGAAACCATGATGCCTGTTTCCATGGGGATGCCTGCAACCACTTTGAGCAGGATGCCGATCGCTGCCCATTTTGCGCCCACATCAAAGACCTTGAGCAGCACACCATTCCAGGCGACCACCTGTTGGGTAAGCAGGTTATAACGAATGCGGAGGTATTCTAACGGAGACTGGATCTGCAACTGTTTGCGCAACCTGACCCAATACACTGGAAAGATTCCTGCGGCACCAATGATCACCAACCCTACAGGCAATGCCCACCAGATGTACATGGTAAAACCGTGCGTGAAAGCTACTGCAGCATAGGCAACAAATACGGCACCGCTATGCCCGGAAACATGGTGAGAAATACCAGCCAGCCACCAGGGCAGTTTGCCCCCTGCAACAAAATAATCCTCTGCATTTTTGCTGCGGTAATAAGACATGATACCGATCACCAACATGCTCAGGAAAAATAAGCCGATAACAGCAAGATCGATGGATTGTAGCTGCATGAAAAGGGCCTAGGCCATTTGATGAATTATGCTTTTAAAGATAAAGCATATCACCTTCGTATCCCGGAAAAAGTTTGGCAGTATCCACCACATTGAGGTGCTTTTTTGCCACTGAAGCAAATACGGATCGAAAGTCTGTTGTCACCGGCAAATCCCTGTTGTCTTCCAGCGAGGCCTTGTCCAAAGAACCCATCTTGTGGTATACTTTTCCCCCTTGAACATCATTGCCCAATACAAAAAGACAGCTTGCCCTTCCATGGTCTGTTCCTCCGGTTCCATTCTGGTGAACCATTCTCCCAAACTCAGTCATGGTCATCACGGTAACCTCATCCTGGTAGCCGGCCATGTCTTTCCAGAAGGCAGCAATGCTATCGGAAAAATCCTTCAGGTTTCTGGCAAAAGATCCGTTGGTTGTTCCTTGGTTGAAATGCGTATCCCATCCTCCGGATTCAGCAAAGGCAACTTCCATCCCGATATTCATCTTGACCAGCATGGCAATTTGTTTCAAGGATTTTCCCAAAGGAGAATTGGGGTAAATGGCCCCGGGTGCAGGAGTATAATTTTTGACCAGTTTCAGGTCAAGCATTTTCATCGCTTCAAAACTTTCTTTTCCTGATTGCTTCAACAATTGGTTGGAGGTCTGGTCGTACAATTGTTCAAACGAATTGGCTGCCATGTTGCCGGCAAGCGGATTGCCCCTCATCTGTATCACAAACTCCTCAAGGTTGTTGATGGCCAAGGCATCATGATCTCCTTGCAAGGACCTGGGCAATGCAGCAGTAAGACTGACCGCACTAAAAGGTGTTGCCTCATGGCCTGTCAGACCAATTGCCCTGTTCAACCACCCACTGGCAGTGCTTTTGCTGTTGGGCGTTCCGCTTTCCATATAATCCTGTGCATCGAAATGGCTTCTGGTTTTGTTGGGACTACCAACACCATGCACAACGGCCATGCGTCCTTCCGTAAAATAAGGGGACAGTGAACCCAATGAAGGGTGCAAGCCAAATTTCCCATCAAGGTCAAAAAGCTGCCCTTCGGTTTGGGCAGGGCTCATGTACAGGCCTGGCCTGAGTAGTTTCAGGTTGGGATCGCTGTAAGGCGTTACCGCCATCAGTCCATCCATCGCCCCTCGTTGAAAAATGCAGACCAGCGTCTTGTTTTTTTTATAGGGAGGAATAATTTTTTTCTCTCCTGCAGTTGCTGTGATAAAAGACGGAACACCGCCCAAACCTGTTGCAAATAGTGCCATGGCACCCGATCTCATGAAAGCTCTTCTGTTGGCCATAGCAAGTAATTATTTTCTTTGAAATTCTGGTGAACCAATGATGATGCCCACCACATGGGCCACTTGTCCTGAAGCCACCATTGCTGTTTCTGGCATTTTCTTTCCATTGCCTTTTCCCATTTTCGGTGTCTTCTCCTCACCCATCATGCCAACCCCTCCAGTCATGTCTTCCTCAATGGTAGCTGTTGATTGCGTTGAAGCCAATGCCTTGTCCAGCCTGTCTTGCAGCGCTTCATCCCGCACAAGGCTTGTCAGGCGACCGATGTTTTCTTTTTGATTTCTTCCAGGCAATAAAATGGCGCTGTAGGTCTGCAATGCATCATCCACACTTTCGGGCTCATGGTTGTTGTTCAACGCCAGGAGGTTGATGCCAACACCCGGAATGCGCTGTGCAGCAATGGCCAAGCCAAAATTCATCCTGTTCAATAATGAGCCGGTGTTGACCCAAAAAGAAGCCTTGTCTGGAAAACCTGTTGGGGCTGCATAACTGTAGATCTTCTGACCCATCCTGGTGCACCAATCATTGAGCTGGTTGGCATTCCGGAGGTCTGCATTGGTAGCCCTGATGGCACTCACCACCAGTTCAAACGGTGATTTTATTTTGCTCCGCAGGACTTCTTTTTTCCAGAATTCCCTGCTGTTGAGCATGGCAATCATGGTCTGCTTGATGTCTCCGCCTGTTTTGGTAAATACTTCTGACATGGTGGAAACCAGAGAAGCAGAAGGCGTATCACAAACGAACCGTGTCGCGATTTTCTTGCAGATGAATCTTGCAGTAGAGGGATGCGTTGCCAACTGGTGCAGCACTTCCAACCCCTCATTCAATCCACCATTCGATGGGTATTTTTTTCCAAGCACTGTTTTCTCTTGTTGGTCATGTCGAACCGCCAAAAACAGAAAATCACCTTCGGTAGTTGCCATGTTTTTGCCCAGCCTTGACTGTTTTAGTTTTGACAACCTTTCACCATATCCATCTTTCATCATCGGCCTGACGGTCCATCCTGTCAAGGCCCTGGCCACTTCGGTTACATCGGCCTGCATATACCCCCCATCAACACCCAAGGTATGCAGTTCCATCACCTCTCTGGCATAATTTTCATTCAGTCCGGCCTGCTTTTTCAATTTGCTGTTGGCAGGAACCATTTTTTTGATGCGCTGGTTCATCTCATTGTTATCACTTCCGCTGCTGGCATTGTCGAGGTAATACAACATTGCTGGATGTTGGGCCGTAGCCTTGAGCAAAGATTCAAATTTCCCCAAGGTATGCGGACGGATGGCATCTCTTTCATACGTGAGAACATAGGGTTGTGACTGGCCTTTTGTAACGGATACATTGAAATGATTGAACCAGAAATCTGTCATCACTTCCTGCAATTGGTTTTCACTGTAAACCGCCCGAATCAACTTTTGGGCAACCAGTTGCCTGTTGAGTTCCTGAGGAGGTTTAAGGCCTTTTTCCTGCATCAACTTCAACAGGTCTTTCCGATAATCCGCCTTTTCCAGTTTGGCCATGGAATCCTTGCTGAGGGTGCCATTTCTTTGCATCATCCTCACTACCTGACCAGCATTGAGGTAGGTATTGACAATGGTTTCATTGTCTAGCGACAAGGCATCATAGCCCAATAATTTTTTTTCGAGTTCGGTGTCTGGCGCTACGTGTTCCAATTGCTGTTGCACCCATTTCTCAAGCCCAATGGCCAGTATTTTTTCTACCTCCCCAGGCCGGGCACCAAAGCTCAGCCTGCTCAACAAATGTTCTGCCGCTTCTCGATCGGTAAGCCCTTCTTTTTTATAAGGCATTTGAAGGCGTTGATCACTGTTGAATTGTTCAACAGTAAAGGCCAGCGAGATGAAAATAAATAACAAGAAGAAGTAACGCATCGGTATCAATTGAAATAATAGGACTGAAAATGCATGGATTGGTTTAATATAAAACTACCACATAAATGAACTAAATTGGTGCATGGGGTTTTTTCGCCTAATGGTGTTTGCCAATTTTATCTTTTCATTTGGATTTGCCCAAGCGCAATTGGAAGATCCACCAGTATATGTTGTAGTCAAAACTGCAACTGCACCAACCATTGATGGCAAAATTGAAAAAAAGGAATGGGGAATTGCAAAATGGACAACCGATTTTGCTGACATCCTGGGCAGAAAAAATCCCAAACCACCACTGGACACCCGCTGCAAGATGCTTTGGGATGATCAGTACCTCTACATTGCAGCAGAGCTGGTGGAGCCCGATATCTGGGCTACACTTGTCAACCGTGATGCCATCGTATACAACGACCATGACTTCGAAGTTTTTTTAGACCCCAACAATGATGGAGAACAATATATTGAAATCGAAATCAATGCCTTGGGAACAGTGATGGATCTGTTCATGAACAAGCCGTATAAAAAAGGCGGAAGGTTTGATCTTGGATGGAATACTCAGGGATTAAAAACTGCAGTGAAGATTTACGGAACAATCAACAACAATGTTGACCGGGATAAAAAATGGACGGTGGAAATGGCCATTCCATTTGAGGCCCTGAAAAGGGAGGGAAGGATCAGCCATCCAACCAGTGGAAGCACCTGGCGCATCAACTTCTCCAGGGTGCAATGGCCCATGGAGAAAGAAGGAACCACATACAAAATAAAAAAAGAAGAAGAAGGCAGAAGGCTGAGGGAGTCCAACTGGGTCTGGAGCCCAACAGGTGTAATCGATATGCATGTTCCACAACGGTGGGGTTTTCTTCATTTTAAAAACTAATTCAATTTATCATGAACAAAAGAAGATCTTTCATCAAGTCCGGTTTGCTGACCGCATCAGCGCCATTTGTGAATCTTTCGCTTCCCATGCCTTCCATGGCAAGTGAAATATCAAAAAAAGGGAAGCACTGGATCTGGATCAACCCAGACCACAAACAAGAATCAGCAGCCATCACCAAAGACTATATTGCATTGAAGGAGGCAGGGATCAGGGGCATTCTTTTTGAATCCGACAGTGAAAAACATTATCGCGCAGCCAAGCAACTTGGGCTTGAGGCACACCGCTGGAACTGGACCATGAACAATGGCTCAAAAGAATTGCTGGCCAATCATCCTGAATGGTATGCCGTTTCAAGGGATGGTAAGTCTTGCGCCACCCATCCACCCTATGTAGGTTACTACAGGTGGCTTTGCCCCTCCAAACCTGAGGTCATTGCATTTCTGAAAAATGAAGCAGAAAAAATTCTTTCAAAAGAATATATCGATGGCCTTCATCTTGACTATATCCGGTTCTGCGATGTTGTCTTGCCCCTAAACCTCTGGAGCCAGTACAAGGTTGATCAAAGGACTGAAATGGCGGAATACGATTTCTGTTATTGTGAAACCTGTCGTGCCAAATTCAAAGCACAGACCGGGAAAGATCCGCTTGAATTTACATATCCCGATGAGGCACTCTCCTGGAGATTGTTCAGGTACGATGCCATCAACAATGTTGTCAATACCCTGGCTGAAGTAGCACAAAAACACAGAAAATGGATCAGCGCGGCTGTGTTTCCAACCCCCGAAGTGGCCAGGCGAAACGTAAGGCAGGATTGGACCAACTGGAACCTGAGTGCTGTTTTCCCGATGATTTACCATGGATTCTACCAGGAAGACGTAAAATGGATAGGTGAAGCAGTAAAGGAAGGCGTGCATTTTCTGAACGGTAAGTTCCCTTTGTATGCAGGACTTTATCTGCCTGACTTCAAAGGCAATATGGAGGACTTGGCCGCTGGCATGGGCCATGCCATGAAAAACGGTGCAACCGGCATTTCCCTTTTTGGGCATCCTTCCAAAGAAGTATTGACCCTGTTGAAAGAAATTTCCTAGAGCATTCATGGTCCTTTCCCATCCGGGAAAGCATAAGGCTTTGTAAATTCAATTTTTATTTTTAGGTTTGTCTAAACTTTATTTAGACATGCCTAAATATTCCGTCAGCGAAGAGAACCATATCAAGGCCATTTTTCATTTGCAAAAAGAGGCAGAGAATGTTTCTACGCAGGAGTTGGCAGAAAAACTGAATACAAAGCCTGCGTCAATTACGGACATGATGAAAAAGCTGCAGGCGAAAAAACTGCTGGAATACAAGCCCTATCATGGATTCAGGCTCAGCGAAGTGGGAAACAAGGTGGCCCTAGGCATTGTGAGGCGACACCGACTTTGGGAGTTCTTTCTTTCAGAAAAATTAGGGTTCCCGTGGGACGAGGTGCACGATATTGCTGAAGACCTAGAGCATGTAAGCAGCAAGAAGCTGATTGATAAACTGGATGCTTTTTTAGGATTGCCGAAGTTCGATCCGCATGGAAATCCTATTCCGGACCAGCACGGAATAATACCAAAAGATACATTGGCCAGAAAAAATAATGATACGCCATGAAACACTTACACGAAGAGTTCAGTTCACTGGGTGAGGTAAACCAAAGCATTGATACCACCAAAAAACGCAAAGGCTGGAGGCGGGTGCTGGCTTTTTTTGGACCTGCCTATCTGGTCAGTGTAGGATACATGGACCCGGGCAATTGGGCAACAGACCTGGCCGGGGGAAGCAAATTCGGATACCAGCTGATTTGGGTTTTGTTGATGAGCAACCTGATGGCATTGTTGCTGCAAAGCCTTTCAGCGAGATTGGGTATTGTCAGGGGAAGGGACCTTGCGCAGGCCAACAGGGAAACCTATCCAAGGCCTGTGAACTTTGCCTTTTATCTGCTGGCCGAGGTTGCCATTGCTGCCACTGATCTTGCTGAGATCTTGGGGATGGCCATTGGAATTCAATTGTTGACGGGCCTTCCACTTATTTGGGGAGTAAGCCTTACTGTTGCAGATACCTTCCTGTTCCTTTTGCTGCAGCGGCTGGGCATGCGTACCATGGAAGCCTTCATCATTTGTTTGGTGGGCATCATTGGCCTCAGCTTCCTTGCAGAAATGATCATTGCCAAACCTGATATGGGTGAAGTGGTGAAAGGGTTTATTCCCCGCATCCCCAATGAGGAGGCACTCTATATTGCCATAGGTATCATCGGAGCGACGGTAATGCCGCATAATTTATACCTGCATTCTGCCCTTGTACAAACCAGAAAAATAAAAAGAGATGAAGCAGGCATAAAACGGGTATTGAAATTGAATTTTATTGACAGTGCCATTGCCCTGAACCTTGCTTTTTTTGTCAATGCCTTCATCCTGATCCTGGCTGCGACTGTTTTTTATACAACAGGACGCACAGACGTTGCTGAAATCAAGCAGGCCCATGAACTTTTGGCCCCCATGCTGGGCAGCAACCTCGCACCAATCTTGTTTGCCGTTGCATTGATTGCATCAGGCCAAAGCTCAACCATCACAGGCACCCTTGCCGGACAAATTGTGATGGAAGGGTATTTGCACCTGCGGATTACGCCATGGGTGCGCAGGCTGCTGACCAGGCTTGTTGCCATCGTCCCTGCCATTGCAGTAATCCTGATCAACGGCGAAAACAATATTGACAAACTCTTGGTATTCAGCCAGGTTGTATTGAGTTTGCAACTGGGTTTTGCCATCGTTCCCCTGATTCATTTTACCAGCGACAAGAAAACCATGGGGTCTTTTGCCATCAAACCCCTGATCATTGTATTGGCTAGCCTCATCACCCTGGTACTGGTTTATTTGAACATCAGGATGGTCTATGAACAGACCATTACATTTTTTGCTAGCTCTGATTCAGTGTTTTGGAAATCCATGATCATCATCGCTGGTGTTGCCTACATCAGTTTGCTGCTGATCGCCATTTTCTATCCGCTGATGGGCAAGACGGCCAAAGAAAGTGTGAAACTTCATCCCGAGGCAGAAAAATTGCACAACATCATCATCCCATCTTATGCGAGGGTTGCTGTTGCGCTGGACTTCAGCAAGAATGACCATAAATTGATTGCACATGCATTGGGCCAGGGTGGAAAGGAGAGCACTTACCTGATGATACATGTTGTAGAGAGCCCTGCAACCAGAATCATTGGCGATGATGCTGATGATATGGAGACGCGCAAAGACCAGCAGCGGATGGAAGGCTATGTAAAAGAATTAAAAGAGCAGGGCTACAATGCCGTTGGTTTGCTGGGATTCGATGGAAGGGTAAAAGAGATTGTTCGATTGGTCAAGGATCGGCATGCCGACATCCTCATCATCGGTGCACATGGACATACCGGTCTGAAAGACGTGGTGTATGGTGAAACCGTAGAATCCGTGAGACACGAATTGAAAATTCCTGTGCTGGTGGTGAATGTGTAAATATTAACCATTCGCGACAATAAAACACACCTAATTTAACCCAGATGATGCACACAAAATTATTGCTGCCATTTTTGTTATTGACATGCTCTCTATGCGCACAGGTTCAACGACAGGGCATTGAAGAAAAAGACAGAAAGCCTGTTGTACAAGACCAATTCATTTATGAAACCGCACCCTTCCCCGAATGCCATGCATCCACCATCGTTGAAACCCCCAAAGGATTGATTGCTGCTTGGTTTGGCGGAACGAAAGAGGGATACAAGGATGTAAACATCTATACAAGCCGGTATGAAAAAGGAAAATGGTCTGCGCCGGCATTGGCGGCGGACGGTTTCGTCAATGACAGCACAAGGTATGCCTGCTACAACCCCGTCCTGTTTCTTGCAGAAAACAATGAGTTATTGCTTTTTTACAAGATTGGACCCTATGTTCAGGGGTGGACTGGCTGGATGAAGCGTTCATCCGATTTAGGCAAAACATGGAGCAAGGCAGAAGCATTGCCCGAAGGGATTCTGGGCCCTATCAGGAATCAACCTTATCTGGCAGATGGATTGTTGATTTGTCCTTCCAGCACTGAAAAAGGGGGATGGAAAGTGCATTTTGAATTTACAAGAGACAATGGCAAGACCTGGAGCAAGGGACCGGATTTGAATGATGCCAATCCCATCACAGGCATTCAACCAGCAATACTCCGGCATAATGCATCCACCTTGCAGGCACTTTGCAGGAGCCAGAACAGGACTATCAATGAAACCTGGAGCTACGACAATGGAAGAACCTGGAGCCCACTGGCTCAAACTGAAATGCCCAACAACAATTCTGGCATTGATGCCATCACATTAAATGACGGAAGGCACCTCCTGGTGTACAACAATGTAAAGCCGCCTGCTTCAGAGAAAGAAGGATGGGGTGGCCGATCGCCCCTGAATGTTGCGATTTCAAATGATGGAAAACATTGGGAGCCTTATGCGATACTTGAAAATGAACCTGGAGTAGAATTTTCATACCCCTTTGTGATTCAAACAAAAGACGGAAAAATTCACATCACGTATACCTGGAAAAGAAAGAAAATAAAGCATGTTATCTTAACTGCCCCGCAGCCCACTGCACGCCCAACAAAGATTTGAAGAATTTGGTCTTCAGTTCCGCCAGTTTTTGTTGGGTTTCCAGCAACTTGATTTCCCTGGAATTGACCAGAAACATGCTGCTTTCTCCTATAGAAAATTTTGATTCTTCTGCCTTGAGCAAAAGGGCCTGGTTGCGCAAATTATCCTGAAACAACAAGGACTGTGTTTGCAGTGCCAGAATATCGTTGAAACTGGATTTTACCTTGTTCTCTATCTCCAGCCTGGTCTGCCTTGTCTTGTAATCGACATCAGCCAGTTTTATCTTTGCCTTGCTGTATTCACCCCTGGCCTCGCGCTGAAACAAAGGCAATCCAAATTGCACACCGTATTTGTAGTTGTTCTCAAACAAAGGCTGGGCAAAGAATTTATTGATGCCATATCCCTTGTTGAGAAAATTATAATTCAGATCAAGTGTTGGCAACAGTCCCTGAAACTTTGCTCTCTTCTCCACTTCCAACACTTCCTGCTTGAAGTCCAATGACATCAATTTGGGATGTGATTGCATTGCCTGGCCAATGGCATCAGCCAAAACGGGCAAAGGATATTCTTTGATCAACACAAGGTTCCAGGAAGAATCAGGCACAACATCATCAGACAATTCGTAAGGTGCTGCATCATCTTTCCAGAGGAAATTGCTCAACTCAAGACGCTGGCGTTGCAACTCAAGCCAGGACTGTGCCTGCATGGCCTGAAAACCCTGCAACTGTGCCAATGCCTCTGTGGTATCAATGGCCGCCCTGTCTCCTGATGCATAGGCGCGTTTTACAAACTCAAAACGCTTGGCATTGTTGTTGGTGGTCTCCGTGAGGATGGTGTATACCTGGTGTGCGGCTGTCCATTTCCAATAGGTATCCACCGCATCGTAGAGCAAGTCTGCAATCATCTGCAATTGATCCTGTCTGCTCATTTGAACAAGCAGCTTCGATTGCTGTACTGCAGCCCTTCTTTTGTCAAACAACAATCCTTTTAATACAGGAATGGATATGCCCGCATAGGTGCTCCTTCCAGCTGTAGTAACCGGGTCAAGCCGATCGCCCGTGTTGTTCTCAAAACCTGCTTTGATGTCCATACCAAACCAGGTGGGTATTTTCAATTCAGGATTGGAATAGAAAAAATAGTTTTTCCCGTCGAAACTCTTCCTTTCGCTGCGCGCATAAAAAGATGGATCAAAGACTCCTCTTGAAGCCTGTAGTGAAGCACTGGCAAGATCAACTTCAAGTTTTGCTTGTCTTGCAACAGGATGGAATTTTCTGATGATGTCCATCGTATTCTCCAGTGTCAGTACTTTCTGCTGGGAGAATACATGACCCATCTGCGAAATGGTCAACAGGAATACGAAAACATATTTCAATCTACAGTACCTGCTCATTTTTTGTTCTTGGTCTTTTCTTTTCCGGTGGATGGTTGATAAAATTCGGGGGGGAATCCGTTGATCTGCCTCCAGAGCTCATACCAGATGCTGACATCTTTCAACAAGGCAAAGCCTTGCACACCTGCACCAAGCTTTAGTGCCGCAGGCCACTTTTTTTCTTTTTCCACCGGTACAACCAGCATCCTGAATTTGCCATTCTCACTCCTGTTTGTTTCAACAGCAATGACTTCTCCTACAAAGGTTCCATAACTGGCTTGTGGCCATCCGGAAAAAACGATAGCAGGAAAACCATCAAACTGCAAGCGCACCTGCTGCCCTTTCTCCACCAACACCAGATCCATTGGTGCAACATACAATTCTACTGCCTGGTCAAATTTATTGGGAACAATCTCAACAATCATCTCTCCCTCCTTCACCATTTCATTGATACCCGATTTTTTTGCTTTGGTGATTTGCCCGCTTTGCGGAGCAATCATCCAGCGCTGGCTTCCCCTGATGGCATAGTTCGCCAACTGGTTCTGGTTCTTAGCTACCTCAACATCGGTTGAGGCAACCTCACCGCGGGCAGAGGCAATATCTCCATGGGCCTCGAAAATCTTGTCTGCCGCATCCTGCCTTACGGTGCTCATTTCAATGCGGCAAATGGTGATGTCTTGTTTTGTGTTTTGGAATTTCTGCTGTTTTTCGGTAAGTAGGGCCAAAACCTTGTTGTATTGGGCAGTCCTGCGTTCAAATTCAGTCAATGCGATAATGCCTTCACTAATCATCTGCTTTGCACGAGTCAATTGTTGAACGGCAATGCCATGGTCAATTTCAGCTGCCACCAGCTCAGCACTGTCACTGATCACTTTTCTCCTGAGCTGCTCCAACTTATTGTCCAATGAGCTCAGCTTCAGGTTACGGGACATTTCCATTGCATCTACCTGGCTGGCCGTGGCACTGATTTTATCATTGTAAAAGCCAATCTTCTCTTGTTTAGCAGTAAGCTGTTCCTGGGTTCTTTGCACCAGCTTTGGATCAAGGTAATCATCCTTCACATCCGCTAGTTGTACGATGGTATCACCCTTCTTGACGAAATCACCCTCTTTGACCCACCACTTGATGATGCGGCCTGGAATGATGGTATTCATTTCCTGTGGGCGCTGATCTTGGTAAAGTGTAGTGACGGTACCACTGGTACTGATATTTTGCGTCCAAGGCAAAAACAGCATGACTACAAGAAAAACAAGTACTCCCCAAAACCAATATCCCACCTTGCTGAGCTTGTTGGCACGGTATATTTTTTTTACGGAATGTGGACTAAACCCCGTTTGGTTGAAAATTGTATCTGTAAGATTTTTCATATCACTGTTGCTTTATCATTCCATTTTCCATGAACAAAACCTGGTCACATTGTTCAGCAAATGATTTGTTTCCGGTAACCACAATGACTGTTGTTTGTTTGAGGCTTTTCAGATAGGCAGCAATTTTATCGCAATCCTCACCACCAGCCATTTCAAAGGGTTCGTCGAGGAGCAATAATTTTGGAGAACCGGCAAACGCCCTGAGCAGGAGTATTTTTTTGGCAACAATGCTGCTCAACCCTTTTCCCGTTGGCTCCAGCATTTCATCAAAACCATTTGGCATTGAAGAAATGAGTTTTTTCAATCCAACCACATCTGCAAGGTTCATCAGGTCGGTGACATCAATGTTGTTGTCTCCCATGGTGATATTTTCCATTAACGTGCCCTGGAATATATCCTGCTCATGATAAAACACACCGATGTGGTGTCGGAACGATTCCAAATCATAATTCCCAATGGGAACATCGTTGATCAGCAAAGAACCCTGATGAGAGTCAATTGACCCTGTAGCCAGCTCCATCAATACAGATTTGCCTGAACCTGCATTTCCTTGAATACAAACTTTTTGACCGGCAGAAATACTAAAATCAATGTTCTCCAGGATGTTTTTATCCTTCTTGAACCCAAAAGAAAGATTTTCAGCACGCAATGAAACGCCATTGCCATTTTCACTGAACATGAGCTTGCCATTGGATTCCAACTGTTTGTCTGTAACCTTGCTCAGCTTCTCAAGACTGGTCAATACATCATAAGCCTTGTCCAGACTGAGGATGAGTTTTTCAACTGCCGCCAGCACCGTGATGATCACAATCTCAGCAGCAATGAACTGTCCAAGATTGAGTTGTTGGTCAACCAGCAACAATGCTCCAACAATCAACATTGCCGCAGTGATAAGTAATTTGAAAATGATCAGGCTCCAATACTGCAGTTTCAACACGTTGAAATGGTCTGTGCGCGCTTCGAGGTATCCCTCTAACAAATGATCAGTTTTTTCCAGGTGAAGGTTGTGCTTCCCTGAAACCTTGAAACTTTTGAATGCCCTGGCCAATTCCTCCAGCCATGCCACAACATCGTACTTGTAGTTGCTTTCCCTCAAGGAAGCCTCCAGCCCGCGCTTTGCGGTCATGGAAAGGCTTAGGTAAAGCATCAACAAAAGCATCAGTCCAAGAACAATGAAGAGTGGATTATAGAAAGACAACAAGATGATACCAAACAAAACCTGAATTACAGCCAGGGGAATTTCAAGCAAGAGTTTGGAGAGGCTTTTTTGTAAAGAAACAACATCAAAAAAACGATTCACCAGTTCAGGCATATGGTAGCCATCTGTTTCTGCCAGTTTCAGTCTTGGAATCTTGAAAGTGAACTCAAACGCATAGCGTGAAAAAATCCTTTGCTGGATTTTTTCTACCACCTTCATTTGATTGACCTGAACGATTCCTGAAATCAATACTCCTCCAACAACCAAAATGATAAGAATCCACATGGAAGTAGGCAGTTTGCCTCTGCCTGCAGCAACCTGGGCAAAATTGATGATGGCTTGAATACCAAGCGGAAGAGACAATTGAATAAGTCCGCTGAGAATGGCATAGAAATATATGGCAGAAACTTCTTTTTTTTCAATTCTGATTACTTCAAAAAATCGCCTGACGGCTCGGGCGAGTGAAACATTTGTATCAAAACCAGCCATAATGTATATTTAGAACTACAACAGTTTGAAAATGAACTTTATCAGACCGAATTTTTCAACATGAAACGGCTAGAAAAAGTTTAATTTCCTGGCAAAACTATGCCCTGCAGCGCTATGAAGCAAAAAAGGATTGTTAAAATGAGGCATGATTTCGGAAATCGTAAACGGCTGAATCGATAGAATTCAGATTTCTGGCCAGCCAAATGCTTTAAATGGATTATTTTCATTGCATTGAACCTCTTGTCTTGCATCAATGAAAAAAGCTGTCATTACCATCAAGGATATTGCAGATGCCCTTGGCCTTTCCACATCAACCGTGTCAAGGGCTTTACAAGACAGCTATAAAATCAGTAGCCCAGTCAGGAAACGGGTCAACGACTTTGCTAAATTGCATAATTACAGGCCAAACCTTATGGCCCAAAGCCTCAAGAACCGAAAAAGCCGCTGCATTGGCGTATCGCTTAGTTCAATCCCCAATAATTTTTTTGCAGAAGTCATCAGCGGAATAGAATCGGTGGCTTATGAGAAGGGGTATAAGATTATCCTCACCCAAAACTTTGAATCTTACGAGAGGGAAGTGACCAATATTGAGCACTTGTCTTGGTATGCAGCAGATGGGCTGCTTGTATCCCTTTCAGCAGAAACCACAGATCTGTCTCACATCAATAAAGTACACCAAAACGGCATGCCGATTGTGTTTTTTGATCGGGTCAGCAACCAAATCAAAACCCACAAAGTTGTAGCAGATAACAGGGGTGGGGCTTACAAAGCCACTGCTCACCTGTTGGAACAGGGATTTAAAAATATTGCCATTATTTCCAGCTCCAAAGAGCTGTCCATGGCCATTGAGCGGTTTGAAGGGTATGAAGCCGCATTGGCCGCCAGTGGATTAGTGCCCAATGAGGCCTATATCAAGTATTGCCCCCATGGAGAAATGTTGCTTGAGGAGGTAGAGACCGCTGTAAAGGAATTGCTTGAAATGGTAACTCCTCCGGATGCCATCATCACAGCATCCGATAGAATCACCATCAATACCATATCTATTCTTAAGAAATTTGGCATTTGCATCCCTGATCAAATAGCCATTGCAGGATTCAGCAATTTCAGTTCACCAGAAATCATTGAACCTGCGTTGACCACCATCAAGCAACCTGCTTTTGAGATGGGTAAAAAAGCCATTGAACTACTGATCCATTTGATTGAAAGCAAAAGACCCGTGAGCAGGTTTGAAAAGATCGTTTTGCCCACAGAACTGCAGATCAGAAAGTCTTCCCTGCCTGCTGGCAACTGATCAATTGGCCTTGCGCAGTACTATTTTTGGAGATGCCGTTCTTTGTGGAGTCCGCTCAGCACTGAAGCTTCGTTGGCCTGACCTTTCTGAAAAACCAGTTCTCTGTGGAGCCCTTTCGGATGAACCAAATGAACGCCTGCCCTGCTGACCCTGTGGTCTTTGTGGCAGTGTTCTTCGAATGTCCATCGTAGAGATTTCCATTGCATGTGGATGGTCATTGACCACGGGAATGGAGTTGCCAATCAGTTTCTGGATGTCGCGCAGGAATTCCCTTTCTTCATGATCGCAGAACGAAAAGGCAATACCACTTGCCCCGGCCCTGCCTGTACGGCCAATCCTGTGCACATAGGTTTCAGGAACATTGGGTAATTCATAGTTGATCACATGGGTAAGGTTGTCTACATCAATTCCCCTTGCCGCAATATCGGTTGCTACAAGCACACGTGTAGTGCCGGATTTGAAGTTGGACAAGGCCCTTTGCCTGGCATTCTGTGATTTATTGCCATGGATGGCTTCTGCACCAATCCCATATTTGTGAAGGTCTTTGACGATTTTGTCAGACCCGTGCTTGGTCCTTGCAAAAACCAGTACCCGCTCAATAGACTGGTCTTCCAGCAGGTGAACAAGCAGTTTTTTCTTGTCGTCCTTTTCAACATAATACATGGACTGCTGGATGGTTTGCGCAGTTGATGAGACAGGGGTCACTTCAACCCTGACAGGGCTGTCAAGGATGCTATCGGCCAATGATGCAATTTCTTTCGGCATGGTGGCAGAGAAGAAAAAGGTCTGTCTTTTTGAGGGAAGTTTGGCAATGACCTTTTTCACGTCATGAATAAAGCCCATATCAAGCATCCTGTCTGCCTCATCCAACACAAATATCTGGATGAAGGCCAAATTGATGAAGCCTTGTTGCATCAGGTCCAACAACCTTCCTGGTGTTGCCACCAGAATATCAGTGCCTTGGCGGAGGGCCGTGGTTTGTGGATGTTGCGATACCCCGCCAAAAATCACAAGGTGCTTGAGGTCGAGATGACGGCCATAGGCGGCAATACTTTCATCGATTTGGATGGCCAGTTCGCGGGTTGGCGTAAGGATTAGGGCCTTGATGCTGTTGTATTGCTTGCCGCCGGCTTGTTTGGCCAGGTGGAGATGCTGCAAAATGGGAATAGAAAACGCTGCGGTTTTACCTGTTCCTGTTTGGGCGCATCCCAAAAGATCGCGGCCAGACAAGGCAACTGGGATAGATTTTTCCTGAATGGGTGTGGGTGTTGTGTACCCTTCTGTGTTGAGCGATCTCAAGATCGGCTCAATGAGGTTTAAGTCCTTGAATAACAAAATGTTTGATTTAAATGTGGACACCTGATCCTGTCAGATGCTATATAACCTGCCCTAAAATGACCTGATGAACTTTGACACGTAAGAATAACAGGGCTGTCGAGAGACTATATGAATACCGCAAAGGTAAGAGAAAGGGGCATCTAAACCAAAACCCATGATTTCTCATGGGTTTTGGGGTGCTTAAAATAGGTTAGCTTGAATGGCTGGTCGGAAAAAAAATAATATTCTTTGTTTAACAAAACTGAACAATTATTATTATTTTGATATACGAAACGGTTAAGTAGTCAGTAAGGAAATAGGTTATAACCTGTTTAAAATCCACTAAATCAATTGAATAAATATAGCAAGATTAATGCAAAAGATTAATTATCAATATTTTATGAAGTCATTTTTAAATTACTGGCTTTTCTTCATCATTTCTCTTTCATCAACGAAAGCACAAGACAGCACCGCCACGATCAGTGTGAGAAATAATGATTTTCTAAAAAGAATCATCAATTGCAAAGAGTATGTTTATTCATCTATAGGAGATGCGAACTGTATACTGCCCTTTAAGGAAGGCGTTTTCATAGAAAAAGGACAAATGCTTTATAAGACACCGAAGAATTTATACATACGCCTGGATGGAACTGGATTTTTATATAGAATGGTTTACCATAATGATAGTACGATAGCATTTAATCGAATTGACAACACGGTCAATTTTAACTACAATATCGGAGCATATTCATTTTCAAATGGCGAGGACTTATACAACTATGGGGGTTATGGATTCTGGAAAAACAGTGGAACAATAAGGAAGTATAATTTCAAAAGCAATGAATGGAACGCTGCGCTAAGCGACAAAGAAATCATCAATCAATACAATCCAATCAACAATGCATGGTTTGATCCAATAGAAAACAAGTTACATGTACCTTTTAAAACCATTATCAACGACGGACTCAAAGATAATGAACCCCAAAAGGAAAAGGTCAATGATAACTCATTTACCCTTGATCTGGCATCAATGAAATGGCAGAATAATGGAAAGGCGAATAAAAATGTGATTGAAATTGTACGCAACAGCGATTTGGCTATTTCTACCCAAAGGGGTTTGATGGTGTTGTTCCATGAACAACTTTATCTCATTGACTTTAAATCAAATAAAGTTTTTCAGTACGATGACAACACTACTGCACAAAATGTATTTAAAATGGATAAAGGTCAGCTACTTTATCACCAAGGAAAATTATTGCACGCGTATAATCCCAGAACAAAAATAATCGATTCTATACCCATAGATCTCTCAAGGTTCGTTGCACTTTCATATCCAGTTATCGAGCCATGCTACTCTTATCTCAGCATAACGCTAACTGCAGCTTTTTTAATCAGCATCATTATTTGGATTATCAGAAAAATGAGGGGAGGCAAATTAGCCAAAGAAAAAACTAAACCTGCAAAACCTGAATTTAAAATCAATTTTAGTGAAACAGAAATTGCACTGATCAACATGCTGATTGCCAAAAGTCAACTAAATCTAACAGCAACCATTAGTGAAATAAACTATACACTGGGTGTAAAGGACAAGAATGTTGGTATGCAGAAAAAGATCCGCAGTGATGTGTTTAATAGTATCAATGAAAAATACAATATTCTTTTTGCCTCTGATGATGTCTTGATCAAATCAATCAGGAGTTCATCAGATAAGCGATATTTCGAGTACATGATTGACAAAGAAATGATTGAATCAATTGCTGCTTTTCTGGCTTCCAAAAATGAAAAACAATAAGTTCAGTTTCAACGCTTAAGGCATCAACCAAGTGGCATGGGATAAGTTGCCCCCTTTATAGGTAAATCCAGCCCTCCTGTTGCCTTTGCTGTGGGTGTAATACCACTCCATCCAATCGATGCATGTTTCCACAACAACAAAGTGCTGAAACCCTTTTTCACTTTCTTCCAAAGTATAGTCAAAAGCAGTCAGCGCCTCATTCAGGCCAGTGGATGGCTGTTCAAGTTCTATTGATGGCGGCTGGTCTGTCATGTAATGCCGTCGGCTGTGGTGGCCGGTCTTGCTCCATTGTTCGGCACAGAGATCATCGAGGTGATGCACTATCGTTTTACCACTGAGCCGTATTTGAGACCTCAATGCCTGGTCGTATACCAACCAACTGAGGTGGCCATTTCTTTCAATATCCGCCATTTTTTTACTCCGGTTGTCGGTATGCAAATAGATTTTTCGGGTATCTGCATCCACCCTTCTCAGCACGACCGTCCGCATGAAGGCAAGATTATCTTTTGCAGTGGATATAACCGCCTGGTGCAAAGCACTCTTTCTGTTGGTAGCGCCTTCCACCAGCATCTTCCAACACAGGCTTTCTACATAAGAAAGATCAACGATTTCTTCAGGCTCAATGGGTAACAACAAAACCGTTGATTTAAATTATGGCTTAATCGTTTCTGGCATCTGAACAGCAATCATTTTCCCGGAAGCCTTCTGGACAATCATGGCAGCCTCCTTGATGTCTCCAGCTGACAATCCATTGAAGTACTTTTCAGCATTCAGGACGCGATCAGCAGAGGTTTCACCCCGGTTGATGGATTGCAATACAGAGAGCCAGTATTCATTTGTCTTTGCGTCTACCTTGTATTTTTCCAACCAGGCTTTTTTGACCTTGTCTACATAGGACTGGGAGACCCCTGCTTCAGCCATCTTCTTCAACTCATGGTTGAAGGCTGCAATCAGCGTATCAACTTTTGCTGGGCCACATGGCAACTGAAGCACAAACTGGAACCGGCCTGTTGGTATTTTACTGTATTCAATGCTGGCAGCTCCGCCATAGATTCCCTGGATCTTCTCGCGCATCTCTTCTGTAATGATGATGTTCATTGCATCGCCCAATCCACTGAACTTCAAGGCAGTTGATTCAGAATAGGGAATCTCGCCATGCAAAATGCCAATGATGAGGCTCTTGTCTTCTTTCCCTTTTTTGAACCTGAAATCATTTGTTCCGGTGAAGAGTTTCACTTTGTTGTCTGTATAGGTCGACTTTCCTGTAGCCGGCAATCCTGCCACATATTTTTCCAGTAGAGATATCATTTCCTTTTCATCAAAACTTCCAACAATGCTGATGTTCATCCCACCGACATCGCCAAGGCGTTCCTTGTAAATGGCCAAGGAACGATCAAGGTCAATCTTGTCAAAATTTTCAAGTTTAGGCACAGCCGTTGGTGCCAAGGGATTGTTGGCGTACAAAACCTTGGTCAGGGTATCGATGAACGCCACTTGCGGATTGGCGCCAAGCATGGCCACCTGTGCTTTTCCGCGCTGGATGACTGATTTGTATAGCGCACTGTCTTTCCGAGGTTCCTTTACATAGAGGTTGAGCAACTGGAAAAGTGTTTCGATGTCTTTCTTGCTGCTGTTCCCAGAAAAACCTGCACTATAATTGGCAATAGAAGGCCTGAGCATGGCCACCTTTCCTGCCATGGCTTTTCCCAGATCTGTTGGACTGAATGCACCCACGCCCATGCTGGAGACCATGGTAACGGCATTTTCTGCACTGTACTTGTCTTTCAACGGATAGTTGGATAGCCCGCCATATCTGGTGGCGGAAAACAAGATCTGATCGTTTTTGAAATCAGTGACTTTAAGGGAGACCTTGACACCATTGGACAATACCAGTTCGGTGGTACCCAAAGCAGCGTTTTTCTTTGCAGTCAATACTTTTCCTGCCTGGGGCATTGTTTTAAGCAGTGCAGTGGCAATGGTTTTTTCCTCGTACGGTTTAATGGAACCGTCTGCGGCTTTTGCATCCAACATGGCAACAATGGCTCCTGTAGTGGGAAGCTTGGATCCTGCATCGGGGCCCATCACATAGGTAAACCTGTTTTTCTCGTTCTTGAACAATTCTGTGATGGCATTGACCTCCGCCAGCTTGATGGTAGGAAGCAATTGTTTGATCATCTCAAATTCGGCATCTATTCCGGGAACAGACTCATTGTCGGTAAAATGCCTGATGTATTCATCTGCGAACTGCGCAGATTCGGTTTTATCGCGGTTGTTCCAGCTGCGCTCATAAGAGCTGATGATGTTCTTTTTGATGCGTTCGAGTTCTGGCTCGGTAAAACCATAGCGTTTGACCCTTTCAATTTCAGTAAGCGCAGCATCAATGCCCTTCTGAACATCATTTGACCCTGTACTTCCCTGTATGCTGAAGGATTGGTAGTTTTTGGCATATCCACCAAATCCTGCATAGGCATATGCAAAGGGAGGATTCTCTTTTTGGGTCAATTCGCGCAGGCGGTTACCCAAAATGGATGTATAAAGGCTGTTCAACAAATCCTTTCTGTATTCGGCAATGGTCTGTGGCTTTTTATATGCAACAGCGGGATAATTGATAGAAAACTCATAGCCGGTGGCCTCCTTGTCGGTCACAACCATTGCCTTGTTTTCCCTGTAGGCAGGAACCGAGGCATAATCCCTTTTCCGACCTGCAGTTGACTTCAAGCCAGCAAAATGCTTGTTGATGTATTTCATGGCGGCATCCTTGGAAATATCGCCTACAACCACAACGGCCATCAAATCTGGCCTGTACCATTCCTTGTAGAAACGCCTGATGGCATCAGGATTAAAGGTTTTGATGATGCTGTCTACACCGATAGGAAGGCGGTTTGCATATTTGGAACCTTTGAAAAGTTCAGGATATATTTTCTTGAACATACGTTCCTCTCCACTTTTCCCAAGCCTGCTCTCTTCGAGGATGATTGCCCGCTCGCTATTGATGTCTTCATCCAGATAAGTCACCTGATGGGCCCAGTCTTCCAATATCTGGAACCCTTTATCGAGGTTGGAGGGCTGATCTGTTGGGATGGGCAGGATGTAGACTGTTTCGTCGAAGCTGGTATAGGCATTCAGGTCGTTTCCGAATTCGACACCTATGCTTTGCAGATAGGAAACGATATCATTTTTTTTGAAATTTTTGGTGCCATTGAATGCCATGTGCTCTGCCATGTGCGCCAAACCCTGCTGATCATCATCCTCCATGATGGAACCTGCCTTGATAATGAGGCGCAGTTCCACTTTCTTCTCAGGCTTTTTGTTCTCCCTTATATAATAGGTAAGACCGTTATCAAGTTTACCGGTAGTTACTTTGGCATCAAAAGGAAGTTTGGCACCAAGCTGGTCTTGGGCGAAAATTGAAACGGAAAGAAGAAATGCAATGACAAAACTTATCGAAGTAGAATATTTTCTCATGGAATAAAATTGATGATGCAAATATAAGGATCAAATTCAGCATGTTATGCATCCTCTCTCTCAGTTTCAACAGGTCCAAGCTCATATCCGAGAAAATTCAATACCTGATTGACTTTGTCCATCCTGAGCGTCTTTTTCCCTTGCTCCAACTCCCTGATAAAGCGCAGCCCAACATGAACGCGCATTGCAAGTTCAGTTTGGGAAAGCTTTAATATTTTCCGTTTTTCCTTCACAAATTTACTCGTGTTCATGGTATACCTTTTCGGGTATAATTTTTTGTTTCTTGTTGTTTTATACCCCTTCAGGTATAAATATTTTTCAGGATTTGGGGCACTATGTTGACGGCAAATTAAATTATGTGTTTGGTCGATTGTTTTAGCATTTACCACATACCAATTTAGTGTAATGTCACGTTACCTTTGCATGTTCACTGATGTATAAAGATCATGGGCAAAAACAATATTCATCATTTTTTAAAATTTCATTTTTCACTAAGACAGCATTAATTGATTATTTAGCCATTAGTTTTAAACATCCAATCCCTCCTAAAAACAAAATCATGAAAACACTTTCAAAATTTCTGCTGATGATTGTAGCCCTTCTCGGGATTTCAAACACTGCTTCTTTTGCTACGAATTACTATGTAGACCCTTCGTCTACTGCAACGACAGCCAATGGTACATTGGCTTTCCCATGGAAAACAATCGCACAGGTCAACAGTGGAACAACATTGTTGAATCCGGGCGACAGTGTGTTGTTCAAAAGGGGGCAATCGTTTTCAGGACGCTTATCCATACCAAGGTCGGGATCAGCTGCGGCACCAATTGTTTACTCCAACTATGGTTCGGGGAATCTGCCGGAATTCAACAATGCGATTACCGATATCATTTACATTTCCAACAAACAATATGTCGTGATTGATGGAATCAAAATCATAGACAATTCCATCAGTACAACAGACCACACTGTCCAAGCCAAGATAAGTTATGCCATTGTCATAGAAAATGCCCCGAACTGCAGCATCAAGAATTGTGATATTTCACTTGTAGGCGTTGGTATTGCAGTAATGGCAGGATCTGATAATACTACCATCACTGGAAACTTCATGCACAACATGCGCATGGTAAGAAATACTCCCACATCAGTCAACCCCGATGACGACTATGGTGCAAACCCAATGGTAATTGGTAGCTCAAACAACAACATATCCAACAACAGGTTTGAGGAATGTTGGGCATTGAGTTATGACTATGGATATGATGGCGGTGCAGTGGAATTGTTTGGTGGAACCATGAACAACAACAAAGTCATGAACAATACTGCCATCAATTGCAATGGTTTCATGGAAATAGGAAGCAGTAGCAATGGTATAGCACAGAACAATATAGTCGCATACAACAAGATCATCAACTGCGGAATCATTGGTGTATACCAGAATGGATCTACTTTTTCCGTAACAGTCAACAACCTGCAGTACTATAACAACACAGTTGTAGAAACAGTCAAGCAATATTCCCAACCGGGTGTGATGTTTTGGATGGCTGGAACAGGATCTGCAGGAATGGTAGTACTGAAGAACAATATTTTTTGGTTGTCTTCAGGAACAAATTTAGCGAGCAGCAAGTTCAATACCGGACAGATGGTTCATACAAACAATATATACCGTATGGCAACTGGCTCATTGGGCATCACACTGAACAGCAGCGAACTATTGAGCACCAATGCAAGCCTGTTCACCAGCATTGCAGGATCACCAGCTGATTGGAATCTTGCGTTACCTAGTACTTCAACTGCAATCAACTTTGGAACAAACGTAGGCCTTACAAAAGACTTTGTAGGAAATGCAATCAGTGGGAATCCTGACGCAGGAATACTGGAGTATACAAGTGCTGCAGTTCCAACTGTGCCAATTGTTCCATTGGATGCATTGGCAACAGCAGGATCAATCAATTGTAACGGTGGAACAACCAGCGTTGTGGTCTCTGCAACTGGTGGAACCTCCCCTTACACAGGAACCGGTAGTTTTACCGTAGGTGCAGGGAACTACAAATACTTCGTGACCGACTCCAAAGGATTGAAAGATTCCGTAACTATTGCTGTAGCTGAACCAACAGCGATCGCAGCCTCACTCACATCAGGCACCATTACTGCTTCAGGTGGCAGTACCAGCATCACTGTCACTGCAACTGGTGGAACATCACCCTACAGTTTCAATATCAATAACGGAGCATATCAAACTTCAAACCTTTTTTCAAACGTACTGGCAGGAACATATACTGTCAACACAAAAGATAGCAAAGGGTGTATTGCTGGACGATCAATCACAATTGCAACTTATCAGGAGCCTGTGGTAACCACCAGTGTCCGATTCACCGCGAGCGTATACCCAAATCCAACAACTAATTTTTTTAAAGTCAGTATTTTACGATACAAAAGCAACTACCCCGTTTACATCAATGTTTTCAACACTAACGGAAACCTCGTGTACAGTGTGAAAGGTGATGTGTATACCACCTACTCTTTCGGTAACAGTTTCGTCTCAGGAACATACTATGTAAAAGTGTCCATCGGTGGTACCACTAAATCGTTCACTGTTTTGAAGCTCTGATCATCCAATACGAGTAGCCCTTCAACCAAGGCCGGCTTTTTAGCCGGCCTTTTTTACTAATATGCATGCTTGTCTCCCGCGAACACTTTGTAAATGGTTAAAACCATTATTTTAATATCCAACCAAATGCTCCAGTGCTCGAGATACCATAAATCACTGGCCACCCTTTGTTGAATTTGGATCGGATTTGAAATTTCACCCCTCAATCCATTTACCTGTGCCCATCCAGTGATGCCTGGTTTCAACATTTGCCTTATCATATAGTGATCAACAATTTTAGCGTACTCAGAGGTATGCTTGAGCATGTGTGGCCTTGGACCGACCAAGCTCATTTCTCCACGGAAAACATTGAAAAACTGAGGGAATTCATCAATACTTGTTTTGCGTAGAAAAGCCCCCAATCGGGTAACCCTGCTATCATGTTTGGTTGCTTGCTTTGAATCAGATTCGTTGTTGACCCGCATTGTCCTGAACTTATAACAATAGAACGGGTTGTCAGTAAGTCCTGTTCTCAGTTGGGTAAAAAAAACAGGGCCGCGGGAATCCAGAAAAATCAAAACTGCGACCAATGGAATTAACCAAGATAAAATAAATATAATCACCAATCCGCTGATAAAAACGTCGAAGATTCTTTTCTTCATCCTATTGCCCACATCTTCAAGGGGATCAGCCCTCATGGACAACACAGGAAGATCCTTGATAAAGTCAATCACCACATCCCTGTTGATATGACTGGAAAGGCTTGGTACTACTTTAAAACGCATACATTGTTCTTCTGAATCCCTGATCAAACGATAGATGACATTATTTTGTTCTGGTGTGATGGTTGAAAATATTTCATGCACATTCAATTGCTTTGCAACATTCACTGCATTTTCGATATTGGCGTAAACAGGATAGGTTGTCAGCTCATTCATGTTTTCCTCATTTTCTACAAACCCCAGGAGTTGTGTGTTCAATCCATCTTCTTCAAGGTATTTTGCCAACTTTTTGGCAGTATCATTAAAACCGAGGATCAGCACCCGATTGACCATATCATGTTGCAGGGAAAGGTATTTTTTGATACCCAAAAAAAACAACCGATTGGTAGAAATTCCCAAAAGAGCAAACAAAGAAAAATAGATCAACGGCTCCAAAAGGTAATTTCGTTTAGAAGCATATATAAGAATCAGGGTGATGATTGATAGCCATAAAAAATAAACCTGTGCTGTTTTTTGAGAAAAAGAATCCAGTGTATTGACTACTTTTTCATCGTAAAGAGAAAATGCTAAACTGAGTGTTATCCAAACAATATTGACAAAGAATGTAAATGAATAGAAAAGATTATTCGTCTGGATTATTTCGTTCGTCAAAAAATACAAATAAGTAATCAGCCAAGCTGAATTGAGGACCACAAGATCCATCAAGACTAAAATGGTTCTAAGTGATTTTCTGAATTCGGTGTTCATGGGTCGGGTTTTTCATCAATGTTCAGTGCACAAGAGTAGCAGAGTTTGGAGTTGAATAATGCTGGAACAAGACATCTACGATGCGTTCTGAAGTCTTTCCATCCCACAAATCTGGTATTATTCCTGTTTTCCAGTTTCCAATCACCATTTTATGGATGAGTTTCGAGAGCAAGAAAAGATCATCTCCCACCAATTCGTTGGTACCGTCCAAAACAGTTTCAGGCCTTTCCGTAGAATCGCGCATGGTAATACATGGAATATTCAAAACAGTCGCTTCCTCCGTAATTCCACCTGAATCGGTAATGATACCTTTTGCATTTTTAATCAGGTAAATGAACTCTAGATAAGGCTGGGGCTCCAACAAAATCAATTCCTTGGGATTGAATTGTATCTTATCCAGGACTTTTCTCGTGCGTGGATGTACTGGAAATACAATAGGGAGACTGGATCTGCTGGAGATAATTGCCGAAAGAATTCTTTGCAATTTTATTGGATCATCAACATTGGAAGGCCTGTGAAGGGTTAACAAAAGATAGGCTCCTTTTTCAATTGATGAAACTGCATCATCTAAGGGAGATTTGATCTTATCGATGTTTTGAAGCAGTGTATCAATCATTGTATTCCCAACAAAATGAATTTTATTGGAAGGAATTCCAATGGTTTTTAAATTATCAGATGCGTGCTGTGAAGTAGTAAAGAAATGGTCGCAAACAGAATCCGTCAATATCCTGTTGATTTCTTCAGGCATATGCATATCACCTGATCTGATACCAGCTTCAACATGCACTACATCAATTTGCATCTTTTTGGCTACAATTGTACAGGCCATGGATGAAGTAACATCGCCAACAACCAACACAAGATCTGGCTTGTGTGCCAGTAATTCAGATTCAAAACCAACCATGATGGAAGCAGTCTGCTGTGCCTGTGACCCGCCGCCAGCACCCAGGTTATTGTCAGGTTCAGGAATATCAAGTTGCTTGAATATATCACTGCTCATCCTTGCATCAAAATGTTGGCCTGTGTGAACGATACGAAAATGAATATTTTTACCTTGTGCCTGGCTTTTTTTAATGGCCTTTATGATGGGGGCAATTTTCATAAAATTAGGCCTTGCTCCTGCTACGATAGTTATCAACATAAAATAGAATTTAAAGATGAATGCCTACGCTGTTTTGTAGTGATATTTCTTATCGTAATGATTGATCAAGGCAACGGTATGATGAATGTTCTCTTTAGAGGAGGCGCCAAATAGGATTGACTCAACATTTGGAAGGGAACAGACATATTCCAATGCTTTTTCAGGCGAGGTGGCCCCGCCAGAAAAAACCTGCATAGCAATGGCTCTTACCCTACCAGACTTTAATACCTGTTCATACAACCCTATCCCCCCTGACATCCTAAAGCCCTCGTAATTAATGGAGGAACAAACAATGGGGCGGTATATCCCCTGACCGGCAAGTGTGTCTACAAGCTTGGGCATGTTCATGGTTATGTACCCAGGTTCTGCATTGTACTTCTTCCGTATGTATTCATCAAATGCTTTAAGCAAATCTTTCATACCCAAACCAAGCAATAAATCTGTGACTACATTCTGCAGAAAGATTACCGGGGTAGAAATACCCCGGAACATTTTCAACTCAGCATCAATCATCAGCTCCATCATTTTTATATGATCTTTTGAAACCAGCGCGTATCCGCCTTTGAAAAGTGATCCGATGAAATTACCAGGAACATATTGCTTGATTGTACCCATTATACCGAGTTCTGTTACGGCATTGGCATATTTATGGGCATATGGAAGACATGGATAAATCTGAAAATCACTGTACTTTTCTGCATCATTTCTGATCAAATTTGCAATGTTCGACATCCTGTCGTGGGTGGTACACATGAAAGTGTTGCAGCCCTCGTCAATGGCAATGTCAATCGTTTGTAAAATGGATACATCCTCCTTGAAGCGCATAGATTGTTGCCTCGATTTTTCATCAGAAACATGATTAACTCCGAAAAATTGATTATCTCCAAATAATATCCTGTTCATAATGCGTTCATTTTATGGTTCTTGATTTGTTGAATAACTTTATCTGTTTGGAGTGCAGATTCAAATGTATTGATATCATTGGGTGCCCTTCCTTCAAGAACATTGATGAAGTGATCAATTTGCAAAGAATATTCTTCTCCTCGGAGATAAAATTCAACATGAGGTGATAACGCATTGATATGTCTTACATTCCAACCTTTTGCATAATTTCCAATGCTTTGTGGTTCCTTGAAATATACTTTAAGCTCAGTTGAATCTACAGTCAGTTTACCTTTTGACCCTAATATGGTGATGCAGGTTGACATTTTCCGGAATGTTTCATCACTCCAATTGACATGTATCGTACCATGTACGCCGTTTTTAGTCTCTAACAAACAGGAAACTGCATCTTCAACAGAAGCGGAATAAAAAGACATCAAATCAGCCCCATGAACAGAAGTAATTGGTGCTATGAGATAATTGATTAAATCAATGAGATGGGCTGCATAATCCATCAAACAACCACCTCCCTCTTCAGGTTTTGAACGCCAGGTTTGCTCTTTTGCTTTGGTAACAACAGGACCATTCATGTTGCCAGAAAACAATTGCAATTTTCCCAAGCTGCCTGAATCAATAATTCTTTTGGCTTCCATAAAGGTTCCTATAAATTTATTATGGTAGCCTACCTGATTGAAAAGATTCTTTTGTCTGGAAGACTCCATTAATTTTTGTCCATTATCAGCATTCAGGCTAAAAGGCTTTTCAACAAATACGTTGATATTGCGATCCAATAACTTTTGAACAATGGGCTCGTGGTACTTGGTAGGTACTGATACAAACACTGCATCTGGTTTTTTTTCATTGATCATATCCAGGTAATCTGAGTAGACATCAAATGAAGTATGACGCTTCAAAACATCTGTTACAATTGTTGAAGTGTCAGCAACACCAATAACTTCTACGTCAGGGTGAGCCCCCAAAATGGCAAGATGTGAAATGCCCATTTTCCCAGCGCCAATTAATCCGATTTTCTTCATGCGATTACTCTTTTGTTGGTGTTAATGATTGTATTGTACAGTACCTCATAGGCCAATTTTCCTTTGCGCATGAGGGTATTTTCATGATTTGCCAAGGGTAACTGCTGTGATAAGGAGATAACTTCTTTAGATGAAATGGTGTTGGCATGTAGCATGAGATCATGTTCGATAAGCAATTTGTCTACTTCAAGCAATTCGCCTTGATATACAGAAATAGTAGGTATACCAATCATGGCCAACTCTCTAGTCATAGAACCTCCTGCACCAATGAATAAGTCACAATCATTGGCTATATCTTCAAATGAAATTGGCTTTTCCGCAACAGAAATATTCTTGAATGCTTTGCTTAAATAATGATTGGCTTGTTCTTGTGATCGGGGCAAAATAAAAATGTTAAACTGCGTTGACAAATCATTGATGAGATCATCTAAAAAATTTTGCTTGCCATTGTAGTATTGGGCCGTGGAAGGTTCTGGACGGATATAAAGTTTAAGGTGTGAGGGCTTGGTTGAAAAATCCCTCAACTTGTTTGATTTAGACATTCTCCAGAGATAAATACCTTCCTTGACACCAGGGTAATAGCTGATTTTTTTGCGTATAATCGAAGCCTTGGAGAGCCCTGTTAAAATGAATCGCTCTGGCAACAGGATTTTTGTAGCAGAAAAAAAACTTGGAAGATTGCCCAAGGCATGTTCATTATCATTTGTATAAATGGAGGGAACGCCCAACAGTTGAGCTACCAAAGGGGAATGAAAGGAACTTTGGGATACAGCAAGATCTATCTGTTTATCCTTTAAATAATGCCAGAGTTGAAAAACCCTGATCGGATATCCAACAATTTTACCAAGCATGTGCTTACCATAGTGTTTCCCAACAACATGATGTGTCATAGCTTTCTGATCCAGCAAGGCCAGGGTATTGGCCAAGGGCCTTGAAGTGATAAAGACTGTATGTCCTTCATGCTCCAACTGAGATATCAACGCGTAAAACATATTGATATGGGGTGAATTAGAAATATCAAACCAGATGTTCATGAACAAGAATTAAATGATGAGATTGTTAGGCAGGAGTAGCTGATGCGATGGAAGTATTGATAACATAACGGTGTTTGGCATTTTCAGCTGATAAGAATGGTGTATTGATTTCTATTGCATAATCATCAAAATCTAAAAGGCTTTTGAGGACGTCCAGATAATGGGTAAATGTTTCTCTGGGGAGATCATTTTTATCCAATTGGAGATAGATGGTGAGCTTTTTGTCATTGAAAAGTACTTGAAACTGTTCTATATGCTTATTGTCGCGGAACAGAACATTGAAAAATGCAGAATGCATCACTTTATTCTGCTTGTCAATAACCAAATCACAGGTCCTTCCCATAAAATTCTCAATGATGGGATAACCCCTTTTACATGGGCAGGAAACATTTTCTACAATTTCAAACTTATCTCCTGTAAAATATCGAACCATAGGAAAGGCTTTGTTGACAAGATTCGTAGCCAAAACATTACCATCATTGTCAAATTCGATTTTTGTTGCAGAATTGATATAATGAAGATTGCCAAAATCACACTCGAAGGAAGAAATTGCTGCTTCATTGCAGCCATATTGGTTGTGAACTTTTACATTAAAAGCACGTTCGATATTATCCCTGTGTTTTTCACTCAATATTTCGGCAGTGGAAACGACGCCCTTTAGATCTGGAAAGGTATAGGTAGATTGGTTTCTCAAGATATATTCCGCTATGCAATTGATAGCCGTAGCATACCCGTATATGAGTTTTGTTTTTGACTTATAGATACGGGTCAGGTAAGAATCGATATCTGTATCATTCAAATGGTAAGCTGAGTATGTAGTAACATTCAATAGTTTATGAAAGACAACATGCTTAAGATCATTTTTTCCCAATGAAGTTCCTGAAACAAATGCAACCTTATCACCCAACTGATATCCCAATGTTTCCCATGATAACAGTATGCCTGCCCACATGAATGATTGTGCTTCATTGGTTGTATAGTAAACAAGTGGTGCTCCAGTAGAGCCGCCAGTACCTTTTGCAAATGATTTTTTGGTGAAACGTTTGGAAAAGAAGGCTGGAGTATTTTTTCTGATAATATCTTTTGTTAAGATGGATGATGCAATACTGGCTCCCAAATTAGAATAGTACTGGGTAGCAGGGATTGCTGTTTCAATGAAATTTTCATAATTTGAACGAGACAAATGGGCAAGCGTCTTGTTATCGAGATACTGCTCAGCTCTCAGTTTTTTAAGTGTTGCCACAATATTGGTTCCCCTTAATGTATCAATAATCCAAAAACGCATTTGTCCAAAAATCTTCATTTCAGATGATTTGAATAGTTAAAAAATATAAAATCAGTCGGTTGTGATCAGTGTGTTGTATATGGTATTTAGCTCCGAAACAATGGATTGTACATGGAACTGTTTTGCATCTACAAAGGCATTAAGACCAAATTGAGTAATGAGAGCAGGTTCTTTAAAAATCTGATCAAGCACAGCATCAAGTTGATTGATCTGCCCAGGTTCAATCAACCATCCATTGTGTTGTGGTTGAACAACCGAAGGAATTCCGCCTACTGATGTTGAAATGATGGGCTTTCCAGCAGACATGGCCTCAAGAATCGCCATGGGTAGACCTTCATAATGAGAGGGCAAGATGAAAATGTCAGTATCACCAATCAATACCTCTTTTTGCAAACCATTGACCCATCCTGCAAAGAATATATTACCAATACAATTTTCCCTATTGAGTAGCGAAATAAGTCTGTTTGATTCACCTTCACCACAGATGGTCAACTTAATTTTGCGTTGTAAATAAAATGTGTTGTTTTGAAGATAATCAACCAATTCAAAAATGCCTTTGTTCTCGGTTATTGTACCCAAAAACAACAATGAAATAGCATCAGCGTGAACGTGTAATGGTTTAAATGGAAAGGCCTTGACTGGATTGAGCAATACAGAAAGGTTGTTTAGATTTAACTCTTCATGAAATCTTTGACGCCAATCAGCGGTTAGACAAATGACACGATCACATGAACGCAGGATGAATCGTACCAAAAATGTCATGAATAAAGATGACTGGTAAAACTTGTGAAACAAACCTCCATGTATATGCATGATTGTTTTTTTTCCTAATGATTTTCCCAATAGAGCAACCAAAGATTTACGCATGAAACTTCCCCTCGATGCACAATGAATGTGTAGAATTTTGATCTCTTCATCCGTTATCAACAATTTAAATATGTTGAAAAATTGCTTAAAGAAATACAATTCCTTGTTGACATTAGCAGCAGATGGATAGGTAGAAATTAATTGAAACCCCTCCATTTCACTGCTATAGGTTTGCAGCACAGCACCAATTCCGCCCTTTTCGTTCTGAGGGCCTATAAACAAAACATGCTTGAAATTCAATGTGAAGTATTATGATGTAAATGAGATCAACAAGAGGAAAAAAAAATAAAATAGCTGTATAGTGGTTAGCGAGTAATGGGCTGAGACAATAAATGAACATATTGATTCAACATAGAGGGAAGTGAGAAGTATCTTTCTACATGTTCCCTGATTGAAAACGCATTATGATTATTCTTTAATGCATTCAACCATGCTTTTGCAATTGATTCGGGATCCAATGGATCAGCAAGTGTGCCATTCCAATCTTCAACAATCATTTCCCTGGCACCGCCAACATCTGTCAACGCACATGGGAGACCAAAAGCCATAGCTTCCAGGGCAGCAATTGAGAAGGTTTCACTTTCTGATGTAAGTGTAAAAATATCAGCGATAAAATAAAAAATCCTGACATCCGAATGATTGCCTACAAAATGAACATAACCATCCAATCCTAAGGAAGATGTAAGCGTTTTGAGCTTTTCTGACAATTGAATATTCCCGGATCCAACAATCATGAGATGCGGCTTAATTACACCCCTCTTCTTATGAATAATTGACAAAGCGTTTAATGCATCCGTATGTCGCTTTTCGGGATTGATTCTTGCAACCAGGAGAATCATTTTATCATCATGATCAATTGAAAAAGTGGCCCTTATGCTGTCTCGGTCCATTCCTTTAAAAAGAATAGGATTGAATGCTTCAGTATTTATGCCATTGTATATAACAGCTTGCTCACAATCTGGCAGGTAATATTTTTTTGTTAAATACTCTTGTTGCTTGTTGCATAGATATACCAATGTGTCATTTCTCCCAATTAATCTGTAATAAACAAAAGTTTGGAACCAGTTATAAAAGGAGAATGGTTTTGTAGTATGTGGAGAAAGAAATATTTGGTAATGGTGCTCAAAGATGAAAGATAGTTTGGTGAGAAAATAGGAGTAAGGATTCACACAAAATATTTTTTGGGCTCCGTAGGCAATGATTTGTTGTTTAATCCGTCTGGAAATAGCAAGATCATAGCGGGATTTTTTTAATACTTTGATGACAGGTATCCGTTCATTGATTTCATTGGCCAAAGTGTCATCATTACTGAGCAGTATGACCAAGGGATCATATTTGATATCGAACAAATGATTAACAATGCTGATCAGAAATTTCTCTGCTCCCCCCATGGGTAACCCATGAATGATAAAGGCAATTGATTTGGGATTCATCATGATAATTAGTCAGTATTTGTAAAATTGATATACCCATCGGTGGCATCTTCTCTTGGCATAACAACTGCTGGATTTCCAACAACCAAACTGTTCGATGGCACAGAAACATTAACAAAAGCATTTGGGGCTATCATTACGTTATCGCCAATATGGATATTGCCTACGATGACTGCATTGGTTCCAATCCATACCCGGTTACCAATTGTTGGTACCCCTTTGTTTTTACCGCGGTTTGTCTGACCAATGGTTACTCCAGGAGAGAGATTGCAGAAGTCGCCGATGGTTGTTTTACCATTGATAACAATTGTTCCCCAGTGACCGATATATAATCCTTTACCAATCAGGGTCGAAGGAGGAATTTGGAAACCATATAAATGAGCATCAATTTGGAGAAATATTCTATAAATGAAGCCAAATAAGGAACGCTTTTTGTTTTGGTGTGACTTTCTAAGAAAAAAAGTATACCTGAATCCAGGAATGAACAAGGAAGGTAGAAATTTACCTGAAACTGTTTCCCCCTTATACCGCAACAAATCAGCCTTGATGATATTACTCAACATATTGATCGTTGTTTTTAAACAGCATGATAAGCATGCATCAATGTATCAGTATTGTGATTAAATGCTGATTTCGAGTGATCAGCTGCTATGTTTTGTTCCATCACCAAGTATTGGTTAAAATGAAGCATGGAAATAATTCCAGTAGCAATAGATCGGGGCTCAGCATTGGTGAGCATACCATTGATTCCATTGGAGATGTATTCAGGAAAAGCTCCAATTTTTGTAGCCAATACTGACTTACCCATGGCAAAAGCTGTCATCAATACCCCGCTTTGGGTAGCTTCACGGTAAGGACAAACAACAAATTTTGAAGAATGTATCAATTGGGAAAGTTTTTCTATTGACAAGTATTCATCAATAAAAGTTATATGGTGAGGATACTGGTCAAGAAACTTTTTGTCGAGATTGAAACCATTCGATTTTCCTGCGATGACAAAATGTTCGTTGGGATAGTCATTTAAAACCTTGGGGATAGCCTCAAGAAGAAGGTCTATTCCCTTGTAGTAGGATAGCTGACCAAAAAAAAGAATGAAAGGATTATCAGGAAAAGATGATGGCTTGATTTGAGCTATAAATGAATAGGGTTGTAAGCGCAATTGATTGAGCTTTGATTTGACATGCTTATTAAATTTTTTATATAATCCTGAGGAATAAGATGAGTAGAATGATATAGACATTGCTTGTCGCTTGTAGAAGAAATGAACCAAATCTAAAATGAATGATTCTTCGCCTACATGTGGAACAGGGTCATGGATGGTCAAAACCATTTGTTTTTTTTTAAGAAAGAACAAGGAAGAAATGGCTCGTCCTGAAGCAGTATCAAAATGTACGACATCATACTTTCGTGAACGTATCAGTCGCCCCAGGTGTAATCCTCCCATGATGCTGTCAATACCAAGCATGCTTTTGCCTTTAAAGAAAAGAACTTCTACAGAGGAGATATTCTTAAAATATGGTTGGAATAGTGCCCATTTTTCAGGAGATAAAATTTGTTCCAGTTTTTCCAACCGATTGTACTTTGTTGTATCAGACAACTCAAAAATTGTACTTTTTCGGGAATCCGGAGAAACCTCAATCATAACATCAATATCAACATGGTCCTTGATGGACTGAAGTGTTTCAAGGCAACTATCAAGAAAATAAGTATGAACATAGTATAGCACCCGGCGTCTTGTCATAAACTTGAAATTGAATAAATGATGTGGTAGTAAAGAATAGTAGATGTGCTATACAGTAATGAACTTTTCTCTGTGAAATGCTTTTATATAAACAAGTGTAACCAAAGCAAAAACCAACCAGAAAAGAAAAAAGAAATAAAAGGAAGAAAAAAGAGTGGATAAAAAATGATAAGCCAACAACAAAAAAACAGATGATGTATAAAATAATACTGCATCTGACTGCTTATGAATTCCACTTTGCACCAAAATAAAATCTTGTGAAATGTGAAAAAAGAGGAATGAAATAAATATTGCATAATTGACAACCGCAATGTCTTTAAACATCATCAGACCAAAAAAAGCAATGAGAAAATTTATAGCAAGGCTTGAAATATTCAACCACATGTCGGTTTTCTCCATGTGCATGGCTATGAGAAGATTAGCCTGGAGTAAAGCAGTAGGGAAAATAATAATTGTCCAAAACATTTGTATACAATTGGGAGCTGTATGGATATATTTCTCACCAAATAAAAATGGAATCAGGAATCCAGCATACGAATAGACAAAAGTGAATACAAGGAGTCCATAAAATGTGTACGCCAGAAAAACTTTTCTGAAGAATCGATTTCTTTCCCGTGGATCTGTTTTCCCTTTCTCAACTAAAATAGGAAATACGGAAGCAGAAACCATAACAGGTATAATCTCTGCCATTGAAAACAATTTAAATGAGATTTCATAGTCGGCTACACTTTCAAACTGAAGCATTTTTGAGACGAGTAAACTGCCTGTAGACCAATAAACAACTGAAAAACTGCCAATGACAATAAAATAGATATTCTTTTTAAGCAAATTACCTATCTCTCTTAGGTGTAAAGATCCTTTCCAAAAATGTGAAAAATAAGTTCTGTCTGTCAAGCCAAATCTAAAAAAAGTGTACAGGGTGAAAATGCGGAAAATGACAAGTAAAATAATTACAGTAATAATGCTGATATCAAGATAAATTAGAAAAGCAGCTAAAATAAATTTCACAAAAGCCTCAAGTGAGGTAAGTACAAATGATCTTTTCTGTTCATACCTTGAAATATTGATTGTTTTAAAAACATAGATGATATTATCAAAAATGATGTTGATCCCCAATAAAAGGGAAATATTTCTAACTAGGTCTGAACTGTACAATGCGAAAGAAAGGAAGACGTTGATAAGATAGAAAAATATTCCTGCGAGTAACTGAATCTTAAAAAAGCGGGGAATAATTTCTTGATCTAATTTATTGTAAGAGATTTCCCTGATAAACCATTGCGAGAGCCCAAGAGATGAAAATGACAAAATCATTCCGTATAGTGTATTGGCAATGATATAACTGGAAAAATCAGACGAATTATATCTGCGGGCAATGACTATAAAAAAAAAGCTGAATATGATATTCTGGAACACACTGGACAAAATGGCCCAAAATGAATTTCCAATAAGCTTTCCTTTGAAAAAGTTCGATACTTTAGATAATTTCTGTGTTCTTGGTATATCCATAATTATCTTTTGAAGAAGCAATAAGCATGCACACAATAGAAACAATTAACAATTTGATCCTGATGTCTCCAAAAGAATAGACAGTATAAAATCCTATCATCCACGTAGCAATAGAAGAGACCAAGATTAGCAAGCTTAAGTCTTTGGTCTTAAAATACATTGCTATGCCTTCATAAATTGGTTTTAGAATAAAAAACATGACGACAAGAAATCCAACAGTGCCAAACTCAGTCAGCAGTTTAAGGTAGCCACTCTCAGGATGATCATATACTGTAACTTCATTATCGCTGATCCAATACTGGTCAGGATTATGAACTGAAACATAATTGGCATAGTTACCCAGGCCTATTCCAAAAAATGGATGGTCTTGGAATATGGCAAAAGCATCTTGCCAAATGGCATATCGAAAAGCATAAGAATCAGCCAGGTCTGCTCTATTGAATATAGGAATGGCATCAGAAAAATTGTAAATAAATAGTGAAATAAGAATTACAACAGAAACAATTGCCGCTCTGTATTGAGCATTACCCAAAACAATGACAATCAATAGCCCAATTAACCAACCTCCTAAAGCTGCTCGCCCTCCTGTAAAAAGAAGGGCGATTACTGAAACACCACAAAGTATCAAACCAAACTGGGATGTCTTTCCCTTGAAATTGCCAGGGAGCAACAACATCAACATACTCGATGCAGAAAGGTATTGTGCATATTTTTGTGGGTCTTGGAAAAAACTTGGATACCGTATCGAAATTCCGCCTGCTACATTTATATTTTGAGATTTAGCAAATGAGAAGGAAGGGCCGAATATGAATTGAAATACCAGAAAAATAAATGAAAACATCAAAGTGATTTTCATACACTGGAGAATGGTTGTTCGAAAACTAAGATCTAGTAAAACTTCATCAATCAAAACCTTAGCGAAAAAGAAAACTGCCAGAAGCTGAACGAAATCGGTAATGGTATCTTTGGATAAATCAGGCGACAAAAAAAGACCAACACCTATTGATAATAGCAAAAACAGAAACAAATAAAAATAGGGGAAAGAACCTGTATGTTTTATTGGATTGCGCTTATGAAAAAAAACAAGAAAAATTAAAGTGATAAATACAAATAATGTTGTAGAAATAATACTTGGCAATAAATCTATACCCAAGAATGGATATGCGATAAAGATAAATTTTAAATAAGACTTGTTATTGTCCTCCTTAGTAAATAGCATGGCATAAAAGAAAAGCATAAGCACTGCCAAGGCTAAAAACATTATAATTGTAGAAGTCATGCGCTATGCATTATTTTTTCTAAACCAAACACCACTCATTCTACAGATGTTCTCAGCAAAGGAGACATCCTTCAACACTTCAAATCGGGGGAGCATATATTTATCCTTGATATTTTCTGAGGTCAAATAAGTAGGCTTGGTTGTAAATGCCAGATGATATCCTGCGCGTTCAACCATCTTGATTTCCCTTTCACTGAAGTCGCCATTCGGGTAAGCAAAGCCGTTGATCTCATGCTTGAGGATGTCTTCTAACTGTTGTTTGGAATGACATATCTCCATATATACTTCCTCATCTGTGCACCTTGATAAAATTGGATGCGTTACAGTATGGCTGCCAATGATGATCTTTCCTGTTTTTTCTATCTCCTGGAGTTCATCTACCGTCATCGCTTCTCGTCCGACACAAAACCTGTCTTTTAATTTTACAATCAGTTCTAGCCGGGATTTATTCTCCATCAATTTTACCTGTTCGGGAGTAATGTTAAGGTATCCTGTTTTGTTTGCTAGTTTGACATAAGACCACCAATAACCATTCCCCACCAAAACCGGTTCGGTGGTAACAAAAATTGCAACCGGGATATTCTGTTGATGTGCCATTTCTACGATGTTTGTCTTATTTGTTTTCCAGCCATCATCAACAGTTAGCACCACTGCACCTTTGGGAAAAGGCATATTCCCTTTGGCAATATCATGCAATGTATTCAAGTCGATAAAAAATATTCCTTGTTCATTAAGCCACTTCATGCACTTTCCAAACAATGGCTTGGAAGGGTCATGAAAATAGATGGATAAAATATAATGGCCATTTTTCAATTGGGCTATGGCTTTATGTACATCTCCCCGCAACAGCAAATAGTTAGCATAGAGATAAGTCAATATATTTCGGGCGGTCATCCTCATGGTCTAGAAAACGAATGGTTGAGTAAATGTGAATTCAGTTGAGAACTGGGATAGTTTTTGCACCGGATGCATAGTCTAATTCTTTACTAAACCCATGATGCAATATTTCGATATTGGAAGCGCTTACTTCCGCCATCATCTTGTACCCTAAAGAAGGCAGGAATAAAACAAGCATATTGTTCTTGATCGCAGCAACTGTTCCCTCTAAGTTGCTAAATGGCCCTTTAACTATCCTAACCATCTCATTCATGCGAACCGGCTGTTTCTCAATCGTAATATTTGAGTATTCATTGAGAAAATACCTGATTTGTTCAATCTCCTCATTTCTGATGACTGCAGGCTTGCCCAACCAATAAACCACGTTTACTATATTACTGGTGAGTTGTTTAATTGAATTCAATTCCTCTTCACAGGTATGAATGAAAACATAAGAGTTGAACAATGGTGCCGTAACCATTTTTCTTCTGTCAGACCATTGCCTGTAGACCCTGTTAAGCGGACAATAATTCTCAACATTTCTTTTTGTGAGAAAGTCGGCAACTTTCTTTTCACATCTTGACTTGGTGTAAAGCACGTACCAGTTGTTTTTCATACCAATCGGATTAAAGTGTTAAAAAATATAGTTGTTGCAATGAAGCCAGGGTTGTTTATACGGCTTCGCCGTGTTCACCCACATTGAACATTCAGCTTACCCTGGTTGATCATTAACTTTATACTTGCATTTGCCAGTAACTATCTGGCTATTGACTTCTCTCTTCCATATCCATACTTGTACCCATAGCCGTAGCCATTATCTGTACCAGCAAATCCCCTTGTTTTGACACCATTGAAAACAATCATAGGGTTGACCAATGGATGAATGGCATTGTTTGTTTCAAATCGCTTTAAAAGTGATTTTGGCGTAAATCCATGCCTTACTGCATAAATGGTAGCTGCACAAAGATTGGTGAGAAAATGGGCATCGGTTACAAGTGCAACAGGTGGAGAATCTATGATGATGAGATCATATTTACTTTCCAAAAATGTGAACAGTTCCATGGTGCGTTGATTTTCAAGAATTCCTGAGGGCTCGTCATGTATCGACCCAGCTGGTAAGAAATAGAGATTCTCATACCCGGGAACATGCTTTACCAATTGATCAATCGCTGTACTTCCCAATAAAATATCAGTCACACCCTTCAGGTCGGCACTGTCGAAAATCTTTCCGAGTGAAGAATTGTGCAAATCAAAATCAACAAGTAAAACTTTTTTACCAGTAAGTGAAAAACTGATGGCCAAATTTGTAGCAATATAACTCTTCCCCTCACCGCTAATGCTTGAGGTAATGAGCAGGTTTTTATTGCCTGCATTATTCAGAATATCCTTTATGGCATACCGCAATCTTCTGAACTCCTCTGCAGCCAAACTTCGTTTACCGGTTTCAATAGCAAAAGGCTTCGATTTTTTATGGTACTCAATTTCTCCAATGATTGGAACGTTGACCATGGATTCTATCTCCGCCCTGTACAAAATGGTTGAGGAAAGTGTTTCTTTTACCCCAATCAATGTAACCGGGATACCAAAAACCGCACAGAGTGCCATGCCAAACACAATCATTAGATTGGGACTGACGGGGTTATTCAATGCCTGCGCATGATTGATGATGCGGCTTTCAGCGATATTAGAAACGAAAGAAAGTTCACTCTCTTCACGCTTTTGAAGTAAAAATGAATATATCCCACTTTTGATGTTCTGCTCTCTGCTGATTTCAAGCAAGGCCCTTTCTTTGACAGGGATGTCGTGTAACAAATTATTATAGTTGGTATTGGTCGCAAAGAGATTGCTCTTTGTAGCCTCCAGATTTCTGCGTTGATCCCTGATGTTATTATTGATATTCTCCTTGATTTTTAAAATCTGATCGGAAATTGAAATCAACATTGGATTGTTTTCTGCAACGGTTTTTTTCAGCTTCTCCCTTTCCAATTCAGCAGCATTCAAACTGCCTATCATCTGTGTTAGAATTGGGTCTACATTACCCAACAAAACAGTATGATTTACAGACAGATAGGTGCTGCTTTCCAATTGGCCTTGAAGATCATTGATTACTGAAAGTTGAACATTGATCTCACTGAGTTTTTGATCATTAGAACTGACGTTTTGCAAAAAAAGCTGACCCTGTGTACTGATATCAAAGGCTCCTGAGTTGGCTTTGTATTGTTGGATTTGTTGCTCTATGCCGCTTAATTGAGCACCTACAACATTCAACCGTTGTTCAATAAAAGCTAGTGTGCTTTTTGCCAAGGTATTTTTCTCACTGATAGCCGCAGCATTGTAGGACAAAATAACCTGATCCAGTATGTCTTGAGCGAGTTTCGGTGTGAAATCATTGTACTTCAATTCTATAACACTGGAAAGCTTGTTCGCCGAAGAGACTTTCAGGTTATCCAGAATAATCTTTGTTTTCAAAGGAATGCCTATAACCTGGAAAAAGTACTTTTTTCCAGGGTCCATCAATTCAGAAGGTTTAGTAATATTAAAGCGTAAAATACCATAATCAGTAGTCAACCATGCCCCGTAAAATCCTGCCTTTTTACCATTGATAATGATCGTTTTCTTGTCTTGGGCATCCAGCTGCAAGTATAACTTTTCCGCACTGCTTTTTAACTTTTGGGGCTCCAGTGATTCTATTGTCAATGGGGCGTTCTCATATAAATATTGGTCGAGAAAGCCTTCTTCTAGGTAAACAGGTGTATACAATCGGAAGCTTTTTACCACATTCTCTATCACTGGTCTTGATTTTAAAACCTCTATTTCATTTTCGATGATTTTCTTTGAACCCATCAAGTTAAGTGACTCCATTATCCTTGAATCGTCATTTCCTTTTTTCTCATCTTTGATGATCAATGATGCAGTAGACTGGTATTTTTTGGGAGTAATCTTGGTATAGGCCCATGCAGCCCCAAATGATAATATGGCCAGTACCAGGAACATTGGCCAATAGGGAATATACTTCGCCAGCAATTTGCTGAACAATGTTTCATTGGTTGCTTGCATATTATCGTGATGGATGTTCATCTGATTAAAATATTCTATCAAGTACAATAACTACAACCGATAAGCCGGAAAGCAAACCAGGAAGCAACTGTCTTCCCCGGCTGACACTGGCAAGTTTGTTCTTGTTGGGCTCAACATATACGATATCATTGGGCTTGAGGTAGTAATAAGAAGAATTCAAAAAGTCAGCAGTATTGAGATTTATCCGTTTGACCATTTTTTTGCCACTGGTTTCCCGAATGACCAATACATTGTCTTTTTTTCCATACACTGTAATATCCCCTGCTTGACCAAGTGCTGTGAGCAATGAGATTTTTTCATTGGGAACGGGGATAACCATAGGACGACCCACTTCACCAATGACTGTAACCTCAAAATTCAAATGACGAATACTGACAATAGGATCTACAAGGAGTTTTTTTTCAACAATTGTATTGGTTATTTTTTCTTTCAACTCCTTCTTGGTTAATCCTGCGGATTGGATGCTTCCAAGCATGGGTAATTGAATAAACCCTTCATCATTTACAAGATATCCGCTTGGCTGTATAACATTGCCATTAGAGGTGTTGATGTTATTTGATTGACTGTTGGTTGTATTGAAAACTGCAGAGGCCTCCGGATTCAAACTGCTGATTGAAATACTAAGGATATCATTGGCCTGGATGGGATTTTCCACTCCAACATTACTGGCATATTCTGTTTCCCTTGCATTATCAAAATAACCTACATTTTTTGTACTGACGCAAGAGCCTAACATAACCATAAGTATTGAGATAAAAATTGTCTTGGCAATTGATTGATGCATCAGCTTTGATTTTATTGAATCAAAAATATAGGTAGCATCAGGCAATAAACATGACCGCAGTACTCATGCAGGATGATGAAAATCAGTAACTTATAAAAATCCTTGTCGATAAAGGCTTTGCAGAGATTGATTGTTCAATGCATAAAAAGAGAAAAATACTTTAACGCATGAACATTGCGCAAATGAATTTTGGGGCGGAAATAGATGTAAGCGTTATTCCTGAATGATCTTGACTGTTTTCGTTCCTTTTGCTTGCTTGATCCTGTAGGTGAAAGTAAGGTTGATCTGTCTTGGGTTGAATCGGCCATACCCATCAAAGTAAAAATTCTGGCCTTGAAAAACAGTCCTTGCCTTTCTTGTATTAAAAACGTCAAGCACATTGAAATTCAATGTTCCCCTTTCTTTTAGTACATCTTTGCTCAAAGAAAAATCTGTATAGAACATAGACTTTCTTCTACCCTGAACCGTTTTCTGTGGCGCCTCATAATTCATTCTCAATTGCAGGTCCAGGTTTTTCTTTAAGCTGAACCTTGATGTTTGTCTGGTGAACCAGCTATAGGTTGTGGTCTTATAATTGGGCAAAATATTGCTGCCGTCGATATTGGCATGAAAAAAATTGAAATTGAAATCAAGCTTCCACCATTTATACGGGGTATAACCACTGGTAAACTCCAGACCAAATGCCGTTTCCGACAATAAGTTTTCTGGCTTGGTTATGGCATTGCCCATACCATCGACCGTTCTGATCCTTTCAATCCTTCCCTTGGTGCTTCTGTAATAAACGGATGATGTAAATGCCCCTTTATCAAAACTCTTGATATGACCAATCTCATATGCATTGCTGAACTCAGGATCAAGGTCTGGATTGCCTGCAGAAAAATTTCTGCTATCAGAGAAAGTGGCATAGGGGCTGAGGTCGTTATAGAATGGTCTTCTCACCCTTCTGCTATAGCTGAGCTGAATGCCATTCTCCTTTTCAAGATCAAACGTAAGGTGCGCACTGGGAAAAAGGTTGACATAATCGCGGGGATTTTTTTCCTTTGTTTTTTCAAGTGTCGTAGTAACATCTGTCCATTCAGCCCTTAAGCCTGCCTGGTAGGATACCCTGTTCGTCTTGTTGCCAAGGATGCCATATGCACCATGTATGTTTTCATCATAAACAAAAACATTGTCCAAACCAGGAAGAGCCACAAATCCACCAGTCAGGTTTTGCTGTGAAACAATAAAATCATTGACCATGTTTCGGAAGCTGCTCCTGATGCCGGTTTCAAACTTTCCTTCCTTGCCGATAGGCTTAACATAGTCCAATTGAAAAAGCCACTGCTTTTCAAACTCGTCGTTGACAGATGTTTGCAGGATATTTTTTGAAAGAATTTCTGTTGCATTGGGCTTGAAATGGCGTTCTGTAAATACCTGATCGGAGTTTTCCCAATAATCAAGGTACTTCACCTCTGTGGTTAGTTCATGGCCCTTCTGCTGAAATGTTTTTTTATAGGTAACGGTCACTTCTGAGTTGGGCTCAACCTCATCCTCGTCTTGTGTTCTTTTTACAAATCCTACCAGGTTGTTTTCGTTGTTGATGTAGTCGTCATATCGAATATCACGCAAGCGATTGCCCTGGCTTTTCCGGTAAAGATAAGCGGCAGTAAGCACAGACTTCTCGTTGAAAAAATAATCCAACCCAGCCCTTATATTGTTGTTGAGCCCCCTGAACTTAACCCTGTCATTCTGTTTGAAAATAAAGGTGGTATCCCTGGCATAGGTTTCCTGAAAAAGCTTACCCTTGCTGGGCTGCATCCGGTAGGCAAGTCCATAGTTGACAAAAAAGTTGATGTTTTTTTTCCTGTAGTTGAGGTTGGTGGCCAAACCAAAATTGGCCGGATTGCCTGTGATGACTTCTAATGAACCATTGAAACCCTGCCTGCGGTCTTTTTTAAGCACAATGTTGATGATGCCAGACATGCCTTCGGCTTCATAACGGGCAGAAGGATTGGTGATGAGCTCGACCTTGTCTACCATGCTGGCCTGAAGATTCTGTAATCCACTCCCACCTTTGATACTGACCAATCCGGAAGGTTTGCCATCGATTAAGATTCTTACATTGTCGCTTCCGCGAAGCTTTACATTGCCTTCGGGGTCTACAGAAACAGAAGGAATGTTCATGAGAATATTCATCGCCGACCCTCCTGCATTGGCCAGGTCTTTCCCAACATTGAATATTTTTTTATCCAATGATAATTGCATGGAACTTTTTTCTGCCTGCACAACAATCTCCTCCAGTGTGTTTTTTCCTAGGGAAAGCTTGATCAGTCCAAGATTGGTTGATGATTGATCGCCAATGGGTATCCACTTCGACTGGTACTCTTTGTATCCTGCGTAGGCAATGCGCAGTTGATAATTGCCCTTGGGGACGCTAAAAGAAAATTTTCCTTTTTCATCGGCAACCACCCCATTGATGCTTGCACCTTTTCCTTCCCTGAAATATTGCACTGTAGCAGCTGCAAGTGGTGTGCCGGAAAGAGAATCAACGATGGTTCCACTGATGGTTCCTGTACTGCTCTGTGAAAAAGAGAACAAGGTTATCAATAGAAAAGGCAATAGCAGGAATAATCGCATCTGATTGAACATAAGGGTTAGATGCCAAATTAAGGATTTTCTGGCAAGATCTCCCTTCTTGATGTAGTATGAATGCAGTCAATGCATGACACCAACAGGATCCCTATTGCTTGATCATTCGAAGCATTTTAACTTCACCATCATCCATTGTATACCTTATTGTATAAATGCTCTTTGCCAAATTACTGACATCAACCCGATTGACACCAGTTTTGAGTGGGATTGTCATGGCAACCTTGCCCCCAAGGTTCAACACCTGAATCTTTGCGTTGCTGTCCTTGGACATGATGTTGAATGCATTTGAAACAGGGTTAGGCCAGATAAAGGGATCATCCTGTGCATCCATATCAAGTTTCTTTACCCAGGAGTAACCGAACTTTCCATCAATATCCAACTGTTTGATCCTGAAATAAGTCAGCCCTGTCATTTTTTTCAAAAAAGTGAAATCATAGGCCACTTCAGTGTTGGTGGGGGTTTTGGCAGGAATGTATCCAAGGTCCATCCAGTATTGGCCATCATAACTCATTTCAACATGGTACCCTTTGTTGTTTACTTCATCAGCGACTTGCCAATTCACAAAAACCTGGTTCTTGTTGTTGGCCCTTACCTGAAGCCCAATCCAGCGGACGGGCAATACCGTTAATACACATAGTTCAGTGAGAATGAACCTGGTATTGGGTGTTGTAAATGAGCCCTCGCGAACAGTCACATTAAAAGTTCTATTATCAAGGTCAGGATTTTGAGCAGTATTGACATAATGCAAAGAGTCAAGCAACATTTCTGTTTGTGCTGTCGTAAGTGTTCCGGAAGATTTTGCAAATCTCAAGGTACTGATACCACCGGAAACAGATTTTTGAACCACAAAGGACATACCAATGAGTGTAAAATTTTGGCTGCTGCTGCCGCTGAAGCCAAGCTTGATGCTGTCATTCACGGTAGAATTGGAACCTTTTGGATAGAAGGCCTCAAAATTTCCATTGAGAATGGATGCAGTGCTGTAGCTGATGATCAGTTCGTCAACATTGCCTGAAGAGTTTGTCAGGTTGATATTACCGGCTCCTGCCCCATTGGTCAACCGCTTTGCATCGCCACATATGGTAACTTGGTTGTCGACGCCTGCGGTAGTTGTATTGAGGTCAAGCACTGGGGTGGTTGTGGTAACCCCTGTCCAAGTGGACCCACTCCCGAAATCAAGGAAAAAATACGCTTGTCCAGACCCTAAGGATCCAACCTTGATGTTAAATTTACTGATTTGACCATAGTCTACCTGAACCCGGTATATGGTATCTATTACATTTCCATTGTTGCTCGTAGTTTTAGATAGGAACTTGGTGAGCCCAGATGTTGGGTTATAGGAATTGTTAATGTTTGTACTTCTGCTTACTGTAAAACTGGAGAATCCACCAAACTCATTGAATTGGTTGGAGTTGGCACCTCCGTTGCCATCAATATCATATGTATTGAGCCGTACGTTCTGCAGAATAACTGGAGTGCCGCTATTTGTGCTGTTGTTATAACTGCCTCCAAGGATAAACTCAAATTCAAAATCACAACTTCCCCCACCACTGTTGAAAATAAATGTTGGAGAAAAAAATCGATCCTGGTTGCCTATTGCACCCGTTGGAGAAGAGTAATCAAAAGGTATGGTTCCACCAGCGGAACCTAACGGTAATAGAAAACTTCCATTGGTTATGGCTACAGTTCTGACTATGCAATCAATAGTTTGACCTCCAATGGTAATGACATTTGTATAAAGGGTTACATTGCCTACAGCTGAGCCATTGGCACCTACTTTATGTACTTTTCTTGCTGCGACAAAATTTATGTCTTCGAAATTGGCGTTGAAAACTGCCTGCCCTTGGGAAAGGAGTACCATCAGGTTCATGATCAGGAGCATTCCCCAAAAACGGGGTCTGGCATCCTTAAGTAGGATAGGTTTCATTGGATTCGGATTGTGCAAACCAAAGATGGCATGCAAATCATTTAACGAATCCTTAGTCTGCAATATTGCAATCTTGAGACGGAAAAGTTAAAACTGCCTCAAATGAATGTTTTTGACGGGGATTTGAACGTATTTATACTTGAAAACCTTAATCCATTCTGAGGAACACCTGCTTTCCTCCAACAATTGTCCTGAGCACCCTGACCCCCTTAATTTTTTCCGGAGCAATGGTCAAGATATCCTCTTCCAACACGCTAAAATCTGCATAAGCCCCTACCTTCAGGATACCAATCTTCCCATCAAGAAAAGATCCATAAGCATTGCCTGCGGTATAGGCGCGGATGGCATCTTGAACCGATATTTTTTCTGCCGGATACCATCCTCCAGGATTTTTGCCATCCCCTGTAATCCTGGTAACAGCACTGAATATACCATACATAGGATCTACAGGAGCAACAGGCCAATCAGATCCAAAACTGACATTGACGCCCTTGTCAAGCATGCTCCTGAAGGCATAGGTTCCTTTGAGCCTGCTGGTATCAAGCCTTTTAGAAGCCCAAATACCATCATCATACAAATGATAGGGATGCATGGAGGCAACAACCCCTTGCTTTGCAAAATTCCCAATGGCCTCCTGGCTGACATGTTGTGCATGCTCTACCCTGAAACGCCTGTCCCTTGGGCCATTCAGCTTTGCTGCTTCCCCGTAAACAGAAAGGATAAAATCATTGGCCCTGTCGCCGATGGCATGCACGGCTACATGCATTCCGGCCTTGTCTGCCGATGTTACCCATTTCCTCAAGAGATTGGTGTCAGTGATGTTCAGGCCATGCGAATGGGGATCATCAAGATAGGGCTGATGAAACCATGCAGTGGTAGATCCAAGGGAACCATCAACATAACCCTTCAAGCCGCCCCATTTCAACATATCATCACCCCTTCCGTTTTTATGGACAAAACTGTCCAACCTTTCCCAGGTAGCCAAAGGCACAAACGAATACATGCGAAGGATCATGCGGTCTGTACCAGCAGCCCTTCGGTAGGTTTCCAAATCATTCCATCCACCATAAGAACTCATGTCATTTACATGGGTTACACCCTTTTCTACAGCATGCCGGGCAGCTGCATCAAAATATTGGTTCAATTGGGCTTTTGTAGGTTCAGGGATAACCTTATTGATCAGGCCCATGGCAGCATCCTTAAAAATGCCGGTAGGCTCACCTTTTGCATTTCTGACCATTACCCCTCCATCTGGAGAAACAGTTGATGCATTGATACCAGCCAACTCCATGGCTTTTGAATTGGCAAATGCCATGTGGTTATCATACCTGGAGATGAACAGGGGATGGTTCCCGGTTATGGAGTCAATCCATTCTTTGCTGGGCAATTCACCTCCCCAGTTTTCATGGTCCCAATTCCCTTCCATTACCCATGTTGAGTCTGGTTGGGCACTGCAAAAATCCTTGATCCTGTTGATGAATTCCTGACGGGTCATGGCATCTTTTAACTGTACACTGGCAAGTCCATATCCGGCAGAAAGAAAATGGGTATGGTTGTCGGTGAAGCCCGGAAGCAAGCGTTTTCCCTGAAGATCAATCACCTCAGCTGCAGCATATGTTGATGCATCATTGCCAACATAAACAATTTTATCCCCTTTGATGGCCATAACAGAGGCCGTTGGATTGCTGCTGTCTCCGGTCCAGATTTTTGCATTGATATATATCTTGTCCGCCTGGGGCTGGCTACAAGCAATAGCCAGGATGGCGAGGGTCAGCAGAGAGAAAAACTGTTTCATCTGAAATAATTTGGCGTAAAATTAAGCTATCGGATAGCATCTATTGATTAATTTTAAACAGATAATTCGGTCATGCGCAAGTACAAGACATATGCCACTGCTGTATTGATGCTCCTGGTGGTAGCATGCTCCAAAGAGGTGATTGAACAATTCGCAGGCTTCAAAACACCCTACTTTTTTCCGGCCACTACCTATGATTTCAGCAAAAACCATGTAAGCAAATCAGGATTTGAATTGGGTAAAATGATTTTCTATGATTCAACCTTATCCATTGACAATTCAACCAGCTGTGCTTCCTGCCACATGCAGTCTTCCGCCTTTACTCATCCTGATCACAGCCTGAGCCATGGACTGCATGGAAGCCTGACCAGGAGAAACGCACCGCCCATCATGAACCTTGCATGGAGCAATTCTTTCATGTGGGATGGAAGTGTTGACAAGCTGGACCAACAACCTGTAAAACCTTTCACGAACAGTCTTGAAATGGGGGAAACAATGCCCAATATTCTCAAAAAAGTTAACAGATCAGGCATGTATAGAAGCATGTTCAAAGATGCTTTTGGCACTGCTGTAGCTACTGAAGATCAGTTGTTGAAGGCCCTATCCCAATTCATGGTGATGGCCGTAAGCAAGGAAGCAAAATATGATAGTGTGAGGAGAGGCCAGGCCACATTCAGCACAGCTGAAAAAGATGGCTATGATGTTTTTGTACAGAAATGCAATGCCTGCCACAGTGAGCCGTTGTTCACCGACAACAGTTTCAGAAACACAAAACTTCCACCCAACGAGTTGATGGATTCAGGTCGATATGTTGTTACCAGAAACATCAGCGACCTCTACAGGTTCAAGGTGCCCAGCCTTAGAAACCTTGGATATACCAAGCCCTACATGCATGACGGAAGATTCAGTACCATCGACAGGGTATTGGACCATTACAATGCCAACCTCTTTAGCATCAGCGCAGACGAGTGCATCAAATTGAAGGCCTTTCTCTTGACGCTTAACGACAAGGTTTTCGTCACCAACCCTCTTTTTGAAAAAGAAATGAGCCACTGACTGAATTTGAAATCAAGTATTTTAGGATTGTAGCAGCGCATTATCAAGATTCGATTGGCTACATATGCTTCCATATTTCAATAAAGAAATAAATGGCTGATATGAGGGTGCCAATGGCTACAACACCCGTGAACACCATCAGTCCATATGAATACCTTTTCAAATCGCTTTCAATTTTTTTGATGCGGGCACTTTCCAATTTTTCCTGCATACTTTTTTCGGCATATCCGCCACTCCCTTCAAACACAATGCCTTCCAATGAGATCGTGAGTGGGTCAATACTGATGATGTACTTGTCAATCAACAAATGATGAAAGAGTACATTGATCTCCCATTCCTTTAAAGCATACTTTGCAATGACCATTTCAGTCACCATTTCTTTGGTTGTTTTTGGGGCTTCCTCCTGATAAAAATTAACCCCATCATTGATGTTTTCATATTCATTGATCAATGAAAAAAGAATAAAATCCAACTCTTTGATATAATCTTTTGTCATTGTATATGGTTTGCTTTGCTTTCTTTTTCTGCCGCCACCCTTTTTGATCCAATTAAAATGCCTTGCTTGTTTCTTCTAATCGGAATGAGGTTTATTCCGGTGGAAGAAATGACAAATTCCCTGACTTCTTTTGAATGGTCCATTCCCCTTGATTTCATGACATACATGCTCCTGTTGCGTTCTCCTTCCAGCTCCAGGTCTTCAACCATGATCCAGGTGTCTACCATTGATGAAATGCCTTCATCACTGGGGTTCTGGGAAATGGAACCAATTGTTATTGCCGCCGAAAACATGACAGTAATTTGCTTTGTCTTCAAATAATCAATAAACCTCGTAAGCATGCTGCGTACATCACTGTTAGGGCCCTCTGTCATCAGGTTGGTGATCGGATCAAGTATAACAATTTGAGGTTTTAAGCTCTTTATGGTTTCTTTAATGGCCATAAAATGCAATTCAAGATTTTGCAGAGAAGGTCTCGCAAAATAAAACTGCAATTTGTTGGATGCAACATGTGGATGAAGGTTTAGGCCTATCGATGACATATTTCTGATGATCTGATTGGGCGCTTCTTCAAATGCACAAAAAAGACAGGTTTGTTTATTGTTGCACACATCATTTGCAAATGATGCAAGAACACTTGATTTACCCGTACCTGCAGTACCTGAAACAAGAATACTGCTTCCTACATAAAAACCTTTGCTGTCAAGCATTTCATCCAATTTTTGAATGCCTGAGGATATGCGTTCAGCACTTGATTTTTGTTGGAGTCCCTGACTGATCAAAGGGAAAACTGTCAACCTGTTTTCGTCAATCGTAAATGGATATTCATTCAATGCATGTGGCGAACCCCTGAACTTCAAAATCCTCAACCTACGTGTACTGATCTGGTTGGTTACGCGGTTGCTCAATTCAATCACACAATCTGCAATCAGTTCTTCCAAACCCATGCGGGTCAAAAAAACATCTCCCAATTCTGCCGTTACGATGGCCGTAACTTTTTTTTCTTTTAACCATGAAAAAAGTCTTTTGAATTCAGAGCGCAAAACATGTCTGTCCAAGCTTGCAAAAAGGGTATCCAAGGAGTCAAGCACTACCCTTTTGGCATTCACCTTATCAATGGCCTGCTCAAGCCTTACAAACAAACCATCAATTTTATAAGCACCAACGTCTTTGCTGATGTTAGAGCCAATCTCGAGATGCTCGAGATAGATGCTGTTGTTCTCTATGAATCGACTGATGTCATAACCAAGCGAAGAAACATTGTCCAGCAATTCATCTGTCTTTTCTTCAAAAGTCATGAAAACGCCAGGCTCGTTGAACATTTCAATTCCATTGATAATATACTCCATTGCCATGAACGTTTTGCCACTTCCGATCGACCCCACCAACAGCGTTGGCCGATTGAGTGGAAGACCCCCAAAAGTAATTTCATCAAATCCCTTTATTCCTGTAGCAGACTTCATCAGTTTATAACGCTCGGGATACCGAATTTGGTCAACCTTTTTATCTTGAATATTGCTTTTCATTGCAGCCAGGTATATTTATTTGTAAAAAATGAAGTCACCAAAGATTTACAATAATAGTCCCCTTTATATCCGAAAAAGATGACGAACAATTACCCATCAGCCAACAATGGTCATGCGCTATTGCCAGAAATGAATCCATGATTTTTTACGTAGTATTGTAAAACCATGACAAGGATACCTTTTGATGAAATGAAGGCCACCATCAAGCTGGCTTTTACCCTGGCAGGGATGCCAGAAGACAAGGCAGAAATTTGTGCCCGCACGCATGCCGAATCCAGCATGGATGGCATTTATTCCCATGGCCTGAACCGGGTTGAACGTTTTGTTGATTTTATCGGCAAGGGCTGGGTAGATGTATATGCAGCGCCAAGTCTTGACCTCAGCCTTGGTGCAATGGAGGTTTACAATGGTAACCTTGGACCCGGCATCACCAATGCCATTTTTGCGATGGACAGGGCGACCGCCATTGCCGCAAAGAATGGTCTGGGGCTGGTCAGCCTCAACAATACCACCCATTGGATGCGCGGCGGTGCTTACGGATGGCAGGCCGCAGAAAAAGGTTTTATCGGCATATGCTGGACCAATACAGAGTCCTGTATGCCTCCTTGGGGTGCTACTTCCTCAGGTATTGGGAACAACCCTTTTATCATGGCTGTTCCCAGAAAAGAAGGCCATCTCGTGTTGGACATGGCCATGTCTCAATATTCATACGGTAAACTTGAGGTGACAAGGCTTGCCAACAAGAAACTGCCTTACCCTGGAGGATTTGATCAGGAAGGTAATCTTACCGATGACCCGGCAGCCATTGAACAAACAAGAAGGATTTTGCCCATGGGATACTGGAAAGGTTCAGGATTTGCCATCATGCTGGATGTGATTTCCAGCCTTCTCTCTGGTGGACTGACTACCGCAGGCATAGACAAAAAAGGTTTTGGAAGTTGTGGCAGTTGTTGTCAGGTTTTCATCGCCATCGATCCCTTAAAGATCAATACACAAGAAATGATTGACGAGGCAATCAACGCTACAATCAACCAGCTGCGTTCAACTGTTCCTGCAACTGAAGACGGAGGTATTTTGTATCCCGGCGAAAGATCCCTCAGCACAAGAATAGAAAACATGGCCCTGGGTATTCCCGTAGACGATGGGGTCTGGAACAAGGTGAAAGCATTGGCCGGATTGATTTGCTAAATGGCAAAGGTGATCAATATCACCTTTTGCGCCAACATACAACCCTACCTTCGTCAAAATCTATGCAATGTCAACACACCATCAAATCATTGTTATCGGCGGGGGCAATGCAGGCATCTCTGTTGCTGCACAATTGTTGAACAAAAACAGGTCGCTCGATATTGCCATCGTTGAACCCTCAGACAAACATTATTATCAACCTGCCTGGTCTCTGGTTGGCGCAGGTATATTCAACAAGGCCAAAACGGTTCGGAATGAATCCTCCGTCATTCCAGAGGGCGCAACATGGTTAAAAGATGCGGTAAAAACTTTTTTACCAGAGAGCAACATGGTGACCCTGGTCTCTGGCAATACACTCAGCTATGATTACCTGATTGTGGCCCCAGGAATACAATTGAACTGGAACGAAGTGAAGGGGTTGCAAGAGAGCCTCGGCAAAAATGGGGTTTGCTCCAATTATGATTTCAGGTATGCAGACTATACCTGGGAGTGCATCCAAAAAACCAAATCCGGAAGGGCCATCTTCACCAATCCTCATACGCCGGTAAAATGTGGCGGCGCACCCCAGAAAATCATGTACCTGGCCACGGATTATTTTGCCAAAAAAGGGATTGCTGACAAGATCCAGGCAGAAATGTGGTCTGGCGGAACCAGGGTTTTTGGTGTTCCTAAATATGAAGAGGTATTAAAAAAAATCATTGAAAAAAGAAAAATCAAGTTCAGCTTTTTCCAGAAACTGGTTGAAATCGATGGCAAGAACAAGAAGGCAAAATTCATCGGCATTGGAAAGGACAATGAAGGTGTTGAAACCTGGGTCAATTATGAAATGATCCATGTAACGCCTCCCCAGTCTGCCCCTGATTTTGTAAAACAAAGCCCGATCGCCAACGGCGCGGGATGGGTTGATGTAGACAAGTATACCCTGCAACACGTCAAATATCCAAATATTTTTTCTCTTGGAGATGCCTCCTCTCTGCCCACCAGCAGGACCGGCGCAGCGATAAGAAAACAAGCGCCAGTGCTTGTGAAAAACCTGTTTTCGCTCATGCAGAAAAAACCGTTGGAAGCCAAATACAGTGGATACACCAGCTGCCCTGTGGTAACCGGATATGGAAAACTTGTGCTGGCAGAATTTGACTACGACAACCAGCCCACAGAAACCTTCCCCTTCAACCAGGCCAAGGAAAGGTGGAGCATGTTCATGCTCAAGCGCTATATCCTTCCATGGCTTTACTGGAACAGGATTCTTCCGGGAAAGATGTAAGTTTACATCTTAACCAATACAATCCAGCATGAGAATTCTTGTTGCATCGTTTATGTTGCTGATGACAGTTCATCACTCCATTGCACAGTCGCGCATCAACATCATCCCCAAGCCTGCGATGGTGCAGGAATTGGAAGGTCAATTTGCGCTCAACAACAACAAGATTTATGTGAGTACACAATTCCGTGAAGTGGCCGTATTGCTTTCCGACCTCATGCGCTGGAAACAAAACAGGATTTTTCTCCTCACAAAAGGTGCAGTGGCACCTGCAGGATCGATCGTCATCGAAAAAACCAAGGGCAATAAAAACGACAGTGCTGCCTATACCCTGGACATCAAAACAAAGTCTGTTCGCATCAGCAGTGCTGGATATGCAGGGGCCATCAATGCCATGCAAAGCCTGGCACAAATCATCCTCACACAAGACAATAAAAATCAAATCCCCTGCGCCAGGATTCAAGACCATCCTAGGTTTGGCTACCGGGGCCTGATGATTGATGTGTCCCGCCATTTCTTTCCGCCATCCTTCATCAAAAAAATGATTGACCTGATTGGTCTCTATAAAATCAATACGCTCCACATGCACCTTACCGATGCTGCAGGCTGGAGGATTGAAGTGAAGAAATATCCTGCATTGACTTCACAGGCAGCATGGAGAACCAGTTATGGCTGGAAGAAATGGTGGAACAGCGACCGCGACTATGTAAACGAAGGAGAAGCCAATGCCTACGGCGGGTATTATACCCAACTGGAGGCAAAGGAACTGGTTGCCTATGCGCAAAAAAGAGGAATCACCATCATTCCAGAAATTGAAATGCCCGGCCACTCAGAAGAGGTGATTGCTGCATACCCCCACCTGGGCTGCGTTGGAGCCAAAAAGGGTCAAGGTGAATTTTGCCTGGGCAATGATTCCACTTTCACTTTTATGCAGGATGTGATCACTGAGATGATGGATATTTTTCCATCCACCTATATTCATATCGGTGGAGATGAGGCGGGTAAGTCCAACTGGAAATCCTGCAGCAAATGCCAGCAGCGCATCAAAGACAATCAACTGAAAGATGAGTTTGAGTTGCAGAGTTATGCCATCAGGAGAATGGAGAAATTCATTTCATCCAAAGGCAGGCAGTTGCTGGGCTGGGATGAAATCCTGGAAGGTGGACTGGCACCGGGGGCCAGGGTGATGAGCTGGAGAGGAGAGAAAGGTGGCATTGAAGCAGCCAGGATGGGGCATGATGTGATCATGACTCCAGGAGGCACTTGTTATTTTGACAAATACCAGCAAGATCCTGCAACCGAACCCGAAGCCATCGGCGGCTTTCTCCCCCTTCAGAAAGTGTATGAATACGAGCCCATGCCCAAAGAATTGGAGGCCGATAATCAAAAGCATTTGCTAGGAGCACAGGCCAATCTCTGGACCGAATATGTACCCACCATGGAACATGCGGAGTACATGATATTTCCAAGGATCATCGCCTTGAGTGAAGCGGTATGGACTGAAAGAAAGAACATGGAATGGCCCGATTTCCAGCAAAGGCTCTCCCACCATTATCAACTCTTGCAGCGCTTGAACGTGAACTACTGCAGGCCATCAGACAGGGTTGAGATCAGGCCCCTGATTGATGCCCCAGCTGGCACAACCAGCATCACCTTGAGTTCAGAGCAATACAAACCTGAGATCCGGTATACCATTGATGGCAGCATACCCAACAGCAACTCAACCCTTTACGCAGAGCCATTTTCCATCACCGGATCGGCACTGGTCAAGACCGGCATCTTCAGAAAAGGAAGGATGGGCCAGCGTCCGGATACCATCGACATCAACCTGCATAAGGCCATCGGCAAAACCATCACCTACAACAAAAAATACAGCAGCAGCTATGTGGCGCAAAAAGAAGCTACCCTGATCAACGGCTACCGTGGGTCATTGACCTACCAGGATGGCCAGTGGCAGGGCTTCCTGAATGATGTTGATGTTACTATTGATCTGGGAAAGGAAGAAAATTTGAGCAAGCTCCGCTCCACCTTCATGCAGGTGACAGGGCCTGGTGTGTACATGCCGCATTTTGTAGAAGTGTCACTGAGCAAGGATGGGACGCAGTTCATCACTCTCGAAAAAGTGTTGAATGATGTGCCTGCCACAGATCCAAAGCTGATCTTCAAAACATTTGAGGTTTCGCTCAAAGGGCAATCTGCCCGCTATGTCAGGTTTGTGGCAAAACTGCAAAGAGGATTTCTGTTTGCAGATGAGATCATCATCGACTAAAACTCCTTCTCCGCCATTTCGCTTTGCGGAAGGCTGATTTTTCGGTTCTTTTTGATGAGGTTGAAGCCAACGGACAACTGCACCTGATCCGGCTCGTAGACATAATTGGTGGTGGTATAAAAATTGCTGCCCCTGGTGGTGATGCGCTGGATATTGGAGATGCCCAATCCCGCATCCATGAACAACCACTGTGCCTGAAAATTCCAGCGGTTGTCTTTGGTTGTTTTTTTCACAGAAAAATTGGGCGTAAAAAATGCCCCATCTTCCCCCAGGGCTGTGGCCCTGATGGAAAGATAATTGACACCCAACTGTAAAGACCAGTTTTCCCTCAAACTGAGTCCCTGCGTGGCATTGATGCTGTAGACCCAGCTGTTGTTGGTGAAAGGAAGACTACCATTGAACAGGGTGCCGCGGATGTCATATTTGTAGATGTTCCCACCAATGATCATCTGCCAAACCTTGCCCACCCGATAGGTAAAATTGGCTTCCACACCTGTTTGTTTGGCAAGGCCCGCATTGGTGAAGATCCTGCCCAGGATGGTATCATTGAATACCTTGTTCACCCGTTGGATGGGGTTCTTGGTGCGTTGATGGTAAAGGCTCATGGTAAAACTTCCATTAGACAATTTGTGCTCCACACCCAGTTCCCAGATGCCGGTCAATTCTGGCAACAAGGCCGGATCACCCTGCTCCAATGTTTCAGAATGTTCGCGCTCAGGGAAAGGATTCAACTCAAAATTATTGGTGCGCTTGATGCGTCTTGTAAACGATTGCTTGATGGCTACTTTTTCCGCGAGGGCATACCTGATGAGATAGGAAGGAAATAGGTTCAACAAGGGAAGCCTGTTGCCCGGAACATTGTCAGAGAATGACAGGTTGCGCAGCATATTTTCTGCTCTCAAGCCAGCCTGATAACTCAGCCTTCCTTTTGCATCACCATATTGCAGGTAACCAGCATGGATGTTGTTGCGCACGATCACCTGGCTGCTGAAAAATGGATCTTTGATGAATTCAAAACTGCCCGCATTCCTGTACTTGTAGAGAAAATCACCCATCTGCTCATCATACCGAAACTGATACCCCGCCTGCCATGTGCGGGCTCCTTTTTTATCGGTCAGGTCTGCCTTGAAGCGATAGGCATGCAAGGGATTGGTGCTGGGGTTGATGGTTTCCTGGATCATTTGTTTGAGTCCGGGATAGCTGAGGTTTTGGTTGGTGGTCAATGATTCCAGATCAGCTCCTTCATACTGCAATGAAAATGACAACTGTGTTGCCTTGCTAAGTTGATGGCTTGAGACAAGGCTTGCAAGGGTAAATGTTCCCTGTTTTTCTGCCGTATTCTTGTTGAAATAATCAAATGAAGATTGTGCCCCGGTCAGCATGTTTTTTCTGCTGTTGTTGTACAGCAGATCTGCCACCCTTGTCTGGTATTTTTTGCCGCTGTATAAGGCAGCTTCTACCCTGTTTCTGGCATTGAGCTGAAGGCCAGCAGAAAGCCTTCCCCCAAAATTATACCGCTTATAACTACGCTCTCCATTGGAAGGAAAGGAAGTATAGACATTGCCAATGGTGGTGTTTACGTTTCCTTCTCTATAACCCGCGATGTCATTTCTCAGGTAATTGAAGCCGGAACTCAGGTCAAGCTTGCCTTTTTGGTAACCCACTGAAATGTCTGCAGCATGGCGTTGTGGTGAAGTATAACGCTGATTGTTGAAGTCATTGAAAGGTGGTGCGCCCAACATGATGTTCGACTGCACCATCAGGCCTTTTTCAGGAGCCGTTTTGGTGATGATATTGATCACACCACTCTTTCCGTCTGCATCAAATGCAGCGCCTGGGCTGCTGATCATTTCAATGCTTTCAATAGAGGAAGCAGAAAGCTGGGCCAAAACAAAAGCAGGATCGCCCTGTGTGGGCCTGCCATTGAGCAATACCTGAAAACTGGCCGAACCGCGAAGATTAATTTCCCCCTGTCCATTCACTGAAACACTAGGAAGATTTTTAATGAGGTCAATGGCATTCCCATTGGCTGCATTGGCGTATTCCGCTGCACGAAACACCTGCCGATCAATCTTAAAGGAAACGGGAGGCTTCTTTCCTTTAACCACAATCTCTGTCAAAGACAGTTTCTTGAGCAAGCTATCCTGGGCGTTGGAAGTCATTGCCCATGTCAACAAGAGCAAGAAGAATTTCAGTTTCGGCATTGCACAAAATTAGTGCAATAAACAGCAGGAGCCCTATGCCTTCTGTACTCCTTTGAAATAGCCAACAGATTCGGCCATGCCCACCAAAGGATCAGTCATGTCCTTTTCATACTCAATGCTGCAAATACCAGAATACTTGATCTTTCTCAGAGACTTTACAAAAGCAGGGAAATTGATGGCACCTCTTCCCACTTCTGCAACCTTGGCATCTTTTGCCATTGCTGTAACGTCCTTGATGTGCAGGTCAAATACCCTGTCCTTGTATTCCACAATCACTTTCTCAGGGAGTACACCAGCACGAAGCGTATGGCCAATATCAACACAAAGACCCATTCTTGGATCCATGTCTTTTATCCTGTCGTAAATATCTTTGGGGCTTGGGTAAAGCTTGTCTTCAGGACCGTGGTTGTGGATGGCCATGCGGATATTGGTTTCTTTTACCTTTTCTTCAGTGTAGCCAAGCAATTCAGCATTGGGCACACCAACAATCATGCTGACGCCTACTTTCTGTGCATAGGCAAAGGCCTGGTCCACCGCTTCCTTGCTTCTCATGTAAATAACACCGACAGTATAGGGCTTGATTCCGGCATCGCTGAGTTTTTTCTTCACAGCATCAATGGCTTCCTGGCTTGAGTTCAGGGGAAGGTGAAATTCCTTGATGGAAAGATGATCAACGGCCAGGCGTTTCATCATGGCAATCGACTTGTCAAGGTCAAATTTCACAAAGGAGTATCCTGCAAAACCTAGCGTAAAACTGGATGCACCTTCAACGGCGTTTCCATCTGCCTGATGGGTCAGGGCATTTCCAAGAGAGGGCAATGCAGCAGCAGCGGCAAAACCGAAAGAAGCTTTTTGAAGAAAGTTGCGGCGGGAGTTCATGGTGATGAGTTTTGGGTTATGAGTTGGGATTGCCTGCCATTGACAGGCGGTATCGATTTTTTGTCAACCTCATTGGTATTCCTGACGCTGAAGAAAAAAACGTCCACTGAAATTAATAAACTCTCAACAAATAAATTCATTAATTTACGATAACGATTTAGCACCCTTAACCTCACTAAACTTCTCCTGCCTTCGGTTTACCAAACGCAGGTTGGCAGACAACTCACAACCTACAACCCCAAACCCACCACATGCCCCAAAGACGCGAATTCCTCAAAAGCACAGCAGCAGCCAGTGGCCTGATGATGTTATCTTCTTTTACTGAAAAACAAGAAACCAACCAACCGGTGGAAACCCGCATTAGGTTTTCTGTCATCAACATCAACCATGGTCATATCTATGGGATGTGCAATGCCGTCATCAAAGGCGGCGGTGAGCTGGTGGCGGTGTATGCAAAAGAGGCAGAGCTTTTGGCTGCATTTGTAAAAGCTTATCCCCAGGTCAAAGTAGCATCAAGCGCAAAAGAGATTCTGGAAGACAATTCGATTCAGGTTGTCCTCAGCTCTGGCATCCCTGATGAAAGGGGACCACTCGGCATTGAGGTGATGAAGCATGGCAAAGACTACCTTGTAGACAAGCCCGGCATCACCACACTGGAGCAATTGGCAGCTGTCAGGAAGGTTCAACAGGAAACCAAGCGCATCTACTCCATCATGTTCAGCGAGCGTTTTGAAAACAAAGCAACCGTAAAGGCAGGTGAATTGATCAAATCAGGTGCGATTGGCAAGGTGGTGCAAACCATTGGCCTTGGCCCACACAGGATGAGTGTCAAAAGCAGACCCGAATGGTTCTTTGACAAGAAAAGATATGGTGGCATCATCTGTGATATCGGGTCTCACCAGTTTGACCAATTCCTTTTTTTCACTGGTTCTACTTCGGCAGAAGTTGTTGCCTCCCAGACCGGAAATGTCAACAACAAGCAATATCCGCAGTTTGAGGATTTTGGCGATGTGATGCTGAAAGGCAATGGCGGTGCGGGTTATATCAGGGTAGACTGGTTTACACCCGATGGCCTGAAAACCTGGGGCGATGGAAGGTTGACCATTCTTGGCACAGATGGATTCATTGAGATCAGGAAAAACATCGATATCGCACGCTACGGTTCAGGCAATCATTTGTACATGGCCAACAACAAGGAGACCATCTACCTGGACTGCAATAATGAACCGCTTCCATTTGGCAAACAGTTTGTGGACGATGTCATCAACAGAACAGAAACCGCCATGCCGCAGGCGCACTGCTTTTTGGCAACAGAACTGGCGCTGAAAGCACAGAAATTTGCCAAGAAAATCTAACCCTGTAGAAAGGACCGAGTTCATTTCTATTGGAAATGAATCGCAATTTTTGCTTATTTTCAGCATCAAACGAACGATAAAACCAAAGTCATGCCAAAACAAAACAACAGAAGAAATTTCATCAAGCAGGGCTCAATTGCTGCTGCAGGTTTTTTTATTGTTCCGCGCCACGTCATTGGCAAGGGATACACAGCCCCGAGCGACAAGCTCAACATCGCTGCCATTGGTGCAGGTGGTAAAGGGCAATCAGATCTTTTGAATTCATACAACAATGGCGTCAACAATGTGGTGGCCATGGCTGACCTGGATTGGGACAAATGCAAAAACTCCTTTGAAAAATTCCCCAATGCAGCGAAATACCGCGATTTCAGGGAAATGCTTGACAAGTCTGGAAAAGACATTGATGCAGTAACCATCTCAACACCAGACCATTTTCATGCGTATGCCGCCATGGCCTGCATGTCAATGGGCAAACACGTATACGTTCAAAAGCCACTGACGCATAACATTGCTGAAGCCAGGATGCTCACCGAGGCTGCAAGAAAAAATAAGGTAGTTACCCAGATGGGAAACCAGGGGGCTTCCAATCCTTTGCAGAAAGTTGCCATGGATTGGTTCGACAAAGGTTTGATTGGAACAGTTCATACCGTAAACATCTGGACCGATAGGCCAGTATGGCCTCAAGGCATTCCAGTGCCAACAGACAAGCCTGCCCTGCCAGCCTCCATGTCTGCGAAGGAGTGGGATACTTGGATTGGACCTGCAGCGTATATGGACTATAACCCACTCTTCCATCCCTTCAAATGGCGCGGATGGTGGAATTTTGGTACCGGTGCATTGGGTGATATCGGATGCCATACCATAGATTCTCCTTTCAGGATCCTTGGTCTTGGATATCCCACAGAAGTGGAATGCAGCGTAGGGTCAGTATTCATCAGGGATTGGAATCCTGAATACATCCCAGAAGGTTGCCCTCCTTCATCCCATGTTGAAATCAAGTTCCCTGCAACCAAGAAAAACAACAGTCCGGTGAAAATGGTTTGGATGGATGGCGGTATTCGTCCTTTCCACCCTGACCAGCTTCCTGCCAACGAGCCACTGAGCACAGACGGCAACGGCGCCAATGGAATTTTCCTCCATGGTACCAAAGGTTTGATGGCCATTGACATGTATGGAAACAGGCCTAAAATCTACCTGAATACCGGTGAAAAAATTGTAGCACCAGAACCAGATAAAAATGCAGTGAAACTGCCTGAATACGGGCACCAGGTTTCCTGGACCGAAGCTTGCAAGGCCGGCTTCAACAGCAAGGCACACAAAGAGCTCAGCTCATCATTCGACTACTCCGGTCCGCTTACAGAAACTGTGTTGATGGGTAACCTTGCCATCAGGAGCTACATGTTACGCAAAGAAGTAACAAGAGCCAATGGCAACAAGGCGTTTGACTTCTACGGAAGAAAGAAACTGCTTTGGGATGGTGCTTCCATGAAGATCACCAATTTCGATGATGCCAACCAGTTTGTATCCAGGATCAACAGGTCTGGCTGGGAGTTCAAGAAATAAAATCTTTCGATCATTGTTATTCAAGGGCGCTTCTTAGCTGAAACGCCCTTTTTTATACCTGCTTTTTTGCATTAAACCTGGTACTTTTTCCTGCCCTGTTTATCTAGGCTTATTTCAACAATGCAAGCGCCGCATCGATGTAGGTAAAATTTTCCGGCTGGTGGTGGTGGATAGGCTTTGTTACTTTGGATTCGCCCAAGCGCACAACAACAGCATTTTTTTCAGGAATGATGTACACGTACTGACCAAAAAGTCCGTTTTGCGCAATGGCATGAACACCGCTGTGATTGACCATCCAATACTGATAGCCATAAAAATCTACCGGCTGATCGTTTTCAGTTCTGTCTTTGAGACTGGTAGCGGGCGCAGTAGCTTCAGCAATGTATTTTTCAGAAACGAGCTGCTTTCCATTCCAATTGCCCTTGTTCAGCACCAGTTGTCCGAATTTTGCATAGTCCCTGGCCACTGCATTGAAACAACAAAAGGCCTTTTCATGTTTTTCTTCACCATCCAACAACCAGAGCGCATCTGCATTGGCGCCCATCGGCTTCATGAACCTTTCAGAAACCAGTGCAGAAATCGACTGGCCAAATACTTTTTCTACAATCAGTCCCAACACTTGGGTATCTCCGCTGCGGTACTGCCAGTAAACACCAGGCGCTTCCTTTTTTTCCATCATGTTCACCATGTATTCCTCGTCATCGCCATAATATCCATAGGCATTCATGCTGAAATAACTTTTGTCTCCTTCATTGTAGTTGGTTCCTGAACTCATGGTCAGCAAATCCTTGATGCGGACTTTATCCAGCCCATTGGTTTTGAAATGTGGAAGATAATTTCCGGCAGGTTCATCCACAGATTTGATTTTTCCTTCATCGACGGCAATGCCAATCAGCAAGGAGATGATGCTTTTGGCAGCAGAAAAAGATCCACTGATTTTGGCACTGTCATAACCATCCCAATATTTTTCATAGATGAGTTTACCATCCTGAATGACGAGAAAAGCATGGGTATCATTGGAGTCAATAATGGTCATGAACTCCTGGGGAATTTGCTTTTGGTTGTATGCTGAATCGTATGGCCATGCCTGTGGGGCATCACCGCTTTCAACCACTCTTACAGGATGGGTCTTGTGATCATGAATGGTATGAACGCCCCAGGTTGCAAAATTTTTCAAATGTGAAAACCGGTTGGTGAAGGTCAAACCAATGGTAAGCAATAAAATGGCTACAACAAATAACAAAATTTTCTTGCCCATACGAATTTTTTAATTCAGGATATTCGGGTTGTTAAACCTTTCTTGAAGGTAATAACTTATCCGCAATGGCTGCTTATGGATTACTTTTGCACCAGCAGCAATCCATAAAATAATTTCCAATGCATTTACTATCGGTCGAAGAAATCAGCAGAGAAGAGGAGGGCCGAACGTTGGTTAAAGAAGTTTGTTTTTCCATTTCAGCAGGTAAAAAAGTTGCCTTGATGGGTGAAACCGGCTCCGGGAAAAGTACAGTGATGAAGATGATGGCAGGATTGGTGCAACCCAGTTCTGGGAATACCTTTTTTGAAGGATCGCGCGTCAAAGGACCAGATGAAGTATTGCTGCCAGGCCATGAGGCCATTGCCTACCTTTCTCAACATTTTGAATTGAGAAACAATTACCGCGTGCACGAATTGTTGGAGATGGCCAACAAGATGGAAGATGAGGAAGCAGCAGCGATTTATTCAATTTGCAGGATCAATCACCTGCTGGATCGCAAGGTGCATCAACTTTCTGGCGGAGAGCGTCAGCGCATCGCCCTGGCCCGTTTGCTTGTTGGCAAACCCCGACTGCTCCTGCTTGATGAGCCTTTTACCAACCTCGACCTGTTCAACAACAGGATCATCAATGATGTGATTCGCCAGATTTGCAACAAGATGGCCATTACCTGCGTGCTGGTTTCCCATGACCCTGTTGAGGTATTGTCCTGGGCCGATGATCTCCTGATCATGAAGCATGGAGAACTGATTTTTCAGGGTTCCCCCAAAGAGGCATACGCAATGCCCAAGGATGAATACATTGCCGGACTGCTGGGAGAGTTCAACATGATTTCACCAGAACAAAAGACCCTTTATACACTGTTTGGTTTTGAGGGAAAAGAAGAAACCATGTTTATCCGTCCTGAAAAGATTGGCATTGACAAGGATCCAACCAAGGGGATTCCCGGCGCTGTAATAGAAGTAAAATTCCTGGGCGCCCACCATAGCCTACTGGTCAAGACCAATGAACTGGACTTGATTGTTTATGTCGCAAATGCCCATGGGATCAATGAAATGGTTTATGTTTTTGCAAACGGTCTTTAAGCCAGTCTTACCCGCTTTCCAGTTTTCACCGCCTGATAAATGGCATCAATGATTTTCATGTCTTTCAATCCCTCTTCCCCATCCGCAGGCACAATGGGCTTTTTGCCTTCCAAGAGGATGGCGGCAAATTCTTCCATTTGAATAGTTTGATGGGCTTGGTGCGGCTGAGTGAGTTCTCCCTTGTGGGTTCGGCCCTTGATCGGTCCATAACCGGTGGAGGGTTGCATCTCTGCAAAACCCTTTTCCCCGTTTAGAAAGAATCGATCCAGATTGCTCATGCCGTAGCTTGACAAACAGGAGGCAACGGCGCCACTAGGGAATCCTGCCTGGAACTGTATTGTCTCGTCCACCCCTTCCGCGAATTTCACGGGATCGGTTTTTGTTTCCTGTGCAGTGACCCAGATGGGCTCTTCCCCAGTCATGTAGCGCATCCCATTGATGGCATAAATGCCAATATCCATCATCGATCCGCCACCTGCGAGCTGCTTGTTCAGGCGCCACTGTTTGGGATCGCCAATGCGAAACCCTGTCAATCCCTGAAAAAACTTAATTTTCCCGAATTCACCCTCCCTTCTCATCCTGATCACTTCCAGGGTCTTGGGCTCAAAATGCATCCTGTATCCCACGAGCAATTGAACACCTGCCTTTTTACAGGCATCAATCATTTCTTCAGCCTCCTTGGCATTCAATGCCATGGGCTTCTCAACAATGACATGCTTGCCGGTCTTGGCAACCCTGATGGCCTGCTCCTTGTGCAGGGCATTGGGTGTGATGATGTAGACGGCATCGATATCAGGATTATTCTTGATGGCATCGAAATTGGTATAGTCGTAACAATTCTTCGCTTCAATCGTGTATTTCTCAGACCAGGTCTTGATTTTAGAGGGCGTCCCGCTGATCAACCCAACCACTTTGGCCTTCTTGCAAAGCTGCATGGCTTCTGCAACACGGGTTGCATATCCGCCCAGGCCCATGATCGCAATGCGCAAGACCGGCCCATCGTAAGGGATTTCCTCAACGTTTAGGTTTTTGATAAAAGGCAAGGCGATGATGGGAGCTGAAAGCTTTTGTATAAAATCGCGGCGACTGTTCATGGTATTTCGTTTGCTTGAAATTACTAAAAAAGAAGGGGTTTGGCTCCTCTGTTGTGAAGGAGTAATTTTTCTCCTGACACAACATCATAACCAAACCCCTGAATGATCAAAGGTATTGATGATGGCTTATTGCTGGTTTCCACCACGGCCTTGTCCGCCGCCTTGTCCACCTCTGCCTTCTTGTTGGCGCTTCCTCATTTCATCATAAAAAGCTTTGATCTTTGCCATTTTCTCTTCTGTCAATGGAATGGCTTTCATGGAGGCATCGCGTGCATCTTCCGCCTCTTTCATTTTCTTTTTCTTATCGTCTTCGCTGAGCGACTGGTCCATGCGGATGGGCCTTGACTTCATTTGAAAATCAAAGTTGATGTCAAGGATCTTATCAGCCTCAGCATCTGAAACTCCAGCTTGCTGCACCAGCATAGGCTTCATGCGTTCCTTCATCCTTGCCTTCATGGCTTCAGGATCGCCACCACCTGGAGGTTGTGCATGAAGGGAAAAAACCAGGGCTGTCATCGCAACCAAAATTGAAAATAATTTTTTCATGTTGTGTTTTTTTAATTGAGTAATCGTTTACAGTATAATAGATGTCCATTTCAAATATAATCCTTCCCCAGTATTGGACAAATAACATAATTTAACAATTCAATCACTGTCATGAAGCTTTTCTGTTTGATGCTTTCTTTTATGGTTGTTGCGGTTTGCCATGGGCAAGCAACAAACCCGAAGCAGGATCCATTTGTTGTTGTGCTGGGAACCTTGCAGGATGGAGGGTCTCCCCATATGGGATGCCAAAAGGATTGCTGCAAGATGATTGATCCGAATAAAAAAGTGGTATCGCTGGGGCTGATTGACCCTGTGTCCAAGAAAAAATTTCTGTTTGAAGCGACTCCTGATTTTGTATCACAAACCAATTTCTTAAACGGTTTGCTGCCATCCTCTGGCGAAAAAACACCCGACGGGATTTTCATTACCCACGCGCACATGGGGCATTATGCGGGATTGATGTTTCTGGGTCGTGAGGCCATGAACAGTAAGGCCGTGCCGGTATATGCCATGCCCAAAATGAAAAGCTTTTTAGAAAACAATGGTCCCTGGAGTCAGCTGGTTTCCTTGAACAATATTCGCATCAACCCCTTGTCAGAAGGGAGTTGGGAAAACATCAGCCCATCGCTCAAGGTAAAGCCCATTCTTGTTCCCCACCGGGATGAGTTTTCTGAAACGGTGGGATTCATCATTGAAGGTCCGCAGAAGAAATTGCTCTTTATCCCCGATATCGACAAATGGGAAAAATGGCGGACAGACATTGTATCACTGATCAAAGAAGTGGACTATGCATTGATCGATGGCACTTTTTTCAGTGCTGTGGAAGTCGGCAACCGCAACATTGCAGAAATCCCGCATCCGCTTGTGCAGGAAAGCATGCAGCTTTTTGATTCTCTGCCGGCAAAAGAAAAAGAAAAGATCATGTTCATTCATTTCAACCATACCAATCCGTTGCTGAATGAAGAATCTGAAGAAGCAAAGCTTGTAAAAAGCAAGGGGTTCAGGATTGCTAAAATAGATCTGCGGATAACGCTTTGATTGGGAATTGAGGATGATACATTACTTCATTAATAATCAATAAATTACGACTATTGCATGATTTTTACCAATTTATTCATGCATTTGATTTTCTTAAGCAATACCTTTGTGAAACTACCATGGATGCATTAAGACAACATATCAAACCCGGAGAAGTATATCGGCGTTCTGACCTTGAGTATTACTCATCGGCCATTGATAGACATTTAGGGATCCTGACCAAAGATGGAAGTCTTTTAAAACTTAGCCAGGGTTTGTACTACGCTCCCAAATCCACAAAATTTGGAATTGCGCCTCCAGATGACTCCGAGTTAATTGAATGCTTTTTGAAAGACAACAACTTCCTCATTGTGAATCCTAATCTGTATAACAGATTGGGGCTGGGGCTTACCCAACTCTATAATACTACCTCGGTTTATAATCATAAACGAAAAGGGGAATTCAAACTCAACGGAAAAAAATTTGAATTCAAAATAAAATCATCCTTCCCGAACCAATTAACCAAAGCGTTTTTGCTGGTTGATTTGCTTAATAATATTGATGAATTGGCTGAAAGTCAACATAGAATCATTCAGTTCTTAAGCAACAATTTTAATAGCTTCAATAAGGATGAATTGTTGAAACTAGCACAACAATATGGCTCGGGAAAGACCAAGCAGTTCATAAAGTCATATTACCGAAATAAAATGCTGCATGCCTGATTTTATTCATAATGATCCCGAATTCAAAGAACTTTTGAATATAGTATCCTCTAAAAAAGGAATAGATATTGCCCTGATAGAAAAGGATTATTGGATTATGCATGCCTTGTATTCTTTGCAACAGCAAGGAATTGAATTTGAATTAAAGGGCGGAACTTCATTATCCAAAGGATATGGCCTAATACATCGTTTTTCTGAAGATATTGATATTCACATAAGAACCAATTATGGCTTAAAGACTGAAGGAAAAGAGGACAAAGCAGAAATTAAGCAGGCGCGAAAAAAATTTTACGATGTTTTTGCATCAGAGATTTTCATTGATGGTATTGCCCGTGTTGAAAGGGACCATGCATTCGATGATAAGGATAAATACAGAAGTGGTGGCATTAGACTTCACTATGAGAGCCATATACCCGCATTAGATGATTTAAAAGAAGGTATTTTATTGGAAGCAGGGTTTGACACTATAACGCCGAATGCTCCAGTTAACATTTCCTCATGGATTTGGGATCATCTTTCATCTGTGAAAATGCAATCACAGTATATCAATAATACTGCCTGCAATGTACTATGCTATCACCCAGGGTATACTCTGGTAGAAAAGCTACAAACAATTATTCGAAAATATCGAAACAGAAACAATCCAGAAGAATCTGATAGCAAGAACTTTATGCGGCAGTATTATGATGTGTATTGCTTATTGGGAAATGAGGAAATAGTTGCTTTTACAAAAACTCCAGCATATGAAGCGCATAAATCAGCACGAATAAAAGGTACCGACAAAAGCATTCCAGTTGCAAAACATCCCGCACTACTTCTAAAAGATGCAGTAATCAGAGAGAATTTTAAAGCCCGATACAAAGCTACATCCAAGCTTTATTATAATGGTCAACCTGAATTTGAAGATGTGTTGGCAAGGATAGCAAGTCATCTGCCAAATCTTTAATAAAAGTTGCTAATCAATTTCTAGCAGATTCGGTGATGATGCCAACCACCAGCATTGCATCATGAAGCATGCTCCAATGTATAGATCAGACTCCCGATAACACCGACAGTTATCAACAACAAAACAGCTGAAATACCAATAACCATTTTGTTCTTTTTGCGAATGCCATAAACCAAGGTAAACAAGAGCGACAGGAGAAATACACCTATGAAAATTGAAGAGGACATGATTTGAATTTTAGAAAATTACCATCAAAGGTTAAGTGAATATTTTCATTCACTTATTGAATATAACAATAATTCAGATGATGGTAAACCAAACCAGATTTTGCAGGATTTATCTCATTTATTTATAACTTACTGAGGTAAATAAACGATTGCTCATGAAAATAATCAACCGCAGGCGCTTCATGCGTGATGCTGGAATGTCCGGGATGGCATTGGGATTGTCCAGTTGGATCCAGCCAATCCTGGCGTCGGGAAGTTTGGCGGAGACAGGCAGAATCGGCATCATCGGTCTCGATACCTCGCACAGCATCGCCTTCACCAAAGCGTTGAACACAGGCAATCCTCCTGATAAATACAAAGGCTTCCGCATCGTTGCTGCCTACCCCAATGGCAGCGCCGACATAGAATCCTCCACCAAAAGAATCCCCGGCTATATTGAGGAAGTGAAGAAGATGGGCGTGGAGATTGTGGACTCAATCACTGATCTCCTGAAGAAAGTTGATTTCATTTTATTGGAAACCAACGATGGGAGGCCGCACCTGCAACAGGCATTGGAAGTGATGAGAGCAGGTAAGCCGATGTTCATTGACAAGCCCGTTGCTGGGACACTCACGGATGCGATCGCATTATACGCCCTCTCCGAAAAATTCAAAGTACCTTTCTTTTCCAGCTCATCCCTGCGGTACATGGAATCCGCACAGGAAGCGGCTTCTGGTAAAGTCGGAAAAATATTGGGAGCCGACTGTTTCAGTCCGGCAACCCTCGAACCCACCCATCCAGATCTCTTCTGGTACGGCATCCATGGCGTTGAAACACTCTACACTGTGATGGGAACAGGCTGCCAATCCCTTACACGCACCCATACCGAAGGCACAGAAGTAGTAGTAGGTATTTGGGAGGATGGCAGGATCGGAACCTTCCGGGGTACACGCACAGGAAAGCATGAATATGGCGGTACGGCTTATGGAGAAAAGGGACCAATAACATTGGGGCCGTACAGAGGATACGACAACCTCCTCGACAGGATCATTGCTTTTTTCAAAACTGGCAACCTGCCCGTCAATCCCAAAGAAACACTGGAAATCTACACCTTCATGGAAGCAGCAGATGAAAGCAAACACAAGGGCAGCAGATCCATTCAACTGAAAGATGTTTACGATACCCATCTCAAAAAAGCGAACAAAATCATTCAATCTTTAAACCTTCCCTCATGAGTCGTTCCAGAAGAAGTTTTATCCAGAAAACCTCTGCAGCTTCTGCTGCCATTGCCTTTGGTGGCATCCTACCTGGTTTTTCTGCAAGCCAGTACCGCAACATCCTGGGATCCAATGAAAAGATCACTGCCGCAGTCATGGGAGTCAACAGCCGTGGCTTGGCTGTGGGCTCAAACTTCGCTTCACAGAAAGAATGCGAGCTGATGTATGTCTGTGATGTTGACTCCAGGGCTTCAGACAAATGCGTGAATGCTGTGGAAAAAGCACAACAGAAAAAGCCAAAAGCAGAGGGTGATTTTAGGAAAGCATTGGAAGACAAAAACCTTGACCTGTTGATTGTGACTGCACCAGACCACTGGCATGCACCAGCGGCGTTGCTGGCCGTTGCCGCAGGAAAACATGTTTATCTTGAAAAGCCCTGCAGCCACAATCCCAATGAAGGGGAGATGCTTGTAAAGGCTGCAGCCAAACACAATAAACTGCTGCAAATGGGTAACCAGCGCAGGTCCTGGCCCAATGTGATCGCTGCCATCAACGAGCTGCATGCAGGGGCCATCGGCAGGCCATACTATGCAAAAACATGGTATACCAACAACAGGGAATCCATCGGCAAAGGCAAGGTTATCGAAGTTCCTTCCTGGCTGAACTATGACCTCTGGCAAGGACCCGCACCACGGATGGCATATAAGGACAACGTTATCCACTACAACTGGCATTGGTTCTGGCATTGGGGAACAGGCGAGGCGCTGAACAATGGCACACACATGGTCGACCTTGCACGATGGGGCTTGGGTGTTGACTATCCGTCCCGTGTAACTTCTGCCGGCGGACGATACCGTTATCAGGATGATTGGGAAACTCCTGATACCCAGGTCATCGATCTGGAGTTCGCCAACAATACCCTCATCAGTTGGGAAGGAAGGTCCTGCAATGGGAAGTCAACCGAAGGCAGCCCTGTTGGTGTTATTTTTTATGGAGAAACCGGATCCTTGTTGATTGAAAGCGGCAATTCCTACAAGATATTCGACCTGAAAAGCAAGTTGGTAAAAGAAGTGAAGAATGATATCACCGCCAATGCCCTCGACCGAACCGGTCCGGGTATGGAATTGGATGCATTACACATTCAAAACTTTTTTGCTGCCATCAAAAAAGGCACAGCCCTGAATTCAGATATCCTGAGCGGACACCAAAGCACCCTGCTGGTTCAATTGGGAAACATCTCCCAACGCACGGGAAGAGCACTTAAGATCGATCCAAGCAACGGCAGAATACTCAATGACAAGGATGCCATGAAGCTCTGGAGCAGGGAGTACGAAAAAGGATGGGAGCCGAAGATTTAATTTAGGTTAGGAAGTTGTTTGAAGTTGATTTTGCTGCTTGAGGTCATAGGCCCGATTGAATGCATCTTGGCGCACTTTGAAAAAAGAAGACAATTTACGTATGACTTCTTTCGACAAGCCTTTTTTGTAATGCAGTATATCAGACATATACCCTCTGCTGATGCCGAGTATACCTGAGAGTTCTATTGCTTTGATGTGGTGAGCATCCATAAAGGATTTCAATAATGAAACGGGATCCAAATCCATAAACTGGCCATGTTCTTGATCCCATTTTTCTATCAAAAGGGTTAACAAGTCAATTTCATCCCGAAACCTGACGGATTTAGATTTTTGAAAAACAAGGTCTTCCAATGTTTTACAATATTCGTTGTATTGCCGTTTGGACTTAATTAATGTGTATTTCAACTGAACCATCTTTCAATAAAAATTTATATAGTATTGATTACCCACTGAACAGATTTTATCATATTCTGCATGTGTGCCAATCCAGCAAACAAACAAATGCACCTGCTTGAAGCCAAATGTATATTTACAAATAAGCCTATAACGGTTCCCATTGATATTGAATATCACCCTGCTAGATCCTTTTCCAAGAATATCTGCATCGGGAAATGTTGCTGTAATATCAATTGGGATACTCCAATTCGCATACTTTAATTTGACAATCAATTCCTGCAATGCATTTCTGGACAATGGGTGCCGCAATCCATATTCCTCCAATGATGCTCTCCTTATCAAATGAACCCTCATGCAAAGATAATGGTTTTTTATAAATGTTCTCTTTTTGTGAACATTATTCTATCCCTTAAAATTACAATTGAGGCAAATATGGGAGTCCTGTTGTAGCATGCTTTTATTCTGTTTTATCCCCGTTTTTTCATCAAAAAATCACGTAGAAAAGCCTTGTTTTTCTTACATTCAATGAACCGAACTGCTGAATGCCATGAACAATTCTCCAACCATCCAACAAAGACTTTTCTCTCTCGATGCCCTGCGCGGCTTTGACATGTTTTGGATCATTGGTGCGGAGGAGGTCTTCCATGAAATGGGATCTATCACCCATCATCCTTTCTGGGAGGGGCTTTCAGCTCAATTTGAACATCCGGTATGGAACGGATTCACGGCCTATGACCTGATTTTCCCGCTCTTCATTTTCTTGTCTGGAGTTTCTACTCCTTATGCCATCGGCAGTGCGATTGCTGCCGGGAAATCCAAAAATGCCCTGCTCTGGAAGGTCATCAAAAGGGGAATGATTCTGGTACTATTGGGAATCATTTACAACAATGGATTGCAGCTCAGACCGATCAGTGACATCAGGTTCATGAGTGTGCTGGGACGGATTGGAATTGCTACCATGTTGGGAAGCATCATTTACCTCTACACAAAAGAAAGGACCCAGATCATCTGGTTCACAGCGCTGCTTGTCGGATATTGGTTGTTGATGAAATTTACTTCGGCACCGGGTTTTATGCCGGGCGACCTTACAGAACCAGGCAATTTCTCTTCTTACTTCGACAGAACCGTGCTTCCCGGAAAATTATCCAGGGGCATTCATGATACCGTGGGGCTCTTCAACAATATCCCGGCGATCAGTTCCGCCCTCGCAGGAATCATTGCAGGAAACTACCTCAAGAACAACAGTGATGCTTCCTCAAAAAAATCAGGCATGATGGCCCTGGCGGGACTGGTTTCCCTGGGCATCGCTCAGCTCTGGAGCATTGATTTTCCCATCAACAAAAACCTCTGGTCCAGTTCATTTGTGATGCATACCGTGGGATTCAGCCTGCTGTTGTTTGCCCTTTTTCACTACATCATCGATGTGCGTGGTTATACAAAATGGGCATTCTTCTTCAAGGTCATTGGCATGAATTCCATCCTCATCTACATGTCTGGCAAATTTATCAACTGGTCTTATGCCAACAAGGGATTCTTCCAGTGGCTGGGCGACCTGATAGGAGATCCCTACAATGCAGTGGCGATGGCTATTTCAGTGGTATTCATCAAATGGATTTTCTTGTATTTTCTTTACCAGAAGAAAATATTTTTAAAAGTCTGATGCATAAAATCACGACCTTTGTTCAACTGCAATAAAGGAAATACGCAACAACATGCACCAAAGACACAGAATATTCAATGGAAAAATAATCTTGCCCAACCGCATTGTTGAAAATGGAACAGTGCTTGTGGAGGATGGAAAAATCATTGCTGTTGAAGCAGGGGATCTTGCGTTTCCTGATGCAATCAACACAGATGCAAATGGACAATACGTCTCTCCCGGCTTTGTAGATATTCACGTGCATGGCGGAGGTGGTCATGACTTCATGGATGGCACAGAAGAGGCATTTTTAGCAATAGCCGCCATCCACGCAAAGCATGGCACCACTTCCATGATGCCCACCACCACTACAGCAGAAAAGGAGGGCATTCTTCAAGTGCTTGATGTCTATGAGAAAGCGAAAGAAAAAAACACCCAGGGCAGCAGTTTTGTTGGCCTTCACCTGGAAGGACCTTATTTCGCCATGAACCAGCGGGGTGCACAGGACCCAAAATACATCAGGGATCCGGACCCTGCCGAATACATTGAAATCCTGGAATACTCAAAGTCCATCAAAAGATGGAGCGTTGCCCCTGAAAGAAAAGGAGCCATTGCCTTTGGAAAAATCTTGCATGAGCGGGGAATCATTGCTTCCATGGCCCATACCGAAGCCGTGTACGAAGAGGCCCTCGAAGCTTTTGAAAATGGCTATAGCCTGCTCACGCATTTCTACTCCGCCATGTCTGGCGTTGTTCGTCGGAACGCACGCCGTTACGCGGGTGTTGTAGAAGCCGGGTACTTACATGATACCCTGGATGTTGAAATTATTGCCGATGGCGTGCACCTACCAGGACCATTGCTGAAACTGGTCCATAAGATCAAAGGCCCTGACCATACTGCCTTGATTACAGACTCGATGCGGGCTTCAGGCATGCCGGAAGGAGAATATATCCTGGGAAACATCAACAGTGGGCTCAGGGTTATTACCGAAGAAGGTGTTGCCAAACTGCCCGACCGTTCTGCTTTTGCTGGCAGCATCGCAACAACTGACCGGCTGGTGCGCACCATGATTGATCTTGCTGAAATCTCATTGCACGATGCCATCACCATGATGACAGCCACCCCAGCAAGGATCATCAAGATGAACGACAGGATTGGCGCCATCAAAGCAGGAATGGATGCAGACCTGCTGATCATTGATGAAAGGATCAATGTTCAGATGACCATGATCAAGGGGTGCATCTTATAGCTATTTCGTTTCAACTTTAACCAAAGACTGGCTATCAAAATCGCCCATGGATGGCGAGGCTTTGGTATTTTTGCATGAACAGAAAAATTCATCCCATGAAAATATTCATCTCACTCCTGATCCTGTTAGCAACTACATCAATAGCCAATGCCCAGCAACTGAAATCCCTGATCAAAAAGGCCAAGGAAACGGTTGCAGGAAATGGTGGGCAACTGGGTGTACAGGACATTGCAGCAGGGTTAAAAGAGGCCCTTGTCATTGGTGCAGAAAAAGGAGCGACTGCGCTTTCCAAAGAAAATGGATTCTTAGGCAACCCCCTCTTGAAAATAATTTTACCGGCCGAAGCCCAGAAGGTTGAAAAGGTGCTTCGCGGCGCAGGACTCGGAAAGATGGTGGACGATGCCATCACCAGCATGAACCGGGGTGCGGAAGAGGCTTGCAAGGAGGCTGCTCCGATTTTCATTAATGCCATCAAGCAAATGGATGTAAATGATGCCATTGGGATTTTAAAAGGAGCAGATACCGCAGCAACAGGATTTCTGAGAAGCAAAACGACTGCACCACTGGGCGAAGCATTCAATCCTGTCATTAACCGTTCCCTTGAAAAAACCGGTGCAACAAAATATTGGTCAACAATGATCAACGCCTACAATAAATTCAGCCTCCAAAAGATCAATCCCGATCTCAGTGGCTACGTCACTGAAAAGGCACTGCAGGGAATTTTCACCCAAATAGCCATCGAAGAAAAGAACATCAGAAAGGATCCATTGGCCAGAACAACCGATTTGTTGAAAAAAGTGTTCTCCGGCCAGTAAACAATTTCATCAACTTGGCAATTGGCATTTTTGTTGTATTTTTTGTCCTCCAAAACAACAAAAAATGATCAATCGCCGGCGATTTATTCAAAGTATTTCCACTGCCATCCTGCTGGTCAATGGAAAATCCCTGCTCGCCTCAGACCTCAGCGGATTTGAGAAAAAAAAGCCCATCCTTCGCTTTGCCATTGCATCCGATGCACATTTCGGGCAGGCAAAAACCCCATATCAGGAATACCTTGACACCGCAGTCGGGCACATGAATGCGATGCACCGCTCAAATGCATTCGATTTCGGCGTGATCAATGGCGATATCGTCCATGATGACATCAGCTATTTCGGGGAAGCCAAAAAAACACTGGACAACCTGGACTTCAAATACTATGTTACACAGGGAAACCATGACCTCGCAACAAAAGAGGAATGGGAAACCGCCTGGAATTCACCACTCAACTTTGATGTGGTCATAAAGAAAAACGTACTGCTGTTTGCAACAACATCCAACAAGAAAGGAGAATACCTTCCTCCTGATCTCGAATGGCTGTCCCAAAAATTTGAAGAGCACAAGGAGGCTGAGAACATCCTCCTGTTCATCCATATCCCTCCCATCAAATGGACAAAGCATGCCATTGAATCAACCCCATTTGTAGACCTGGTCAAAAAACAAAAAAACCTGCGTGCCGTATTCCATGGCCATGAACATGACCAGGATAACATCAAATGGCAGGATGGAATTCCCTACATGTTTGACAGCCATGTTGGCGGCAACTGGGGAACCGATTACAAAGGCTACCGCATTGTTGAACTCTTCAAGGACGGATCCATGCTTACCTGTATCATGAACCCAACAGAGCGGATCAATGAAGCAAAAATTGGATTTTAACCAAAGAAAGAAACACTGGAAATACATGAGGAACAACAAACGTTGGGCACAATGGATCATGATTGCTGCCATTTTCAATGCCTGTAAAAAAACTGAAATCAAAGCTCCGCAGGGCGGGGGAACTACACCACCTGTTATACCAGCTCCTGTCATCAAAGCCCCACCAGCTTTAGGAACCATTGTCGCAGGATATTTTCCTTCCTACCGAGACCCCAATGCCATCCCAGACCAGAAGTTCAAAATGTGCAACGTGGTCAACTATGCATTTGGAACGGTTGCCGCCAACGGAAATATTGTAATACAAAGTCCAAATGTCTTTGGGATTGTTGCAAGCAAGGCCAAAAGCAATGGGGCAAAAGTATTTCTATCCATTTTCGGATCTACAACAGATTGGCAACAGATGGCTGCTACTCCTGCAGGCAGAAATACGTTTGTGAAACAAGCCATGTTGCTGGTCAGAACAAATGCTTTGCATGGAATTGATGTTGATTGGGAATACCCTTCAGCAGCTGATGGTACCGCAGCAACATTCACAAAACTCATGCAAGAATTGGGCGATAGTTTGCATGTAGACGGAAAATATTATCTGTCTGCCGCCATCACAAGCGGTAAGTATGCAGGCCAATACAGAGATGCGATTACCAAAGAATTGCTACAAGGAGAACAGGTGGATTTTTTCAACATCATGGCCTATGACGATTTCAGTACAACAGCCCCCTTCAGGCACCATAGCGACATCAAGTTGGCAGAAACCAGTTTGAACTACTGGGTCAATACAGCAGGAATGCCAAAGAGAAAAGCCATCCTGGGAATTCCAGCCTACGGTCGTCCAAGCGGTATAACACAAACCGGAACAGTGCAGACTTATGCTGCAATTCTGGGCAGGGGTGGATCAGCAAATGCAGACTCAGCAACAGTTTCAGCCACTGGATTTCCGGCATACACCATCTACTACAACGGACAACTTACCGTAAAGAGAAAAGCAATCCTCGGCAATACACAGGGATCGGGTATCATGATGTGGGAAATGGGACAGGACACCAACGACAATTTCTCGCTGCTGAAAGCAGCTTGTGATACACTTGGCCGGAGTTACCAATAAAAAATGAATACCTTCCATCAGATTAAATACATCCAACATGAAATCTTTTCGTCTGGTCATCATCTTCGTGCTCCTATCTCAACTGAGCTTCTCGCAGGACATGAAAAACTTCAAGTTGTACAACCCATATGAAAATGTGGATTCTGCTTTGAAGATCGTTTTGACCCAGGCCAAAAAAGAGAACAAACATGTTTTTGTACAGATTGGCGGCAACTGGTGCGTATGGTGTGCAAGGTTCAATGATTTTGTGAACAAGGATCAACAGCTTGATTCAGCGATGAACAAAAATTACATTGTCTACCACATGAATTACAGCCCGGAAAATCGCAACCCAGACGTGCTCAAAAGGTTCGGCTATCCCCAAAGGTTTGGATTCCCGGTTTTCATCATGCTGGACGCCAAAGGCAACAGGTTGCATACCCAAAACAGCGCTTACCTTGAGGAAGACAAATCTTACAGCAAAAGAAAAGTACTGGAATTCTTTGATAATTGGGGGCCAAAGGCATTAGATCCGGAGCAGTACAAAAAATACTGATGGCTCATTGTTGCTGCACTTGAGGGCCAGCATCCAATCATTTCTTCTTTTTATACCTGCAATCCTCAGGTTTTGACTTGATGTAATAGGATTTATAATTGATGGCCTTGGGATCCATGCATCCTTCTAGGTCTAAAATCTCTATGTTCTTGAATTCGACAGGATGACTCTCGCTTTGTAATGATATGGTTCCGCCCTTGAGCAATTGCCCAGATTGGCCAAACTTGATCTCCTGACCATCCACATTACCTCCGCCTACTTGTGGCTTTTGGTAAGACAAGACTTCCATACCGTTGGCAAAATGCTTCACAACAGAATCACCCAAGACAAGCACTTCAGCCCTTACCCATTGGTCTCCATGGTAGGTGTCAGAATTTGAATTGATGCAGTGTGGGGTAAAAAGTTTTCCATTCATCTCCACATTGGTTCCTGGGGTACACAAATTGCAAGTTGTTCTTTTGTTTTTTCCATCTCCACCCAACAACTGGACTTCAATCGAAACAGGAAAATCCTGGTCTCTTCCCATACTTTCAGGGGTTTGTCCATGCACCATGATGCCACTGTTGCGCAACGCCCAACCCGGACCTTCCTTGGCCTGATCACCCACAAACCTGTACTCCAGTCTGATGCGGTAATAATTGAAGGGTTTGTAGTAAAACAAGTGTCCGAATTTTTCATTGAATTTATCGTAGGCGTCGTACCGTACAACCAGTTTGCCATCTTCCACCCTGAAGGTGTTTCCAAAATTATCACCCGCGGCATGGTTCCTGATTTTAGGCTTCCACTTGCTGAGGTCCTTCCCATTGAACATGGACTCCCATTGTTCTTCAGCAGAAGACTGTGCCTTCAATGAGACATTGCTGAGTATAAGAAAGAAAGCAAATAAAATATTGAATCTGGTCATTGTAGCGGGTTGAATAAAATGTATATCTAAAAAATAAATGTATGATTTTTCAGGGAATCCCAAAGCAAAGGCCGCACAAAAGTGCGGCCCAAACTACAATAACAACTATTCAATTTTACAAAACCTTATTTTTTACTCCCCAAAAGGTGGACCTGAAATCCAACACCTACGGTAAAAGTATTGCTCCGGTCGGGATCATTCTCAAATTTGATGGAATTATAGCCCAGCGTGAATTCCAAAGCTGTATGCTTGTTCAAAAAAATAGCAGGTCCGGCAGCAAAACCAAATCCATTTTGGCTTATTGTTTCACCAACTGCAGAAGTTGATCCAAGTCCAAAACTTCCATCCAACATGAAATTGACCTTGTTAGCAGCAGGCAGAAAATAATACCTCAGAAAAGGACTGAAAAGGCTACTGCTTACTGCATCAGTGCCTTCTAATTTAACGCTGCTTATCCCTGCCCTGAGTCCAACAGCAAAATTATTGACGAAAAAATAGCCAGCATTAGGACTGAATTCAAACATGGTTGTTGTAATATCGGCTGTCTTATTGGAAGAAAATTTGGTGCCTCCACCAATCAACCAATTATTCTTTTGAACCTGTGCTGTCGCCGAAGCAATCAATAAAAACAGACAAGTAGCAAGTGATAGTTTTTTCATTGTATACATTTTTGTGGATGAATAATCAATATTTGACGAAATTATAGCGGCACGCATGCATGAGAGATGATACGAAAAAGCAACCTGCATAATCCTGCTCATGAACAAATATGAGATAGAACCAATGTGTTGCTACATTGAATGAAGAGTATCTTAACTTTATGAAAAGAGTTCAATCTGACATCGTGGTGAAAGACCATCAAAATCAAAACAATGATCAACCCAGAAACAGTAAAATTCCTGAAGGCACTGAAGAAAAACAATAACAAAGAATGGTTTGACCAGAACAGGAAAGAATATGAGCATGCAAAGGAAAACTACCTGGATTTTGTTGGGGAAATATTGGGCAGGATGAAGAAAATTGATACCAGCCTTACAGACCTTGAACCCAAACAATGTGTATTCAGGATCAACCGCGATGTACGGTTCAGCAAAAACAAATCACCCTACAAAACCAATATGGGAGCAAGTTTCAGCAAAGGAGGCAAAAAAGTGCAGTGTGCCGGCTATTACTTCCACCTTGAACCGGGAGCAAGTTTTATCGGCGGAGGTTTTTGGATGCCGATGGCCCCTGAATTGAACAAGATCAGGCAGGAGATCGATTATAATGTTGAAGCATTCAACAAGGTCATCAACAGGAAAAAATTCAAAGCCAGTTTCGGATCACTGAGTGAATCTGAAAAACTAACAAGACCGCCCAAGGGGTATGAAGCTGAAAACCCAGCCATAGAACTGTTGAAACTAAAAAGTTTTGTTGTAATGACGGAGGTAAACGATGCTGAACTTGCCAGTAAGGAATTGGTAAATAAAGTTGTTGACCATTTCGAAACCATGATGCCACTGATTGACTTTTTGAACAAAGCCATTGATTAGCATCAGTCATACCAATCGCATGACTGATGCGATTCATCAGCAGGAATGACATCCATCCTCTTTCATGGTTATTGATGAGTATATTTTTACAGCCATTTATTTTAAATCAATAAAAATGGAACTGTATGAAAAATGATGCTCAAATTCAAACGGATGTACAAAACCAGCTCAAATGGGAGCCGGAAATGAATGCTGCCCAAATTGGCGTTGCAGTAAACAACGGCATTGTAACACTTTCAGGAATTGTTGATACCTATCCCAAAAAATTGACAGCTGAAAGGATTACAAAAAACGTCATTGGCGTAAAGGCTGTTGCATTGGACATTCAGGTGGGTATCTCACCTGTAAACAGGAAATCAGATACAGAAATTGCTGAAGCCTGCGTCAATGCTTTGCGTTGGGACAGTTCTGTGCCAGATGATAAGATCAAGGTCAAGGTTGAAAACGGAACGGTTTCCATTGATGGAACAGTAGAGTGGGGCTATCAAAGGCTTGCAGCAAAAAATGCCATCGTGAAATTGACTGGCGTAAAAGGTGTGAACAACATGGTTGTTGTAAAACAAAAACCATCCAGCATTGACATCAAGCAAAGAATCAGGGAAAGTTTCATCACCACTGCAGGACATGAAGCAGACAACATACGCCTGGAAGTGCTCGGCACAAAAGTTGTTTTAAGGGGCAGTGTTAAATCTCACTATGAAAAAGAGGAAGCGGAGAACACTGCCTGGGCAACACCAGGCGTTAACGAGGTAGAGAACAAAATCGAAGTGGTGTTTGAAGAGTTTTTTGAATCCGCATAAGATAATCCTCTGAGAAGCCAACAAAAAGCACCCCTTCAGTAAGGGTGTTTTTTTATGCATGATGGCAAGCCTACAGATTAATCAGACGATCCGGTGAGGAACATCATGTTTTAGGGGTGAGGAATAATCAAGATTTACGGACAGAAATAATTCATGGAGAAAATACCGGAACAACCCAATAAGGAAAATAGAAATACACCCAAGTCCAACTTCAGGCTTCCGGTCCCATGGATGGTCATTCTCCTCATTGCAGGTTTTTTTCTGCTTCCCAACCTGATGGGGGATAAATCAGCTGAAAAGGAAATCAGCTGGCAAACTTTCCACAAGGAAATGCTTAACAGAAATGCCATCGAAAAACTGGTGATCATCAACAAGGAAAAAGTAGAGGTATACATCAAAATAGAAAAAATCAACGAACCGTATTTCAAAACAAGCCTCAAAATAAAAAATGAAAATGTTGCAAAAACTGGTCCACACTATTGGTTCAGTATTGGTTCTTTGGAGTCGTTCGAAAAGAAAATGGAGGAAGCGGAAAAAAATATTCCTGTAAATGAAAGAACAGACATTCGCTATGCACAATCAAGCAGGTTGTTCCCTGAACTGATCACCTGGTTGATTCCTTTGGCCTTGCTTTTTTTCTTTTGGAGCATGATGTCGGGAAGAATGTCCGGACTAGGTGGCGGAGGCAGCTCCATTTTCAATTTTGGAAAATCCAATGCCAAGCTGATGGAGAAAGAGGCAAGCCTGACAACATTTGATGATGTGGCAGGCCTGGAAGAGGCCGAAATGGAAGTAAAAGAAATTGTGGAATTTCTAAAAGCCCCGGAGAAATTTACAAAAGTGGGGGCAAAAATCCCCAAGGGCATCATCCTGGTTGGCCCACCCGGTACCGGTAAAACACTGCTGGCAAAAGCAGTCGCAGGCGAAGCCAAGGTTCCATTCTTTTCCATTTCAGGATCTGCCTTTGTGGAGATGTTTGTTGGTGTTGGGGCCTCCCGCGTGAGGGATCTTTTCAAAACTGCCAAAGAAAAAACACCTTGCATTGTGTTCATTGATGAGATTGATGCCATTGGAAGATCCCGTGGCAAAGGCGCCTACCTGAGTGGATCCAATGATGAACGGGAAAGCACCCTCAATCAATTGCTAACCGAGATGGATGGATTTGATACCAACAGCGGCGTGATTGTATTGGCGGCCACCAACAGGGCAGACCTGCTTGATCCAGCACTCCTAAGGCCAGGGCGTTTCGACAGGCATATCTACCTAGAACTGCCCAACCTCAAGGAAAGGGAGGAAATCTTCAAGGTGCATGTTCGCGCTTTGATGATGGCAGAGGAATTGGATGTGCATATGCTTGCCACCCAGACACCAGGCTTTTCCGGTGCAGACATCGCCAATATTTGCAATGAGGCGGCCCTGATTACTGCAAGAAATCAAAAAGACAAAATAGGCAGGACGGAATTTCTCGAAGCCATTGAAAGAGTAGTGGCGGGTATGGAAAGAAAAAGCAAGATTATTTCGCCCGAAGAAAAATTGATCATTGCTTACCATGAAGCTGGTCATGCAGTGGTCAGCTGGATGCTCAAATATATCGACCCATTGTTGAAAGTATCCATTGTTCCAAGAGGGAAATCCCTAGGGGCGGCATGGTACCTGCCGGAAGAAAAAAACATCCGTTCGGCATCTGCATTCCATGAACAGCTTTGTGCAGCCCTGGCGGGAAGAGCAGCCGAAGAGATCATTTTTGGTGAAGTATCCTCAGGCGCTTTAGACGATCTTGAGAAAGTAACGAAACAAGCCTATAGCATGATCCTCTATTTTGGATTCAGCAGCAAGATTGGGAACATCAGTTTTTATGACTCAACTGGTCAAACAGAAAATGCACTGGTAAAGCCCTTCAGCGAAGAAACCGGAAAGATCATAGATCAAGAGGTCAGGCTGTTGATTTCCACCAATTATGAAAAAACCAAATCGCTGCTCATTGAAAAAAAATCCTTGTTGATTGAAGTGGCAGAACAATTGCTCAAATCAGAAATTCTCTACAAAGAAGATCTGGAGAAGATTCTTGGTAAAAGATCTCCAATGCTCTCGTATCCAATCATCCAATCCTGAACCATGGAATTGTCTATTAAATGATAGAACTTTGCATAACCTAACCCAAAACAAATGAAGAGCAGCTTGTTGATTATCGCCATGTTGTCATGCCTGCATGCCGAATGTCAAACTTTTGACCCATCCTCCATAAAAATGTATTGGAAAGACAGCAAAGGAATTCCTTACATGACATTTGAACGCTTGCTGAAGTCAAATAAAAACATCGTGTTCATTACCGGTGTCGGAAAATTCAGTGGTGCCTTTACAAGCATGGGGCTCTACATCGAAAACGGGCAATTGCTTCATCCCATCAAGACAGTACAAAACACAAAAGTAAATCTGGAGATCCAGCCCTCTGGTGTTTTTCAGATCAATGCCTCTGGCGCATCCATCGAACCATTGCAGGCAAAACGGGCCTACAAAAATGCCATTGGGGCCATACAGTCAGGACCTATGTTGGTGATTGACGGAAGGATCAATGCAGCGCTGCCCAACAGAACAAAAGTCCTTCGGAATGGAGTCGGCATCAAAAAAGACGGAAAGGTTTATTTCGCCTGCATGGAAGCGAGCATGAGGGAATTCGCTGAACATTTCCTGGACCAGGGTTGCAAGAGTGCACTCTATCTCGAAAGCGATCATCCAGATATTTGGTACAATGGAAATTCCCGCAATAAATTCAACCGATTTGGTCCGATGATTGTTGCAGAAAGATCAACTGGGAAATAGCCCTATCAGGCATCATTCACCAGGATGATAGATCCTTTTTGCAGTTGCCAGTACCTTTGATTTGTCCAAGGTCATCGGCTTTGTTTTTTGCTGCAAAAACAAAGGCACCTGATCATCAAAATGTGGATTGCCCTGTTTTGCAGATGCCCCATAGGTGTTTACTGTTTCAATGATGGGTAATCCTTGCTTGGGAAAACGGACCATGGCCACATATGCATCGCCACCTGTAATTTTGCGTTTGCCATTGACGGTGGACACCCCCCATTCTGGAGACAGCAGATCAGGCAAACCAGGTCCGGGAAATTCTTTATCCCCCCTTACCAGCTTCTGTATATCACCCAACGCAAGATCAGTAGTGCCATAGGTCTTCATCATTTGATCCTGAATGTCCTGTAGTAACTTTTCACATTCAGCCATGGTAAGGGCCCTGGAATCCTTTCCGCGCATGGCCTTGGACACTTTTTCATAGACCATCAGAAATGCAGCAGCACCCTTGCTTTCAGGCACTCCACGCCTGTCCCATTCCTGCAGATTGCGCAACAACGTATCGTACTGCGGATAGTTTGATCTTTTCATGAGAAACAAACTGTCGACGCTGTAAGGAAATTCAAACACGGCAGGAAACTGACGATCAAATTTGATCCGCTTGAATGCATCAAAATCAATTTTTCCGGCGGAAGGCATCAGTTCAAGAAAACGCTTGCTTCGGTTGTTGTGGTTGGTTTCCCAATTGCTGGTTGGTGAAAAAGAACTAGCAAGAAGATTGTTTTCAGGAGCAGTTGCGTAAAAAGAGGAATGATTGGTGTTGAATAAAAATCCGCTGGAGGGATTGACATACTGAGGCAATTCCCGGATGCCATAAAACTTGTTCCAGAGGGTCTTTGATGTATTGCCGGGCAGGGTCTTTTTCCAATCATATGCTGGTGATGGATCACGAACAGGCATCAGGGCATTGTTGATGTAAAAAATGGTATCGTTCCTGTCTGCATACACGATGTTGAACATGGACAATCCTTGCATGGAAATGGCCTTGTAAAACTGCGTGAAGTTTTGTGCCTTGTTCATGGTATACCACTGCTCAAGGGCACGGATTTCCATGTTGGCACCAAGCCTGATGGCAAAGGTTCCCTGGTCATTTTTCATCGTTGCCCCATATTTACTCCAGTACAGGTCTCTTGAAACCGGAATGGGAATTCCCTTGATGTGCAGTTTTATTTTTTTCTTCTCCAATTCGGTCCAGACGCCGTCAAACATATACTGGTTGGCGTTTTTAGGATTCATTTGCAACTGATAAATGTCCAGCCTGTCGCAAAAATTTACCGTATGTGCCCAGCCAAGATTTTCGTTGACACCATGTAAAATACAAGGCCCTCCAGCCAACAAACCTCCCAGGGCATTCCATCCCTCTTCGCTGTTGACATGCGCTTCATAAAAAGCCTCAGGTCCTTCATTCGGTTGATGGGCATTGATGGCCAAAAAAGCTTCACCCGTTGTTGTGCGTGAAGGGTGGAGGGCAATGGCATTGGAGCCCATTTTATCATAATCAATCAAGGGATTGACATTGTTGGCAAAGATGGACCGCAAAGCCCTGTCTCCGCCATTGAAAATAGTCAATGCCAACACGGAAGACGCAATATATTCTTTGAGCGTCATGGGAAACAATTGCTTCACCAATACTTCTTCAGGATGTGCCTTTGCGTAATCATTGATGCTTTGCACATATCCTTCTGCAAGCCTTAAAAATTCGGGAGAAAGGGTATTCCATTTTTCTTCGGTGATCTCTTTGCAGCGAAACAGTGCGAAAGCATAATCACCTGCCACACCATCTTTACCCAAAGCCTTTCCCATCAAACCTTTGGAGGGAAGTGCCACCATTTGCAAACTTTTGAAATCATCCTCAGCATGCGCCCATGCCAAACCATAGGAAACCTGCGGATCTGTTTTGGCGAAAATATGGGGAACACCAAAACTATCTCGCGCAATGGTAACCGTTTTTGGGTCAATCTGGGCTTGCGCTTGCAAGTTCAACAACAAAAGAAAAGGCAGGAAATATTTCATGCAACTTGGTTTGACTGCAAGTTACAGAAAACAAAAGCCTATTTTCTTTTTAGCCCATCAAGATAAGCCAGGAGGTCTGCCATTTCCTGTTGAGACATGGCAGTATGCAAGCCTGCAGACATCATGGAAGTTTTCATCTGTTCCATGGACTTGACAGATGCAAGCTTGATTTTTTGAACAATGCCGCCTGGCATTTTTAATTCGATATCCGTCTTTGTTTTGCTGGAAATGATGCCCATGGTCTCTGAACCATCATTCATTTTCAGCACCCATCCCTCATAGCCAAAACTGATGCCTTCTGAAGGATAGACAATGGCCTTGAGCATCCCGTCCTTGGCATATTTTGATCCAATCTCTGTAAGCTTTGGACCAAAATCATAGCCCTCGTTGTTGACCTTGTGGCAAACAGCACAGTTCGATGCAAATACTGCCTTGCCATTGGCGGCAACTGCTTTGAGGGCATTGAGTTCATCTATTGTTGGGATATTTACTACATCCTCAACAACTGCTGGTTTAGGCAGGTATTGGTTGGCTTCTTTGCGCACAGACTCCCGCCAGGAACCGCTAACACTGGCCACCACATCAGCAATCAATTCACTGGGCACCTGGTTGTTTTTCAGGATTTTCAAAACCCTTTTTTCCCCTTCACCGCTGCGGCCAATCCTTGCAGCTGCAAATTTTTTCAACGTTTCTGGATATTCTTTGCCCAGAGCAACTGCTTGTAAAATATCCACTGATGCGGTATTTCCAATTTTTGCCAGTGCATTCAACAGGCCCATAGCCCGTTCTGCGTTCTGGTCCTTGAACACCTTCCACACCAGATCATTATCACCCAATCCAAGCAAGGCCTTTGCTGCATTTCTTCCGAGGTCATCGGCATTTTTTACAATGGCCATCTCAAGCAGCCTTGGTTGCTCAGCTGCAAGGTTGTATTGAATCACAAGATCCAGGTAATCTTTTGTTTGATACGTAGCATTGAGCACCCTTGTCAATGCTGCTTCTGCAGCAGCATTTGCCTTTATGGAAGTAGGATTTAAGGAAGATAGGGCCAACTTGTCGATGGCAATATCACTGGCTGCATTGCTTTTGATGATGTTCAACAATGTGGCTGTTTTGGCAGGGCTGTTGTTGAAATCAAATGCCCGAAAATACCGCAGCCTTGTATTGAGTGGAAGGCTGGCATTTGAAGCAAGCTGTTCAAGATAAGGCAAGGCTTTGTCTGTTCTGGATCTCCAGACAATGTCTTTTCCGGCAGCGTCTTTCAAGGGATCTTTCACGGCTTGCAGATAGGCATTGAAAAATGCGTCCCATTGCCCATCGGCACCCACGCCCAAGGCTTCAAGATACCAGCGGTCTTTCCCGTCATACTGTGTTGCAAGCTCAGCCCATATGCCTGCTGCTTCAGGACTTTTGTCATGGTGAAGGGCAATGATGCATTCCCTTCTTACCTGAGGGTCAGGATCAAGCTTCAGTGAGTTCAAAACGGCATTGGTATTGCCTTTGAGCTGTACGCTTGCCCTGATGGCCAACATCCTGAGCTGTGGATTTTTTTCTTTTAGGGCCTGCTTGATGTACTTGTCTGCTTTTGCAGCTGGCATTTTTACCAGGCTCCAGAATGCCCTTGCCCGCATGGCGGGATCGGCATCGGATTGCCAAAGTTTTTCCAGAGGATCTACGGATTTTTTGCCCAACTGCTGAAGGCTCTTGTATGCATGATAACGGACGACAAGGTTAGGATTCTGCAATGCTTGCACAGCACCTTCGACAGTGGAAAAATCAAGGGCAGGCATTGCATAGGCAGCAGCGTTAGCAGGTGCCACCCGATAGATGCGGCCCCTGGTCTGGTCTCCAGCCTGATGGCCACCAACGCCAGGATCATACCAGTCTGCCACAATCAATGAGCCATCAGGTGCAACACAAACATCTGCAGGCCTGAACCATCGGTCGTTCTCACCCTTGATAATATTGACAATGCTTGCACCATATCCTGCGCCCTGGTTGTTAATGCTATAGGCCCTGACGACATTGGGGCCTGCATCCGCATGGATGAGCTGGTGCTGAAAAGCTTCGGGCAAGAGTTTCCCTTCATATACAAGCAATCCTGTTGGTGAGCCTGCGCCAGTTTGCAATACATTCGGAATAGACCCTGGGTCATTCAAATGCCAATGGCGCAAGGGGATCGAGTCTTCGATGTTCGTACGCGTGGTATTCCATCCTGCACCCGTCATTTCATCGGTATAGCCAAAGTTGCCATAAGGCATCACATAGTTGATGCGTGTTCCCTTGTTGCCGTCATCATCATTGTCGCTCTGCCACATGGTGCCATAGCTGTCTACCGCCACCTCATAAGGGTTCCTGAAATTATCGCCCAGGCACTCCACGTTTGATCCATCAGGATCGCAACGGAACACCATACCCTGCTTGTATTTTTTTGGGCCGATCTCATCTCCATCCTGGTCGAGGACTGTATTGCCTTTGCTATCTTTTAATGTTTTTCCATTGTTACCAAAATTGAAATAAAGTTTTCCGTCTGCACCAAATGTGAAGGTATGCATGCCATGGTCATGCTGTTCGCCTTCAATGCCCTGGAACATGATTTCCTTTCTGTCAGCCTTATCATCCCCATTGTCATCATAAAAATTCCATACATAAGGACTTTGTGCAACAATGACACGCTTACCCAAAACGGCAATGCCCAAGGGCGCATTGAGTTCAGGGCCTTGATAGAAAAGCTTTGCTGTGTCGATGCGCGCATCACCATTCCTGTCTTCCAGGATCATGATGCGGTCGCCCTTGGCTGTAGTGGGATTGCCATTGAGGTTGGGGCGATAATTGTACGCTTCCGTCACCCAAATCCTTCCCCTTTCATCCACATCAATGTTGGTGGGATTTTGCAACATCGGTTCAGTGGCCATCAATTGCACCTGCAATCCATAGGCAACATTCAATCCTTTCAATGCATTTTCGGGAAGCCTTTTTTGAGCTTCCGTGAGGCTATCTTTCAGGAGTATATTTTCACTGAAGCCATAGCGAGGCAGTGTGTAAGAGAGTCCGATAATAATCAGCAACAGTGTGATGAAAATGCGTAGAGGTGTAATTTTTGTTGACATGGTATTGTGTTGTATCAATATTAGTTTCCGTAAGCAAATGACTCCATCACTTCCATGCTTTTAATGGCTTCTTCGATGGAGCAGGGGTTGGATGATTTTCCGAGAAAATAATCAACCACCTTGCTGATCATGGGGTGCTGTATGTTTTGAGGATGTTCAAAGGAAATCAGGTCAGCGCCAGCCTCAGTCACGATCCTCAGTTCCGATCCAAAAAAAGGAAATTTGAGGTAGCCTTTTTCTCCAATGATCAGGCAGCTATCCTCCTTCATGATTTCTGGCATCGAGAAATTCCAGTCTCCCTGGAACAAAATATTATTGGGAAGCTCCATGATGCCAGACACGGCATCTTCCGCGGCATAGAAATTGGTTTGATGAGCAGCAGCACCGGATTTGCGGAGGGCTTCACCAAAAATAAACTGGATGATGTCGAGCTGGTGGGGTGCCAGATCATAAAAATAACCAGCTCCTGCAAATGCAGGATCTACACGCCAGTTGAAAGATGTATCAGCAACGATGTCTGGCCTATGTGTTTGAAACATGGTCAGACGGATGTTTTTTATCTTGCCCACTGCACCCGTTTCAACCAATTCCTTGATTTTTAAAAACATGGGCAGGCCTCTCCTGTAGTGGGCTACAACCAGCTTTCCATCGTTGGCCTTAACAGCATCGGCTATTTTTTTGCAAGCAGCGACTGAAACGGCAACTGGCTTTTCTACGTAAACAGCCTTCCCTTTTTCCATGGCAGCAATGGCATATTCCTCATGAAACTTTGGAGGGGTCGCAATATAAACAGCATTGATGGCCGGGTCATTGATCAATGCTGTTGCATCACTGTACCAGAAAGGCACCCTGTGGCGTGTCGCATAATCTGCTGCCTTGGCTGCATCCCTGCGCATCACGGCGTGTAAGGTTGATTGAGGAACCTTATTGAATGCCGGTCCACTTTTCATTTCGGTTACGTTTCCACAACCGATGATGCCCCAGGTAATCATTGGTTGTTCACTCAGTTGTTCTGTCATGCGTTCAAAATTATAACCTCTGCAGGTGGCAGAAAGATGTTTAATTGGACAACAATTTATTGAAAATAGTTCAGTGCCACTGCATACGGATCATAAACTTATTGGGTAACTTCAAGGGTCTGCCTGCTTTATGTTTTGAAACCCAATGACAAAAAGATGAAATTATTTTTTGCGCTAATGCTCTTGATCTCTTGCACGGCAATCCAATCTCAAACCATGGATCCCGATTTCAGGCAGGCAGTTGAGAATGGTAAACTGGTGAACCAGGGCTTCAACCGTTGCATTGCCTATGTGAATGCATGGATGAAATATGCTGACACAACAACCGGACTGATTCCAAGAAACATCACCGATTCAAAAGATTTTTGGAATGCCTGGGATGCAGCAGCAGACAACTATCCCTTCATGGTACTGACTTCATCTATGCTGATGCCTGAGTTTTTCAAAGGCAAAGCCCTTGACATGTTGAAAACAGAGCGCAGGCTTACTCCAAGGATCGGAAAACTTCCTGACACCTATTCGTTCTCAAAAAAAGGATTTAGGAATCCAACCATTGATACCAACCAGATGATTTTCGGTGCAGCTGAATACATGAAGGATGGACTCATCCCCCTCACTGAGTGGCTGGGCAAAAGCCCCTGGAGCAAGCGCATGCTGGAGATCCTGGACGACCTTCCCATGCTGACCAGGGTTGCCAAAAACATCAACGGAAGCTGGTATGGAAGCAGCGCAACAGTAGAGGTGAACGGAGATTTATTGCAGGTGCTTTCCCGCATGTACTGGTTCACAGGAGAAAGAAAATACCTTGATTGGGCTGTAGAAATTGCAGACAATTACCTGAACGAAAAACAGTTGCCCACAAGAGCATTGGACCATTTGCGCATCCGCGATCATGGTTGTGAAATCATTTCCGGACTCTGCGAAGCTTATATTGCTGCTTACTATGCCATGCCAGAAAAAAGAAACCAGTGGAAACCCTTGGTGCATGAAATGCTGGACCGCATCCTTGAAGTGGGAAGGAATGAGGATGGACTGTTTTATGATGAAGTCAATCCGCAGAATGGCAAAATCCTTTCCGCAAGACTGGCCGACAACTTTGGCTACACCCTCAATGCCTACTGGTTCATTGCAAAGATTGATTCAACCCCTGCATACAGGGATGCAGTCATCAAAGCCTTGTCATCACTCAATCAAAAATACAGGAACCACAATTGGGAGGGAGGCAGTGCCGATGGGTACGCAGACGCCATCGAAGGCACACTGAACCTTTACAACCGTGAGCCCATTGCCTCTGTGAGAGAATGGCTTGACAGTGAAATCAAGGTCATGTGGGCCATGCAAAAGCCAGACGGCATGATTGAGGGATGGCATGGCGATGGTAATTTTGCGCGCACTTCCATCATGTACTGCCTTTGGAAAACGCAGGGGATTGTTCCGTTGGAATGGGACAGCCAACTATCGATTGGCGCCGTACAAACCAGTACAGGTATGAAAATTGCTGTTTCATCACCCGTTGGATGGAAAGGGAAATTGAAATTTGATGTGCCCAGGCATTCCACCATGATGCACTACCCTGTAGATTATCCCAGGATCAACCAGTACCAGGAATGGTTTGTGGTTAAAAAGGATCAGATGTATCAATTGAATAACGTTGAAGCCGGAACATTAAACAAAATCAAAGGCAGTGTGCTGGCAAAAGGACTAGATGTTGACGTGAAGGCTGGAGAAACCATTTTCCTTGAAATTAGCAGCCACTAGCATGGCGTAAGATCAGCCCTTTGTCTTATCTTTTCATATCATTTTGATCAAGCCCAGAAACATGATACCCATCACCAACAGCAGAAGAAATTTTATCAAAAACAGCGCGGCCCTTTTTGCGCTTTCTTCCATCAAAGCCTCAGGGTTGGAAGCTTTTTCGCTAGGGCCTGCCAGAAGGGTTGCCCTAATTGGCACAGGATGGTATGGGAAAAGTGATCTGTTCAGGTTGATGCAAGTAGCGCCAACCTCAGTGGTGGGGCTCTGCGATGTAGATAAAAATCAATTGCAGGGAGCCGCTTCCCTGATTGCCGCAAGGTCAGGATCCAATGCCAGTATTCCCCTTTATGCAGACTACCGCAAGATGCTGGCAGAACAAAAACCGGAGATCGTGCTTATCGGATCTCCAGATCATTGGCATGCGCTCCAAGCGATTGAATCAATCCAATCCGGCGCACATGTCTATCTCCAAAAGCCCATCAGCGTTGATGTAATGGAAGGAGAAGCCATCCTTGCCGCCGCAAGAAAATACAACAGAACGGTTCAGGTGGGAACGCAAAGAAGGAGCACGCCCCATCTCATGGAGGCAAAGAAAAATATTGTGGATGCAGGCCTCCTGGGGAAAGTGCATCACGTAGAAATGTGTTGCTATTTCCACATGCGCAGCAGCAACAATCCTTCCGTTCAGCCAGTACCAGATTTTTTGGATTATGAAATGTGGACAGGACCCGCACCAATCAGGCCTTATGATGGATTGCCGCACCGCCGGTGGTGGCGCGCCTTCATGGAATACGGCAATGGCATCATGGGTGATATGTGCATCCACATGTTTGATACGGTTCGCTGGATGCTGGACCTGGGCTGGCCCAACAGGATCAGTTCAACCGGTGGCATCTATGGCAGCAACCCTGGAAAAAGCAATATTGCAGATTCACAGACGGCCATATTTGAATACGAAAACCTGAACTGCGTTTGGCAACACCGCAGCTGGGGAACAGCAGCAGATCCTGAGTATCCATGGTCTTTTAAAATTTATGGCGAAAACGGAACCCTTTGTGGCAGCACCTTGAAGTTTGATTTTATTCCGTCAGGAAAAGGAGAAAAAATTCACCGGGATGTTGTACTTGAAAAAGAAAAATATCCTGAAGATCTTACAGAAAAAGACATTGAGTTGTTTGCTGCACCTGCAACCCGTGAACACATGAGGAATTTTCTTTCTTCCATCGACAACCATACCAGGCCAGTGGCCGACATTGAAGAAGGCCATATTTCAACGGCTTCCTGCATCCTTGCCAATGTTTCAATGAAACTCCAAAGACCATTGGTATATGATCCTGTAAAGCGGATTGTCAAAAACGATCGCGAGGCTACTGCATTGCTGAAAAGGGATTACCGATCACCCTGGAAACACCCTCATCATCTTTTGTCTTAAGGCGCATACATGACCATTTACCACCGCACTGAATATCCGGAGCAGATGCCCCCTGCAGATTTCGATCGCTATCTGGCCTTGGGTTGGTACCGCATGCGCCAACATGTTTTCACCTGCTCACACCTCTTTGATTTCAATGATCAAAGCGAATTGACGGGCCTGCGCAGGGTTTGGTGGATGCGGTTTTCCATCAACCGCATCCTTCCTCATTCCTCCCACCAGAAATTGAAAAAAAGAAACAATGGATTTCGGGTGGTGATGGGACCGCATCAAACAATCAGTACTGCAGAAGAGATTTTATATGCCTCTTACCGCGAATCAATTGAATTTGATGGCTATCCCACACTGCAAGATGCACTGCTTGATCGTGCTGAACATGGAACCATTTACAACAGCCAATCCATTGCTGTCTATGATGGAGAAAAGCTGATTGCCCTGGGCATTTTTGATTTGGGTGAAAAATCGGCCTCTTCTCAGATCCATTGCTATGATCCTGCGTACGCTTCCTACAGCCTTGGGAAATACCTGATCTTACTGACCCTGGATTACCTGAAATCCTTGAAGCATGACTGGTATTATCCGGGCTATGTTTTTGCAGGAAATCCAAAAATGAACTACAAGCTTTTTGCCGGAAAAGAAGCTGCTGAATATTTTGATCCTGAAACCGGAGAATGGCAAGGATTCGTTGAGGAATTGCTGGATGATGAGCCCTATAGCGAAGATCTCATCCTGCAAGTCAGTGAAAAAATGTTCGGCAGAACAAGGGAATAAGGCTCAGCGTTGATTGTTGAGTATTTCCTTGATATGGTGCAGATTTTTGTATTCCAACGTTGATGCTGTCATAGAATTGATGCTCTCCAACAAAAGGTTTCGCTTTGATTGATCTTCCCAAACCAATGCAAGGGGATGCATGTCAACCTTCACAAAAAACAGGCAACAATCGCCTGCAATACCCACCGTGGTCTGGGTTTCAGTCCTGAAACAAAGATCATCAATCCCTGCTGCTGCAGGCCGTTGATAAGCAGGGTGCTGGCTCAAACCCGGCAAAGATGTAACCGTCCAGACATGCCTCCTGAACAAGGCCCCTTCTCTTGAAATGATGGCAGCTACTTTTTCGCTGGATGCCCTGAGGTTATCGCCATCTGCAACAGGCAGGTGCAATCCAAAAAATGATTCCCCCAATTTCTGTGCAGGCACAAATCCACTCGGGAAGCAAAAACAAATGGAAACCAATTTGCCTTTGTGTAAAATGGCAAGATCTTCTTCGCATGCCAGTGCAATGGTCCTGATGTCTGTGGCATTGTTCAATCCACAATAGCGTCCCATCATGTGTACCAGCGGAATAGCATCATCAGCGGTAGCAGCGAGGTCATGACCAATGGCATCCAATTCGCGCTTTTTTTGCAAGAGGTAAGAAGGGTCAGGATGCCTGTTAAACGCATCCCCATTGTACTTGACAATGTCTGCAGAAACGGTATAAGGAGCTTTGACAGGAAAAACCATTTGTACTGTTGTTGACCAAAAGTACAAAAAATGCAACGCCTTTCATCTTCGAAAAGTTATTGCGAGGCGATGTCTGAAACCCAATGCACTTGGCCGTTTTGCTTGGCCAGTTCATCTTCTCCGCCATCTCCAAATGATTTCATCTTCTCAGCATATCCTTTCAGTACCTTGTTGACCATTTCATTGACAGTTCCCTCCTCCTCAATGGTTCCAGCCCTGATGCCTGTGAGGATTTCAATGCCATCATCAATGGTATCAACAGTCCAGATCTTGAACTGTTGCTGGCGAACCGCTTCCAGGATGTCTTCCTTCAACATCAGTTGCCTGGCGTTGGATGAAGGAATCATCACGCCCTGCTCACCATTCAAACCAATCAACTTGCACAATTCAAAATATCCTTCTATTTTTTCATTGATGCCTCCAATGGCCTGCACCTCTCCTTTTTGGTTGACAGAACCCGTCACTGCAATGCCTTGCTTGATGGGTAGTTTGGCCAGGCCAGACAACAAGGCATAGAGCTCTGTACTGGATGCACTATCGCCTTCCACTTCCGAATAGCTCTGCTCAAACACCAGCCTTGCAGAAAGGCTTACTGGCTTGTCCTGAAAGAATTTTTCTGCCAGGTAGCCGGTTAAAATCAATACCCCTTTGGTATGGATGGGACCACTTAGTTCAGCCTCCCGTTCAATGGCAACAATACCGGATTTCCCAAGATTGATGCTGCAGGTAATCCTGTTGGGCTTGCCAAACATCAGGTCTCCCAAGTTAATCACGGAAAGCGCATTGACCTGTCCTGTTTTATATCCCGTGATGTCGATCAGGATTTGTTTTTCCTGGATCATTTCATTGATTTTTTCCTGGATCAGGTTGCTGCGGTAGGCTTTTTTCTCCACTGCCATTTGGATATGATGACCACTGATCACCGCAGACTGCTCTTCCACTGCATAATGGTTGGCTTCTCTCAACAGGTCAGCGATTTGGCCAAACCTTGTGCTCAGTTTTTGTTGGTCTTCCGCCAGCCTTGAGCCATATTCAATTATTTTTTTCAAGGCCTCTGCATCGGGTTTACCAATGGGCTCCTTGATCCCAAGGGTGTTTAAAAAACGAATATAGCTGGCTGTATTATCAGGATTGCGTTCCATTTCTGCATTGAAATCAACCTTTACCTTGAAAAGGTTTTTAAATTCATTGTCAACCGCGTAAAGCACATGGTAATAATAGGGGCTTCCCACCAGAATCACTTTTACCTGCAACGGAATGGGCTGGGGCTTGAGCGATTTTGTGGTGAGGTATCCCAGCTGGTCCATCGCCTCTTCAATCAGGATTTCCTTGTTGCGGATGGCCCGTTTCAGGGCTTCCCATGAAAAATAATTCTTGAACAGTTCCGCAGCGCGAATGATCAGATAACCACCATTGGCCTGGTGCAGTGAGCCCTTCCTGATCATGGTAAAATCCGTGACCAGAGAACCCATGACCGATTCTTTTTCAACCCTTCCGATGAGGTTGTTGTAAGTTGGGTTGGTTTCAATGATAACGGGAGCACCCGTTTGTCCAGTATTGTCGATGAGGGCATTGACCTCATAACGACTCAGGTAATTGTTTGCCTTGTTGTTGCCTCCGGCAAAACTTTCTTTGTGCGAGATCAGGAATGCCCCCAAATTGCTGAGGATATCATCCCTGACCGATTGAAGGTAGGCAATGACTTCAGGGAATGTTGAGTACCTGGTTTTGATTTCGTCAATCAGCGTATTGATGGCAAAGCTGGCAACCTCGGTTTCAAGCTTCTCAAATGCTGCCACAGCCTCTTTTTCCAACTTTCGCTGTTCCTTCAACATGCTGGCAACCTCATCTGCAAATCCTTCCTGTATTTCGGCAATTTTCTTCTTCTCCTCCTCTGGCAAGGCCTCAAAAGCTTCGTCAGTAATGGGTTCTCCATTTTGGATCGCCACTGTATAAATCTCCCAGGGGGTCTGCTTGATGATCAAAGCCTCTTTGGCCGCTTTCTGGTCTACAACGGCTGAGAGTGCAATCTGTTGCTGCTGGTGCTTATCAGAGATCTCCTGTCTTCTCTTGGCATATTCCTCGCTCTCAAATACCTTCATCAATGATTGAACCGTTTCATGGATAAGGGCCTTCATGTTTTTCTTGAGCTCATTGGCATGTCCGGCGGGCAACAACAAACGCTTTGGCTGATAGGCATCCTGAAAATCGTTCACATAACACCAGTCTCCAGGTACCTGTTCTGTCTTCACTTTTTCCTCCAGAAACAACTTGACAGCCGTCAGCTTTCCCGTTCCATCATCCCCCGATACAAAAACATTGAAACCATCCGCCTTGATGCCCAAGCCAAGTTTCAGCGCTTCCTCCGCTCTTTTCTGCCCAATCAACGCTTGCTCAGTACTGGCATCAGCCGTTTTTTGCAATGCCAGCAAATCATCATTGCAGGCATTGCGCAATGCTTCAGCACCCAGGATCTTTATCATGTATTTTATTTTGGGAAAAATATCCCAAATGCCGCCGGCGGGGAATGATGAGAGTCATGCCATTTAATGACTGCGAAAAAACATGTTGCTGCGTAACATTTGTCTACTCAATGAAGAAATCAAAAAACATCATTGGCCTTTTATGAAAAAGGGAAGACCTCCGGTTGGAAATCTTCCCTTTTCTTTCTCTGAAAAAATTTATCTGACTATAGGTGGTTATGAACACTAAATGTACGCAAGCGCAGTTCAGTTTGACCACTACATGCATAATTTATTGCTCAAATAACTAATCTTCCTCCGTAGGCTTGATGAAGGCAGCCCTCACCGGAAAAGGTGCAGACTTTCCTTTCAACCCCTGCCAAAGAATTTCATTCAAGATCAAATCAGGAACGCGGTCTTCTTTGCTCCAATCAAATTTCTCTGAAAGCTTTGATGCGATTGTTTTTCCACCATTTGTTTCACCCAGATTGATGTTTGATTTGAGGTAGTTGAAAGGTGTAAAATCTGGTTTGTTGGTAAAGCACCTCCACATGGGTGTTGCAGCAGCGTCAAATTGCGTCATGGGAGGCAATCCCAAAATCAATTCGATCGTACGCAACATGCCTGAGGTGGTATACATGGTATGGTCAACATATTTACGCTTTACATATGGGCCAACAACATATGCCGTACTCCTGTGTGCATCCACATGATCAGGACCGTTTTGTGCATCGTCTTCCAGAATAAACACAACCGATTCTTTCCAAACCGGGCTCTTGCTCAAATGATCAATCAACATGCCAACCGCAAGATCATTGTCGGCCACATGTGCATAAGGCGTGGGCCTTCCTGCACGCATTCCCTCTGTATGATCATTGCCTAGGCGGATGGTGGAAAAACGAGGTACACTGTTCAAAGAAACCAAGGAATCAAAATCCTGTTTCCATTGGTGGAAACGGATGGTGTCCATGGTCTTCAGGCCATATGGTGCGAAGGAAGCCGCATGGCCTTTCAAGGATTCCAGCCGGGGCTTCGTACCAAAATCATCTGCCACAAACTCACCATAAGAACGGTAGCTTATGTTGTTTTTGGCGCAGAGGTCCCAAATAAAACCATCCTTGTTGTTTCCTATTTTCAGTAGTCCTGAGGTGCCATGTGTACCCCCTTTACCGCCGTAAGAAGCAGGCCAGTTCTTTTCAACATAATCATTTGCGTATGCTCCCATGCTCCAGTTGTGTCCATCTGCACTCACTTCTGCATCAACATAAAAATTATCCAGCAGCACATAGTCTTTTACAATCTTGTGCTGATTCGGTGTTACATGTTCACCAAAAAGCAGTAGGCTGGTATCGCCATTGCCTCCTTTTACATCACTCAAGACCTGGTCATAGGTCCTGTTTTCTTTGATGATGTAAAAGACATGTTTGATGGGCGATGCAGCACCAACTTTCATGGGCACAGGATTGCCTGCCTGGCCTTCTGCATTGAGTTCTTTTGATTTTGAATAAGGAGTATTCTGGTAAACCGCCTTGGAATATATGGCCATCTGTTCTTCTGAAGGCTTTTTGATGATGCTGAGGGTTCCTAGGAACAAAGAACCGATGTATTGAACCGATGCCGGTTTTGTACTATCCCCCATGTGATTTACTACAACCTGTTTTTTATTGACCGGATTGGGCCCGTATGGATTCGCATAAGAACTCAGCCCCTTTCCATTGGTCACATAGATATTTTCTCCAATCACCTTTATGTTGGTCGGATACCAACCTACAGGAATAAATCCTTTTGATTTGCTTTCGGATCTTTCAGACACATCAAAAACTGCCAGACAATTGTTGTCTGCGTTAGCCACATAAAGTGTCTTTTCATCCTCACTCAATGCAATGCCATTGCTGGTTGAGCCACTGGGAGACCCCGGATACATAGATGCAACAAGCGTCTCTACTACTTTTCTTGTTTTTGTATCAATTACAGAGATTGAATTGTCTTGGGAGTTGGCCACATACAGCAATCCACCATTTTTGGTTAACAACAATTCATTCGGATGATCGCCAACCAACACTGAATCGGTAATGGTTTGGGAGGGCACGTCATACACCAATACCTTTTTGTCTCCCCAGAGGCTGATGTATAGGGTATTCCTGTCTCTGGAAAGTTTACAGGTATAGGCCTCTGAGCCCAACACAAGTTTGTTGAGTAGTTTTTTAGAAGCCAGGTCAAATACAAAGAGTGATTTGCCTTCTTTTGAAACAACAAATAACTGCTTGCTCCCCTTCTCGTCAACATCCAGGCCTGCCGTTCCGATGAGTGCTGGCCATGGCTTACCAAGAATATACTCGTCCTTCAAGGCAAGCTTATTGCCAATGATGGAGTACCGGTTGACCTGGTTGTCATGACCCGCTGATGCATACAAGGATTGGTCATCATCGCCAAATGCCAAGCCGTACCAGGCTTTACCGATTATAATGCTATCCAGCTTTTTTCCAGATGCCGCTTCGATCAATTCAATGGAATGGGTGCCAACGCCATTGTTGGTCACAGCCATCAATTTTTTATTATTGCTGACCACCAGGTTCAATGGCAGATCTCCCAAACCAACCTGCTGCCCCACTGGTGTAATGGACCACCCGTTCGGAAGCATCACCCTTTTTTTATTCAGTTCCTCTAAAGTTTGTGCTTCAGCAGCAGTTCCAAGAAGGATTGCCATGACAGAAAAAAGAAAAAATTTTGCAAATGGTTTCATCGCTGTTTTTTTGAAAATGATGGCATGTTGACGCATAAATGTAAATTTACGGGACTCTTATAAAGCCAATATTAATTTATTCAGAATGAAAAAACATATACTCATTGCCATTGGATTAATAATTATACCATTTACCTACGCGACATACCTCTACCCGACGCTTCCCAATAAAATTCCGATGCATTTTAACCTGAATGGTGAAGTGGATGGATGGGGATCCAGGGAAAGCATTTATCTGCTGCCTTCCATCATGGGCCTGACAAGTATTTTCGTGTACTTCATCATGGCCAACATCAAAAAAATTGATCCCAAAAGGTATGAAAATGCTGATGACAAGGTCTATGCACAATTCGGGCTTTTTACGGTGGGATTTTTGACCTGCCTTTCAATGGCGATTCTTTATGGAACTGCACACAGCGGGATTCCCATCAACAAGTTAATCTTCCCTTTATTGGGTTTTGCTTTTACCGGAATGGGCATCTACATGCCCAAACTCAAACAGAATTATATGGCAGGTTTCAAACTGCCCTGGACACTGGAGAATGAGGCGAACTGGAATGCCACACATGCGCTTGCTGGCAAGGTCTGGACGATTGGAGGAGCCCTGCAAATGATCAGCGCATTACTGCTCAATGGAGCTGGAATTTTTATTGCATTCATGTCACTCACCGCCGTGATGGTCATTATCCCATCGGTATTCTCCTACAGGATGTTCAAACGGGGCAATACCACCAAATGATTCAAAAACAAAAACCCCCGGCAAATGCTGGGGGTTTTTCGTGGAGATGGACGGACTTGAACCGCCGACACACGGATTTTCAGTCCGATGCTCTACCAACTGAGCTACATCTCCTCGTAGCCAAATTAATTGGAGTGCAAATATAATCCATGGCGGGGAAATGGCAAAATCATTGCAACAAAGAACAAAAAAAGATCAATTGTTGAAGATATACCTGATACCCAACTGGATCTGGTATACATCGTTCAAGGTTTTTGAATCTACGAAAGCATCCTTCAACAAAACAGTTGCACCATCTACCACCTGTGTAGCCAACCTGTAGATAGGCTCACCCGTAGCTGTACGGCCACGGTAGTTGAGCGGTTGAGGTGTTGTAGATACATTGCCTACACCCCATTTGTTGTTGATGAGGTTGCCAAAGTTGAGGAAATCAGCCCTGAAACGGAAGGTATTGGCTTTCTTGTTCTTACCTGTCTTCACAAAGAAATCTTGTTCAATGCTGAAATCAAACCTTGTCAACCAAGGAGCCTGTGCACCGTTGCGCTCTGCATAAGTACCCCTTCTGCTTTTCAGGTAAGGATTCGCTTCAATATAATTGCTGAACGCTGCTGCCTGCGCTGCTGCAGTGAAAACAGTTGTACCCACAGTTTGATCCTGGAAGGCAAGGTTGTTACCGGCTGCAGGCACATAGATCAGGTCATTGAACTGACCATCTCCATTGACATCAGAACTATAGGTATAAGAAAGTTTGAAGCCACTGGCAGAAACCATACCCAAAGAGAAAGTGGTTGCACCACCGAACTTACCGCCGTAATTGAGCCTGTAGTTAACATAGCCCATGAAACGGTGGCGAAGATCGTTGTCAGAAAACCCTTCTCTCAGATAGTTCATACCATAGATGCTTGGTGTGCTGGCATTAACTGTACTGGCAACTGAAGCAAGGTCAGTAGCTTTTGCATTGGTATAGGCCAAGACACCACCAAAATTCTTGGTCATTGGCTTTTCCAATTTTGCAGTAAGCGAATAGGAGTACCCCGCACTATTGTTGGTCAAAACAAATGCATTGCCAATGCCTGGATTCAGGAAACGGGCATTGGTAGCAGGAGCACCAGAAAGATCAAGTGCAGGATAGATGTCCCTTTTGTCGTTTCCTGCAAAAGTTCCTGAAGGCCTTTTCTGGTTCACATCTACATAGTGAAGCATGTTGATGTTCTTGTTATAGATCGCTTCCAAGGTTCCAATCACGCCCCAGCCCAGTTTCTGGTCAATGGCGATATTGGTTTTCCATATCTGTGGGAATTTCAAATCTTGATCACCATAGTTGATATTATACCCACGAAGACTGTTGATATCGGTGGTTTTAGGCGTGTAACGGGTAGGATCCAAGGTGAAAGGATAGGCAGTTGCCGCTGAACCTGTTACGTTCACCAAACCAATGTTAACACCATTGTTACCCAACTGGTTGCTGATCAACACATAGGGAAGACGGGAAAGGAAGAGACCAGATCCGCCACGAACCTGAGTCTTCTTGTTGCCATTTACATCCCAGTTGAAACCTACACGAGGAGATACATACAACCTGGACTTGGGCATGCTTCCTGTATTGATGTTATATGGAACACCAGATGGTTCCCTGAAACTCAAACCAGCTACATAGGGGTTTGCATAATCAGAGGCGGTATTCTCAATATTCAAATAATCCACACGGGCACCATAGGTCATGCGGAAATTCTTGGTCATTTTCCACTCGTCTTGTCCATAAACAGTATAGAACTGGTTTTGGAAAGTCTGCCATGGAAGCCTTCCATCAGGCAAAAGGGTGTAACGGTAGTTGAAACGAGCGATAGGCACAGTTGAAGCAGCAAGATTTGGATTGGCTTTGTAAGCCAAGGCAGCTGCCTTGAAATCTGCGATGCTGTTGAATACCCAAACACCATTTGAAGCGTAGAAGAAAAGGTTGTTTGATTTGAAAGACTCATATGCTGCTCCCAAAGTAATGGTATGGTTGCCGCGGATCAGGGTGGTATTGTTGGTCAGGTTGAAGGTAGAATAGTTCAACTTGTTGTTGGGCGTAAATGGATCAAATCCCAAAGAAGTATACGTGCTTCCGCCCACACCGCTGAGGATGTCTACAGTAGGGAACATCGCAGTGCGATAAGCGCGGTCTTCGATCTGCTTGTTATAAGTAGCGATGAACTGGTTGGAAACCCTGTTCTTGAAGTTAGAACTCAATTCCAAAACAGCAGAACGGGTATTGTCTTGGATGATGTATCCGGTGTTCTGTCCTGAGATGGCCAATGCAGCGTTCTGCCTGTTACCATTACCTGCTGTATTTCCTGAGTTACTGTTGCTGATGGGCACGTCACTTTCAGAATTATGGTGCGCGTACCTCAAAGAGAGCTTGTGAACATCGTTGATGTTATAATCAATCCTTGCAAGCATTTTCTTACTGAACGACTCGTTGTTGAAATTATCGATGGCACCAAGGTCGTAGTCAAAGTTGGACTTCATGAAGGTTTTCAGGTCATCAAGATCGGTAGCCGTTGTCCTGGAAACGTTACCTGTTGCACCGGGGCGGTTGGCTACCCAGCTCAAGGCAGGATTGGTTCCGTTGGTGAATTCACCGTTTACAAAGAAGAAAAGCTTGTCTTTGATGATTGGACCACCAACACGGAAACCCTGGGTTTCAACATTGAAAGGTGTTTTGGGGATATTGTCTGTTTTGCTGGCAACCTTTGTTCCTGCAAGGTCCCTGCTGTTCCAGAAACGGAAAACAGATCCTGCAAATTCGTTGGTACCGCTGCGCGTTACGGCATTGATGGCAGCACCAGCAAAACCAGACTGACGAATATCATAAGGAGTGATGTTGATCTGAACCTCTTCCAAGGCATCCAAAGAAATGGCAGTAGAGTTGGTACGACCACCTGCTTGTGCATCAGTTCCAAGACCGAAACCGTTGTTGAAAACGGCACCATCAATGGTGAAGTTGTTGAAACGGCTGTCTTGACCGGCAAATGAACGACCATTGCTATAGGCGTTGTATTTGGTTACGTCATTGAGGTTACGACCAATTGTTGGTGTCAGGTTCAGCGCCTGCCTTCCAATGGTAACGCTGGTACCGTTGGCCCTTGAGTTGATGATGGGGTTTGGTGCAGCCTTTACAACGATGTTCTGCATGCTGACAGCATCGTTTTTGAGGGCTACGTCTACGTTGGCTGTATTACCCAGCGGAGCAAATACACCTTGCTCTTCGTAAGACTTGAAACCACTGAACGTGATTTTAACCACATAAGGTCCACCCACACGCACGTTCAAGATGGTGAAAGCACCAGACTTGTTCGTTGTAGTGGAGTACTTTGTTCCGGAAGGCTGGTGAATGGCAACAATGGTAGCCCCTTCGAGGAACTTGTTGTCATCGCCCTTTACGGATCCGGTAATGCTACTGCTGGTTACCTGTGCAAAGGAGGTCGAAGCAACCATCAGCACCAGGGCAAGCAATGAAATGATTTTTCTCATGATTTTTTGTTTTGTTTTCTCGATGTACCAAAAAAATTATCAGTAACTGTTTCTTAAGACATCTAATTGTAAATGATTCAACTAGAGTTTGTTGGCTTTGTAAATTTTTACAACACCATCGTTTTCACTGCTTACCACCACCAAACTTTGTCCGATAGGGCTTTTTGATGCAGGGATGAACAGAAGTCCTTCGGGCGCATCGCCTGTTTTGAACATCTTGACAAATACAGGCTTGGTGGGTTCTGTGATGTCATACACCGCCACTGCATCAGTCCTTTCCAATCCTACATAGGCAACTGTTTTGCTACCAACCCTTCCAATGGTGATTGCTTCTGGTTCTGCACCCTTGTCATCGCTTCTTCCATCATCATAAACACCCAACTCATTGGATTTGACGTCCAGTTCATTTTTACTGTCCCAAACCAAGGCACCTGTTGAAGCGTTCCACACTGAAAAAGACCTGGCACCAAAACTGTATATGGCGTCAAAGTCGCCATCACCATCCTTGTCGCCAAGGGTTGTGGTGATATTCAACCTTCCCAATTGTGCATCTGTTTTCAATGCGGCACCTGTAGGAAAAGCAACAGGATCCAGCATAACAGTTCCCAATCTTTTTATTTCAGTAAAACCAGCGTATTCCCTGGCGTCGCCTTCATTGGCTGTAAAGAGATAAGTAGTACCATTATAATTATAAGAAGCAATGGCGTCAGGCATATAGGTTCCAAAAACAGGTGCATTTTTGAAAGCAATCGCACCATCCCTATCGCTCAAATCAAATGCGTTTCCAGGAGCGGAGTAATCTTTGAACCCGAGTGGCATGATTTTTTTGATGGTTGCAGAGAGGATATCAATTTCTGCAATGGCATTGTTTTCCTGCAAGGTCACCCAGGCAGTTTTGGAATCATTGGAAACGGTAATGTATTCCGGCTCAATATCGTTGACAAAATTTCTACCAGGACCAAACACCCTGAAACCACCGGCAGACAATGCTGTCAATTGGCTTGCCAATCCTGCAAAATCAAAGGTGGTTACGGTAAACTTGTTTTCGACATTGATGATGGAAATGGTGCCGGCTGGGTCGTTTGTGTATGCATCGTTAGGTTCTCCCTCGTTGGCAGTAAGAATGAATTTTCCATCGGGGCTGAAAACCACATTGTCTGGAAGAGAGCCAACATTGATGGTTGCTATTTCCTTTAATGTGCTGGTATTGAAAACGATTACTTTTCCAGGAGCCTGCTTGTTGATAGACTCAATCGCAGCCGCCAACAAGCCATTTTTGACATCAACACTGTTCACATAGCCGCCATAAGGTTGCATTCTGATGCTGCTGACAACTTTGATGCTCGCTGGATTGGCCATATCGATCACATCAATTTTATTCGTTGTTCCATTGTTTACTGCAAAAAGCCTGTTTGTAGCGGGATCAAAGGTAGTGATCTCTGCAGCCCCAAGTCCTCCCAAATTGATGGATGCAATTTCCTGGTATGAGGCCAGGTCTTCGTTCACGGTTTGCTCAAGGGGAAGAACTGCGGTTTCTTTTTTGCATGCAAAAAAGGCTGTTACTGAAAGCGCAAGGAGTAATTTTCTCATGTATGTTTATTTTGCCAAGCGAAATTCTCCATTCAATCTTGCATTAAGGTTTCTGCTGTATTAAGCCTTTGTTATTCAAATATGTCCAAAATGTTAATGGTTGCCGAGAACTGATAAGAAAGAAAATATTCCAGTTTTAGGCAAAAGATTTTTAAATTGTAATGCTATTGATACCAAAGAATTTTGGTAACCCGTAACATTCAACTGACAACCCCATATCAATGTCCAACACATTTGACGCAATTGTAGTAGGCTCAGGCATCTCCGGAGGCTGGGCAGCAAAAGAACTGACTGAACGTGGCCTCAAGACCATCCTCATTGAAAGAGGGCGCAATGTGGAGCATATAAAGGACTATGTCGGAACAGAAAAAGACCCATGGGAATTGGAACACCGTGGAGGAAAAACCCAGGAAGACCGCACCAACTCACCCATCCAAAGCAAGTGCTATGCTTTTGATGAAGTGTCAAAGAAGTTTTTCGTGAACGATCTTGAAAATCCATATACACAGGTAAAGCCATTTGAGTGGATCCGTGGCAACCATGTGGGTGGAAGGTCCCTGATGTGGGGACGCCAATGCTACAGGCTGAGTGACCTCGACTTTGAAGCGAACGCCAAAGATGGCCACGGTGTCGATTGGCCCATCCGTTACAAGGACCTGGCTCCCTGGTACAGCTATGTTGAAAAATTTGCCGGCATCAGCGGCTCCCGCGATGGTTTGTCGATGGTGCCGGATGGTGAATTCCTTCCTCCCATGGAGATGAACTGCATTGAAAGAATGGTGAAGGAAAACCTGAAAACCAAAATGGGAAGGCCAATGATCATTGGCCGTGCAGCCAACCATACTGCCAAGATTGGTACCCGTGGCCCATGCCAGTTCCGCAACAAATGTCAGCAGGGTTGTCCTTTTGGAGGCTATTTCAGCTCCAACTCGGCCACCCTTCCTGCTGCAGCAGCAACAGGCAACCTGACCATGCGCACCAATGCCATCACCATTGAAGTGATCTACGACAAGGAAACCAAGCGTGCCAAAGGCGTAGTGGTTTTGGATACAGAGACAATGAAAACCGAAGAATACTTCGCCAAGATTGTCTTCCTCAACGCATCCACCCTTGGCACCACCCATATCCTCCTGAATTCTGTGTCTGATGCCTTCCCCAATGGCTTTGGCAACAGCAGCGAACAGGTAGGCCATAACCTGATGGACCACCATTATGGTGTGGGCGCTTCTGGAGATTTTGATGGATTCCAGGACCAGTACTTTTATGGTAAGAGGCCCAATGGCATCTATGTTCCCCGATTCCGCAACCTCGATGGTGGCTCCTCTGCTGGCTATGTGCGTGGATTTGGCTACCAGGGCGGTGGCTCAAGGGGCCGTGCAAGTTCTGGTGAGATCGGTATTGAACTCAAGGAAACCGTTACCGAACCAGGCAACTGGACGATGGGAATGGGCTCTTGGGGCGAACACCTTCCTTATTATGAGAACAAGGCAACACTCAACAGGGATAAGAAAGATAAATACGGACTGCCAACATTTGATATCGACTGCGAATTCAAGGAGAACGAAATGAAAATGAGGGTAGACATGAAAAATAGCGCAGTAGAAATGTTGGAAGCCGCTGGTATCAAGAATGTTAAAGCATACGACAACATGCCTGCACCTGGTTTCTGTATCCATGAAATGGGAACAGCCCGCATGGGCAATGACCCTAAAACATCTGTCCTCAACAAGTGGAACCAGATGCATGATGTACAGAATGTCTTCATCACAGACGGTTCTGCCATGGCTTCATCTGCCTGTCAAAACCCCTCTGTAACATACATGGCCCTGACAGCACGTGCAGTTGACCATGCAGTGGGAGAATTGAAGAAGGGGAACCTCTAGATCTTCTTGATCCTGCTCAGCCACATGATTACGCCAGTAATGGGGAATGTGGTGCCAAAAAGACAGACCAGAAATCCAAGGATCTTGGATGGCAGGCCAAAGATGGAGCTGGTATGAACCGGTTTGAAACTGGCGCGGACTTGCTGTCCGATGGGCCTGTCTCCAAATGAAACCGTCTTGAGGTATTGCCCGGAATATTGATCGTAATAATGGTTGTCTGTGGCTGTTTCATGGATAGCCGTTCTGCTCAGCACATTGACACCAAACACAGCACTGGAATCTTTTGGCAGGCTGATGTTATAAAAAACAGCATTGGGAATCCTGGTATAGGTATCTGCAAGCACATCATCAATGCCAGCCTTTTCCGTGGAATCAACGATGGTTGAACTTGGGGGCTTGATAGGATCCTTGGATGAGTTCGTCAAGGTGTAAATGCCATCATTGAACCACTGGAAGCTCCATGCCAATGCTGTGAAGGCAAAAATGAAAAGAAATATTACCGTATAGATGCCCAGCGCATGGTGAAAATCATATGCAAGCCTTTTCCAGCCGGCCTTCCATTTGATGGAACTGTGCTGTTTGAGCATCGCCTTGGTCTTGGGCCACCAAAGGATCACCCCGGTGATCATGATGAACAAAAACAAAAGCGTACTGGTTCCCATGATCAACTTCCCAATGTCTGTTCCCAATAACCTGCGGTGCATGTCTTCAACAGTGCTGAAGAAAGAATCCGCATAACTGTATAATTCAACAATCCTACCTGTATAAGGATCTGCAAAAGCAGTAATTTTTTTGGGATCGGGTTTGCCATCTTTGCCCGGGAGAGAAAGGGCTATTTCAAGGTTGCGGGCAGGATCTGAATGGATCTTAACGCCACTGACCTTGGCATCGGGATATTCTTTTTTCAGGTTGGCCAACACGGTTCCAACAGGCAATTGCAGCTCAGCCTGCTGTTGTACAAAATACCTGTCGTGGTAGATGGAATGCTGCAACTCCTGCTCAAAAACCAGGATGGATCCTGTAAAGCAGGCCATCATGATAAATATACCAGAAGCCAGACTGAGGTAGAGGTGTACAGTGCGGAACAATGTCTTCATGTGAACTTTGTTTAAACCGCCGTGAAGGTAATCAATAGATTCCTGATGGCAAATGACGGGGCAGGCCCCGATTGAATAAGGATAGCCAATGGTTAACTATAGTATTACAAATGTTATCTTAATGCAGAAACATCCACCCTGCTGGGTGTTTCCTTACCAGAAACGATGCCTTTTGAACTCAGGGCAATGGCTCGGATGATGGCAGCCATGTTCTGCATGTCAAGGGTTCCGATTTCATCGGATGCCTTGTGGTAATTAGGCTCGCTGTCCATCTTTGAAGTGGAGATGGTATGTGCCGGAACCCCAAGCCTGGCAAGGGTTGCATTGTCTGAACGGTAGAACAACTGCTGCGTTGGATAAGGATCCGGATGAAAGGTAAAATCAGTTCCCTTGAGGTTGTTCTGCAAAATTTCTCCCATGTTGGTCTTTTCAAAACCCGTGATGTAGGCACTGTTCTTTCCCCACTTGCTTTCGGTTCCAATCATTTCAATGTTGAACATGGCCATCACCTGTGCAGGATCAAATTGCTTTGAAAAATAGGTTGCCCCAAATCCGCCAATCTCTTCGGCAGTGAAGGCAGCAAAAACAAGTGTGCGCTCATTATCATTTAGTTTTTTGAAATACTTGGCCAACATGATCATGGCCGTAGTGCCGGCAGCATCATCATTGGCTCCGTTGTAGATGGAGTCGTTGTTCTCCATGTTGCGGGTATTGATGCCCAGGTGATCATAGTGTCCAGAAAAAATCACGTACTCATTTGCTTTTGATTTTCCCGGGATAATGCCTACCACATTTGCAAGAGGCATTTCTGTGATTTCCTGATTCAATTCAACACTGAAAGATGAAGGTGATTTGTCTACCAACAACATGATCACATTGGGCTGGGTTGAATACAACTGAGAACGCATTTGTGCAAACCTTCCAAACATATTGGCATGAGCGGTATCAACAAGTACTACAGTATTTTTCTTGGCACCCAGGGCCTTTCTGGCCTCGGTTGGAAAATTCATTTTGCCAGTAATCGACACAAGGTCATACCCTGCATTGTTGTCTGCAACCAATGATTTGGAAGGGGATACAAGGATGGCTTTTTTTGCATCAAGCTCCGCACCATTGACCAGGATTTTTTGAGAAATGGTTTTGGTGCGGACCATTGAAAACGACTGCAGATACGTATTTCCGTTGTTCCATTTTTGCAATCCGGTTTTTTCAAATTCAGCAGCTATGAAGTTGGCCGCCTTCTCAATTCCTGGGGTAAATGTTCTTCTCCCTTGCATATCATCCGCAGAAAGGGTACGCTCAATGCGTTCCGTTTCCTTTATGCTGATAACATTGAGGGCTTTTTGTGCGATAGTGGCTGAGGTAATAAGCAGAAGAACAAGGGCTGAACATATTTTTTTCATGACGAGGATTGAAATGCTTTTAAAAATCGGGAACAACCCCTTGGCTTAAAGATGATGCCTTTCAAGGATTTCAGCGCCAAGATAAAATAAAAAAGGCAGATGGAACGACCATCTGCCTTTGAATATGATGAAGATAAAAATCAATAGCCAGGATTCTGTTTCAAATAACCAGGAAGGTTGGAGGCGCCATCGATGGCAGTTTGAGGAATTGGGAATACGCGCTTGTTCTTGTCTGTGCTGGCTTTTTCTGTCCAGGCTGATTCAAACTTTCCAAAACGAACCATGTCTGTTCTTCTCTGAAGCTCCCAGTACAACTCGAATCCACGCTCTCTGAAAAGCTGATCCAGGTTTACTGCGGTGAGGGCCCTGCCCACTCCGGTTGCTGTGCGTGAAGTTCTAACTGCATTAACATCAGTAAGCGCGGCAGCAGCATCACCCTTGCGCAGCCTGGCTTCGGCACGCATCAGGTAAACATCACCCAAACGAACAATGGGAATATCTGCTTCGCCAAAATTTCTTCCACTGACTGATTTTTTTCCAAACTCAAATTTCAAT
>JBIIQT010000091.1:0-5672 GCA_044341875.1 Chitinophagaceae bacterium | reverse complement strand
CTGCTGAATCAAAAAAAATAAGGCTGCCTCAACCATAGGCTGTGCTGGTTGATTAAGACTATTCAGCTACGGAAATAGTTGGTTCGTTTGGCTCCTGCCGTTTCCTGACAATCAATTCCAAAATAAGCATGTAGAAAGCATTCGGCGAATATGTTTGGACGTGGGTTCGAATCCCACCAGCTCCACTTCCATCTTCATGTATAGGTGATCATTTTTAGCCCCCTTTTCAAACCAGAAGGGGGCTTTTTTTTCTATATTTGTTGTATAATAAGAAACAGATCATGAAAACAATCAAATTCTCTTCTCAAAAGATTTATGCGGTCATCAAAGGAAGTTTTTTGGCAACAGTCGCTCTTGCCTTGTTGTTGATTACGTCAACTGCCTTTCGCAGCCAACAAGACAATCCGGATGCCATTGTTGGTGTTTGGAAAACAGGTGAAGGCAATGCAATGGTACGCATTTACAAAAACGGTGACAAGTTCCAGGGCAAAGTGGTATGGTTAAAGGAACCCATTGATCCTGAAACTGGTAAGCCCAAGGTGGACAAGTTTCATCCTGATGAGTCATCCAGAACACGTCCTATCCTCGGATTGATCAATGTTTGGGGTTTTGAGTACAAAGAAAAGAATACTTGGGGAGAGGGGAATATTTACGATCCTAAAAACGGCAACACTTATTCTTGCAGCATGAAGCTGGACAAGGCCAGTAACCTTGAAGTAAGGGGATTCATTGGCGTCTCTTTGATTGGAAGAACGGATACCTGGACAAGGCAGGTTGCTAAATAGCATATCATGCATTCGTTAATGCATAAAAAAGCCCCATTTCAAGTGGGGCTTTTTTGTTATTGCGATTTACCTCTTAAGGTGATACGAAATTCAGGCTGAAGTTGAAGAACATCGGGTTTCCAAGCTTGCTGGAAAAATAGCGTTGGTTGTCTTTTTTTGCATCATATTGGTTCATTACATCAAACCTATAATTGTAACGAAGACCTGCCTGAAGGTTGAACCAAATGAATCCACTGATTTTCTTATCCCACATGATCCTCGGTTTGAATTCGCCCCTTTGGATGAACACCGTTCCATTTTGGCTGTTCGGCAATCTCATGGAAAACTGGTTGCCCTCAAGCTCAAAGCCTGCTTGAAGCATGTTTGACGTAGAAAAATTATACCTCAAATGTCCTTTGGCTGGCAATAGCAATTCCATGCCCCATTTGTCGTTAAAGGTTTTGTTCCAAAACAAAACTGGAACATGGATGAGCTGTCCTGCACGGTATGTACGGGCAATACCTGTACCAATCATGTTCTTTTCGGATGTTTTCCAACCATAAATAGCTGTTGCACTTAACGTAAGGGACTTTCCGTTGATATCACTCATGCTTTTGAAAATACCATTTGCGTCGACACTGGCCTGCAAGATCAGAAAATTCTTTTCATTCAATGGCTTGAAGATGGTGGAGTTGATACCCGCGCTGGTCATTGAGTTATTGTTCAGCTCTTTTGCAAAAAGATTTGTTCCTGGGTTTTCAACGTTGAAATTACTGCCCCAATAATTGGCCCCCAATTGCCAGATGATTTTATTGGTAGACACAACCGGTATGTTTACCTGGGCACGGATGGCGGAAACCCGGTTGACCGTAAAGTTTTGCATGGCGGGCAACATGGAACTTAATGGCACGCCGGGCATTTGAAAACTTCCTGTAGATTCATAGCCAAGATGAATAATGCGTTGAGGGGTCTGATTGGCTACTTTTTGTGTGCAATATCGTTTTACGCCTTGCGCATCACCAAATTTGCTATAATCAAATACTTCTGTTGTATCCTGTGCCATCCCTATGGTTGAGATACCCAGCAGGCAGGCAATCAAAATTTTCTGCATAAAATAATTTTTCATTTGGTTGAGTTACAAATATAACAACCACAGAGACATACACCTAATTAGAAAATTGTTTACATTGAATCTCAATGGCAAGGGCATGAAACACATACTAATACTGATTAATTTTTTGGGGCTGGGTTTATTGCAGGCCCAGGATATGGGTTCAAAGACGAAAATTCTTCCTGGTAAATTGTGGAATGATTCACGTGGAGAGCCCATCAATGCGCATGGTGGAGGGGTTCTTTATCACAATGGTGTTTATTACTGGTATGGTACCCACAAAATTCCAGGATTGTCTGAGGCAAAACACGCCGATGGTGGAATTCACTGTTATGCTTCCAATGACCTTGTAAAGTGGTCAGATATGGGAAGGGTGCTTTATCTCGGAAATAGCGATGATCGCCACGATCTTCAAACTGAATGTAATTTTGACCGTCCTAAAATTGTTTACAATGCCAAGACCGGAAACTTTGTGGCCTTTTTTAAATTGTACCTAAAAGGTTTCGGTGTAGAAACGGGTTTCGTTGGCGTGGCCCTTTCAAAAAGTCCGACTGGCCCATTTGTATACAGCCACAAATTCCTGGGTGGAAATTCCCAGAATGGCTCTGGCGATTTTGCCATTCATCAGGAAGAAAATGGCGATTTGTTTCACCTGGCAGTGAGGAAGCCAGACAAGGCGTTTGTTGTGGGTAAAATGAATGCTGATTACCTCATGCCGGAGGGCAAGTACCAGGTATGTGCCGGTATCTTGGAAAAGACTGAAGCTCCCGCGATTGTTAAACGAAATGGAGTATATCATTTGATTGCTTCAGGTTCAACAGGGTGGGATTCCAATCCTGCACGATATTATACAAGTACCTCCCTTGCAGGCCCTTGGAAATACCATGGAAATCCTTGCTCTGGCATCAATCCTAACAATGGTCTGGGGTTGGAGAAAACTTTTGGTGGGCAATCCACTTTTATGCTGAAAGTCCAGGGAAAGGATGATGCATACATTGCCATGTTTGATATCAACAAGCCTGATCATCCTTACGAAAGCATGCATATCTGGCTTCCCATCACAATTAAGGACAATCGTTTTTCAATCCAATGGATTGATGCATTTGGCCTGGACATGTTCAAAGCCCAGGACGCATCAACATTTGATCTTGTGGTTTATGGTGCTACTTCGGCAGGGATATCAGCTGCCATCCAAGGTTCCAGGATGGGAAAAAAAGTCATGTTGATAGAACCCTCCGGTAGGGTTGGGGGCTTAACAACAGGAGGATTGGGCCAAACAGATATTGGGAATAAGCAGGCCATCGGGGGCATATCCAGAGAATTTTATCAAAACATAAAGCGGTTTTACTTACAGCCAGAAAATTGGAAATGGCAACCGCGTGAATCTTATAGAGACGGTGGCCAAACGAGGACATCCATCAACGAAGATGCGATGTGGACTTTTGAACCTTCAGCGGCATTGAAAGTATTTGAGTCGATGTTGAGCAAAGAGAAAAATATTTCCCTGGCATATCATCAAAGGTTGAACCGAGAAAATGGAGTTGTTGTGATGGATAAAACCATCCAATCGATTCAGATGGAATCCGGGGAGGTTTACAAAGGGAAAATGTTTATTGACTGCACATATGAGGGCGATCTGATGGCTGCTGCTGGGGTCAGTTACACAGTAGGCCGAGAGGCCAACAGTCAATATGGAGAATCATTGAATGGTGTGCAAGCTGGAAAAACTGGGTTGACACTGCGGAATAACATTTCACGAAATGCGTATTACCACAATTTTATTGAGGGCGTAGATCCTTACGTGATCAAAGGAAACCCGCAGTCAGGTCTTTTGCCATTTATTGGATCAGGTAAGCCCAATGTTGATGGAACTGGAGATCAAAAAATACAGGCATATTGTTTTCGAATGACATTGACGGATCATGTAGACAATAGAATTCCATTTAGCAAGCCATTGGGATACAATGAAATGGAGTACGAATTGTTGTTCAGAAATTACGAGGCAAGGGTTGCGGCGGTCAATAAAATGTATGATTATGGCGATCCTTTGGTGCCATGGATCAATTCAGATATGCCCAATCGCAAAACAGATACCAATAATCAAAAAGGGTTTTCAACCGATTTTATTGGCCAGAATTATGCTTATCCTGATGCAACTTATCAAGAGCGGGACATGATTATCCAGCGCCACAAGCATTATCAACAGGGGTTGATGTGGACTTTGGCATATCATCCCCGTATTCCCGAAGAAGTTCGTGCGGTTGTTTCTCAATGGGGTTTGTGCAAGGACGAATTTGAAATTGGCAATGGTTGGTCGGGTCAATTGTATGTGAGAGAGGCGAGGCGCATGGTGAGTGATCATGTGATGACCCAAAAGAATTGTGAAAAGCTTGAAGTGGTCAATGATGCTGTAGGTCTTGGGGCTTACGGGATGGATTCACATCATATCCAACGGTATGTTGATGCCAATGGATATGTGAAAAATGAAGGTAATGTTGAAGCTGGAGTGGCCAGTCCTTTTCCAGTGAGCTACCGTTCTATTGTGCCTAAAAAATCTGAGGTGCAAAACCTTTTTGTACCTGTATGTCTATCTGCCTCGCACATTGCATTTGGCTCTATCCGGATGGAGCCTGTATTCATGGTTCTTGGTCAAAGTTCAGCCATTGCAGCATGCATGGCCATCGATAAAAAAAAGAAAGCACAGGACATTGAATACAAAGCGCTCAAGCCTTTATTGCTTGAATTTGGTCAACGGCTTGAGTGACATGTTTTACCATCATTCCATTTTAATTTTAAGTTGATTCCCTGATGATGATCTCTCCATCAATCAAGATGGACTCATTTTTGGTTTTCTTATCAATGATTTGTTCCAGCAGTAATTTAGCTGCGGCTTCACCAATCTGCCTTGTTTTAACGTCAAAGGTGGTGAGTTGGGGTTCAACAATCTCGCCGGTATACTCATTGCCAAATCCACATACACTGATTTTTTGAGGTATGTTTATTTTTTTACTTTTCAGGTGCCTGATGATTTGAACGGCGCACTTGTCGGAAATGGAGAAAATAGCGTCAATCTCAGGTTCACTGCTGAGCCAATCGTCTACAGCGCCAATAACAGCATTATAGCTGAAGTCAACATGCTTGATCAAGGTTTCATCTTTCCTGATGCCATGCATTTTCAGTGCCTTGAGGTACCCATTTAATCGCTTGTTGATGGACAATGCTTTGGGACCCAGCAACAAGGCAATTTTCTTGCAACCTTTTTTGATCAGGTGTTCGGTGATCTGGAATGCGCCATTTTCATCATCACTGAAAATTTTTGGAATATCAAGTGCTTCTGATACACGGTAGAATTGAACAATCGGAATGCCCCTGTTCATTTGCATTTTGATATGATCAAAAGTATTGGTGTATAAGGTATGGCAAATGAGAAGGCCATCAATCATGTTGTTCATGAGTGCCTGTAGGTTGGCTACCTCTGTCATGTGATTCTCATCCGATTGACAGATCACGACCCTGTATCCTGATTGGGCTGCAATATGTTGAATGCCTCCAAGCATGGAAGAAAAGAAAGTGGTTTCAAGGTTGGGTATGATGACACCCAATGAATGGGTAGACCTGTTCACCAGGCTTTGGGCAAGCATATTGGGATGGTAATCCATAGATGTTGCCAGTTGCTTGATGTTGTTTCTTGTTTCAAGGCTGATGTCTGGATGATTGTTGAGCGCCCTTGAAACTGTTGAAATGGAAATGCCTGCAGCTTCTGCAATATCTTTTAACGATGTGGGTCTGTTGTTTTT
>JBIIQT010000090.1:0-5835 GCA_044341875.1 Chitinophagaceae bacterium | reverse complement strand
GTAAGTCGGGGTCTGCAAATATCTTATTTTTAAGCAGGTGCGCAAAATAGGTGCAATCACCCCCGGTTAAAACGACGTTAAAGTTCCTGTATTTTTCTTCAAATTCACGAACTATTCCTTCAATCTCCTTGGCCATGCCTAAAACGACCCCGCTGAGGATATTCGTTTTGGTGTCATAACCCACTAACGGGAAGTTCCATTCTTTCTTGACCACTGGCAGTAAAGCCGTATAATCATGAAGGGAATTGAACCGCATTTCCATTCCTGGAGAAATGCTTCCACCCAGGAATTTGTTGTATTTGTTGATGAAATTATAGGTAATACAACTTCCCAATCCTACCACGAGGTTGTTTTTGCCCGGAAAAAAATGTACAACTGCAGCAGCAAGGGCCAGCCTGTCGGCCCCCATGGTCTCTGGTTTTCCGACAGGAACGGTGAAATTGAGCCTGGAGAGGTGGTTGAGGAGATGAAATTGGGTTTTTTCCTCCAGCAACCTGTTGATTTCAGGCGAGTGGTGGATGACGGATGAAAGAATTGACCTTTCTGGTTGGTATTCGCTCAGCAGCGCTTCAATGGTCTCCACGCCATCATTTTCCAATGCATGGTTGCTGAGGAGTTGACCGTTCTCAAACAGTGCCGCCTTCATGCGGGTATTGCCAAGATCCAGACAAAGCGTTCTCATTTGCTCATAGATTTTTGCAAAGGTGGTGTAAAGTTGCCGAAAGCCTCATTTTATTTGTCGCGATAATGCGATAATTTTATGGTTTAAACGATGGACAACTCAATCATACAATTGGCAAGCCAGGGTGACAGGAAAAGCATTGCCAGGTGCATTTCCCTGATTGAGAATGAGGCTGAGGGGTATAAAGCAATCATTTCATCAACGCCAGCACTGCAAATGGTGCCTTTGATTGGCATCACCGGCCCTCCGGGTGCAGGGAAAAGCACATTGGTAGATGCCCTTGTTGAGGCATATGTAGCGGAAGAAAAGAAAGTGGCAGTGGTTTGCGTGGACCCATCTTCTCCTTTCAACAAAGGGGCATTGCTGGGAGACAGGATAAGGATGAACCGCTGGTACAATCATCCTTTGGTCTACATCAGGTCTTTGGCCAGCAGGGGGTCAATGGGTGGTCTTCATCCCTCAGCCAAGCAGATTACTGCTTTTTTGCGGGGTTGTGGGTTTGACCTGATCATCCTGGAAACGGTTGGGGTTGGACAATCAGAAATTGAGATCGCCAGGCTCGCCGATGTCTGCCTTTTGGTATTGGTGCCTGAAGCGGGCGATGAGATCCAGTTCATGAAAGCTGGATTGATGGAAGTGGCAGACATTTTTGTGGTGAACAAGTCCGACAGGCCTGGGGCTGTATTTTTTGCCACGCAATTGAAAAACATGCTTCACTCATCCTCCCGAAACAGCCTTGAACCCAGTGTAGTCAATACTGTTGCAACAACTGGCAAGGGCGTTGGCGAACTGAAGACATGCATCACATCATTTTTAAACAATAAAAAACAAGATAATGGAAGAATTGATCCCCAATGAAGGTTTTCCGGTAGTTGCCAAAGCTGAGCCCTGTTGCGTGAAAGTGGAAGCAGGCAAGACCTATGCCTGGTGCACCTGTGGATTGAGTGAAAAACAGCCTTTCTGCGACGGAAAGCACAAGAAAATAGAAGGAAACCCCTATGCAAGCCTGAAGGTAACCTTTGAGGAAGAGAAGGAAGTTTGGCTTTGTCAGTGCAAAAAGTCGAAAAACCCTCCTTTCTGCGACGGAAGCCATAACCAGCCCTAGTAACTGGAGGCATGAAGATCCAGCTGAAAAACCGCATGCTGTATGGCCTGCTGTATTTGGTTTCATTGTTACCGCTTTGGGCCTTGTATGGGATCAGTGATTTTTTATCCTTTGTTGTGTACCGCATCATCGGGTATAGAAAAGCTGTTGTCTTATCCAACTTGGCCATTGCCTTTCCGGAAAAGTCTGTTGCGGAAAGAAGCAGGATTGCAAAAGCATTTTACAGCAATTTTACAGACTCCATGCTGGAGTCTATCAAATTGATCAGTGCTGGCGAAAGCCTGATTGACAAGATGTTTGTGTTCGATCCACATGTATTTGAAGTGGTTTCAGGAACAGATAAAAACATCCAGATTCATGCCCTGCACAATTTCAATTGGGAGATTGTCAATCAGGGTGTTTCCAGGGAAATGAAGCTTCCTTTTCTTGGGGTGTATCAACCCATCATCAGTCCTTTTTTTGAACAATTGTTTAAAAAAATCCGATCCAGGTTTGGTACGGTCTTGATTCCAGCCAATGATTTCAAGCATAATTTTCTGCCCCATCAAGACAAGCAATATGTCATCGCCTTAGTGGCAGACCAGAATCCTGGAAATCCTGCAAAAGCCTGGTGGGTCAACTTTTTCGGTAAGCCGGCACCCTTTGTGATGGGGCCCGAAAAGGCTGCCATAATGCGCGATACCGTGGTTGTTTTCGGTAATTTTTATAAGCTCAGGCGCGGGGTATATACTTTTTCTGTGGAGAAGATCACGGATGATCCTGCTTCAATGCAGCCGGGGGAACTTACCCTTCGGTACATCAAATACGTTGAAGACCGTATCCGGGAGCGGCCAGACAATTATCTGTGGAGCCATCGCAGGTGGAAACATCCTTACAAAACTGAGTACGCGGGTCTTGCATTAGAAAAACTGAACTTGTGAATGCCTAATTCAGCAGGTCTGTAATAATTTTATTCAAAAGTTGAAGCTTTTCAAGGTTCAACTTGTAGTACATGAATTTACCATCCCTTATTTTTTTTACGAGTCCGGCCCTGCGGAGGATGGCGAGGTGCTGACTGGCAACAGATTGTTCCAGGCGCATTTCTATAAATAGTTCTGTGACAGTTGCATGCCCTTTGCTGTCAATCATTCGAATCATTTCCAGCCGCAAAGGATGGTTGATCGCCCTGAAAGTAAGCGATGCTTTTTTGATGCTCAGTTGGTCTAGTGCTGGGGCCTGGGTTTTCAAGACATCTGTTTTCGGTGTTGGGTTAAATGGCTGGAGATCATTCTCCTGTAGGATTTCAGACATAAGGGGTGTTTGTTAGCTTGGCGAAATAGGTAATACGAATATACGGGGAATACCTATTATTTTTTTTGGGTATTGAAAAATTCCTTTGTGTAAAAAGGTTCAGCATAAGCAAGGTCGGCAAACTGTTTGTTTTGATAAGCCACCAAGGTCATTTGGGAAAAATGACGGGAATCCTCTGTAGATTCAGGAAAGATTGCATTGGAGTGAGCACAGATTTCTTTCCATTTGGCTGCTCCATTGCCTACAAACCCTATGCGTTTTTCTGCCAGTTGCGCAGCAAAACTATGCTCATCCAGCACTAAGGCGGCTGGTTCAAGGATTCTGTTCATTTCTCTGGAATACAATCCGGTAAAGACTTCCATTCGTCTGGCATCAATCATCGGGCAAACCAAATCAATGTTGTCAGACAGGTTGCCAAAGGCAATCCAGTCAAGTGTATTGATGCAAATGAGTGGAATCTTTAATGCATAGCAAATCCCTTTTGCTGCTGCCAGGCCAACCCTCAGGCCTGTGTATGATCCAGGACCATTCATCACCGAAACAGCTGCCAATGTTTTCAATCCAATCCCTGTGTGCTTGCAGAGCTCCTGGATGGCTGGCTGCAGGAATCCTGCATGTTCCTGTTGGGTAGTGTTGATGGATTCATCCACCAACGTTCCATTGAAGCCTATGCCTATGCTGGCTTCATTGAAGGCAGTATTGATCTGGAGGATGTATGTTGTTGCAGCATTGGCCATTGTTTGCAAAAATAGGTTGCACGAAAGCAATTATCTTCGTTCTTCAAAATAAAATCAACATGATCAAACAAATCATCAATACAGACAAGGCTCCTGCACCCATTGGCCCATACAACCAGTCGGTAAGGGCCAATGGATTTCTGTTCATTTCTGGTCAGATTGCCATCGATCCTGCAACGGGCAATATCGATGCAACAGATATTGAAGGAGAAACCCATCAGGTCATGAAGAACCTGGCAGCCATTCTTGAAAAAGCAGGATTGGATTTTTCCGCCGTAGTAAAAACAACCATTTTCCTTAGCGATATGTCGCTTTTTGCTGCTGTCAATGGCATCTATGCTGAATATTTTTCTGGGGATCATCCTGCCAGAGAGACCGTTGCCGTAAAAGGATTGCCCAAGGCCGTCAATGTAGAAATCAGCATGATTGCTGTAGGGTAGTTTGGCTGGTACAAGCTGCTTAAAAATGAACTATCTTACCCATTGTTTGTTTTAAACTTTACCTCATCATGAATTCTATCATTCAACATCAATCCATACAGCCTTCACTTGGGGAGGGTCAGTTCAACATCGCTGAAGTATTTAACGGGCAACTCCATTTTTTCAACAGTGGAGCAACCCGGCCAATAGGCTTTAGGATTGAGCAGCTCAAGAAACTCAAAGAAGCCATCTTGTTGCATGAGGCTGAAATTCTAGAAGCGCTTTACAAAGATCTTCGCAAGTCAACATACGAAGCTTTTGGCTCAGAAATCGGCCAATTGTTGAGAGAAATTGATTTTACCATCAGGCACCTGCATGCATGGGCCAGGCCGCAGTCGGTTTCAACACCGCTGATGCTTTTCCCATCTACAAGCAAAGTATACCGCGATCCCCTGGGAATTGTGCTGATCATTGGACCATGGAATTATCCTTTTCTGCTGACAATAGGCCCACTGATCAGCGCCATTGCTGGCGGAAACACCGCTATCATTAAACCTTCTGAGGAAGCTGCCCACACGGCAATGGTGGTAGAGAAAATTATCGCTTCCATTTTTAACCAGGACTATGTTCATGTGGTGCAAGGCGTGGGTGGCGAAGTGATTCCTGCCATGATGAATCAGGTGCGTTTTGACCATGTATTTTTTACCGGCAGTACAGGCGTTGGACAGAAGATCATGGAGATGGCTGCCAAAAAACTGGTGCCGGTTACACTTGAACTGGGTGGCAAGAGCCCCTGCATAGTTGACCGCTCAGCCAATCTTGATTATACGGCCAAAAAAATTGTTTGGAGCAAGCTGATGAATGCAGGTCAAACCTGCGTTGCACCAGACTATGTGTTGGTGCACAATGCCGTCAAGGAGGAGCTGGTGTCCAAGATCAGGAATAATGTCAAGAACATGTTTGGTGAGGATCCGATGAAGAGTGAAGACTTTGGCAGAATCATCAACAACAAGCGATTCAAAAAACTGTCTCAATACCTGGATCCGACCAAAATTGTCAGTGGCGGAAGAAGCAATGAGTCAGACCTCTACATTGAACCCACCATCCTTGAAAATATTTCAATCCAAGACCCTGTGATGCAGGAGGAGATCTTTGGTCCTATCCTTCCCGTGATTGGTTTTGACCACCAGGAGGAAGTGGTTGAATGGGTGGAGAAAAATCCTTTTCCGCTTTCTTTGTACATCTATGCGGAAGACCGCAATGTGCAGGAATTTTATTTGTCGAGGTTGCGCTTCGGCGGATCATGCATCAATAACAGCCTGATCCATTTGGGTAATCCACACCTGCCATTCGGTGGTGTAGGGCCCAGCGGAACCGGCCAGTACCATGGAAAGTATGGCTTTGAAACATTCACCAGGCCCAAGGCTGTCCTGCATTCCCGGTCATGGTTTGATATACCCTTGTTGTATGCACCATTCAAAGGGAAGGTGGAATTGCTAAAGAAAGTTTTTAAATATACCTGATGAAAACAGCACTGAAAATTGGCATAGCCGCGTTGGTGGTAATGGTTACGGCTTGGGCATGTTCTTCATCCAAAATACA
>JBIIQT010000001.1:0-174916 GCA_044341875.1 Chitinophagaceae bacterium | reverse complement strand
GCGGCCATCAATAGGGGAAATGGCTGTAAGTGTATTGAGTTCCATTGTAAGGCTTAATTGGTGTAAATTTGCGGCTAAATTACGTCAATATCTTGGAAAGGAAAATAAGGATAGGTGCTGTGAGTTATCTGAATACTAAGCCATTGCTGTATGGGCTGCAGAATGGTCCCATTAAGGATCAAATCGATCTGACACTGGATTATCCTTCTAACCTGGTCAAGGCATTGAAGAACAATCAGATTGATGTTGGCTTGCTTCCAGTAGCTGCATTGGCGGACATAGATGACTATCACATTGTTTCTGACCATTGTATTGCTACAGAGGGGGAGGTGGCATCTGTCTGTATTTTCAGTGAGGTACCTTTGGAAGAGATTGAGGCAGTATTCTTGGATTATCAGTCCAGGACATCAGTGATGCTTTGTAAGATTTTGTTTGAAAAACATTGGAAGAAATCAGTTCAATTCATTGATGCCAATGACGATTCCTATATTGAAAAGATAAAAGGTAATGTTGCGGGTTTGGTCATTGGGGATCGGGCCCTGCGCATCAGGCATAGGTTTAACTTTATTTACGATCTTGGCTCGGGTTGGAAAGAAATGACAGGCTTCCCTTTTGTTTTTGCGGTATGGGTTGGGAAAACACAAATAAATGAGGAATTCATTACTTTGTTTGAAGAGGCCAATCAAATGGGTTTAAATAAAATTAATTTGATTATCGATCAGAATAATCTATCCTATTACCCAATGGATTTGTATTTTCGAACAAATATTTCCTATTTTTTAACCGAGGATATGAGGGTCAGTATGAAACGCTATTTATCATTCCTTAAAAACATTTGATGGGTAACCATTTTTCCTTTTTAAAGAATGAGATTTTTTAGAATAGAATGAAATCCTGCTAATTCCATTCATATTTAAAATTAAAAATTAATGAGTTCAATTTGGAGAAAGATAAAACAATTGGTTGCCAATAAAACCTATTCATTAAAAGGAATTGTCAAAGGGCATCATCTCATGACATATCGTGGAGTTCCCTGTATCAAGTGTCCTTTTGATTATGTTATCTATCAAATGATACTGAATGAAGTCAGACCTGATTTGATCATAGAAGTCGGAACAAATTGTGGTGGAAGTGCTCTTTATCTTGCGGATATTCTAGAAAATATTGGGGGAGGTGAAATTCACACCATCGATATCGATAATCGGGCATACGATTTGGTAAAGAAGAATCAACGCATTAAATTTTTTCACAATGGCTGGGAAGGTTATGATATTGAAAATACAAAGGGTTTCCAGAAGATCCTTATCATTGAAGATGGTTCACACCAATTTGAATCAACCTTGGGTGCATTGAATAAGCTTGGCCACCTTGTTTCAGAGGGTTCCTATTTAATCGTTGAAGATGGCATCGTTGATGCATTGGGCCAATCCGATGACTTTGCTGGTGGTCCAGTTAAAGCAATCAAGCAGTACTTGAAGGATAACACTGATTTTCTAATTGATGATCAATGGATCAACATGTTCGGAAAGGGTGCAACGTTCAACACGCTGGGCTATTTGAAAAAAATTAAATAATTGTTTCTACATTTCAGACCTGAATTCAGTCCTTCATTTCCCTGGGTTAACAAAGATGTTTTTCAAAATTCTTAATGGAGAAAGTACTGCATAACCTACTTTATAGCGGATTGACAAACTTTTGAATTGAGCAGTGAGCTTGTCAATAAAGTTTGTTTCAATGAAGAAACTCTCTTTCTCCAGATCTGATGGAATAGAGAGGTCTGAATTGCTTGCAATTGCGATAGTATACTCACCCTCCGGCCTTACTGTTTGTTCTATTTTGTTGAAATCCCCGCTGTACCAAATCTTGGGTGAATTACTTTGAAATGATTCATTGTAGATATAAGATCCAGTGATGAATTTTTGGTTAAGAATTGTTGTGTTTGAAAAATATTTCTTGATGAGGTCAACAAATTCTTTTTTATACAACTCCTTGACATGGAATTTATTGACAACACCTTTAAGGTCTGTATAAACATGTTTGTCTGGGGTAGAGATAATAAAAACGCCATCTGGCTTAAGCACTCTCTTGATCTCTTTGATCATTTCATCATGCTTGTCATGGTGTTCTATGGTTTCAAAACTAACAACTACGTCGAAAGTTGAATCTGGGAAGGGTATGTTTGATGTGTCTCCTTGAGCAAACTCGATATTTTTAGAAGTGTATTTTGATTTTGCTTCTACAATTGTCTGGTTGTCAATATCTACTCCTGCTATTTTTTCGGCAAAGTTTGATAATAGATTTGTTCCATATCCTTCTCCACATGCGATGTCTAACACTGTTTTGTTGACACAAAACATTTCAGCAAGTTTATAACGATGAAGATGTTCTGCCATTCCTTGGCTCAAGTCTCCTTGTTCTAATCGTTCTCCAGTTGGATTTTTTGAAAACATATGCTAATTTTTTAAAATGGGGCCTGTTTTACTAATTGAATTTATTGGTAATCCTATCAACAAAAAGTTTGAGAATTGTAGCGTAAGCTGTCCTTCTTTCAGTGTACAGAATTTTATTTTCTGATATCAATTCAGAAAGGTTTCTAAGGTACCAATCTTGGTGTTTATTTAGGATGTATTGAATGATTTTTTTTCTATTGGGCAATGTTTTGTTTTTGTGTGTTGACTTTTCTGTTTGCCTGTAAAAAAATAGCACTTCTTTGATCACATGGACAATCCAGTTTTGTTGGGTGATGCGGATATAAAACTCCCAATCCTCATAACCCAGCGTCATGGATTCATCATAACCACCAATGGCTTCCCAAGATGATTTTCTTACCATGGCACAGGCAGGGCATTCACTGCTAAAAAGGAAGTTGTATTGATTTCCTCCACGGGGTTTTGAAATTTTATTATCCTTGCCAAACATTTTCATGTAGCTTGTTACAACAGCCACTTCAGGGTTTTCAGCTAAAACTTTCAGCCCTTTTTCAAAGAAACTTGCTTCAAAATAGTCATCTGCATCTAGGGCTACAATAATATTACCTTTTGCATGTTTTACGCCAAAATTCCTTGCTGAAGACATTCTTCCGTTTTCCTTGTGCAAAACGGTTGCGATTCGTGAATCGATATTTTTCAGTACGTCCAAGGTCAATGGATCAGTTGATCCATCATTTACGATGATGATCTCGAATTCCTGAAAGCTTTGTTTTTTTAAATGCGCTAAGGTTTCCTCCAGGTAAATGCCGTCATTATAGCAGGGTATAACGACTGAAATAAAGTTTTCGAGTTTGTTGTTGGACATTTTCTACAGTTAAATGTCGACAGTCCTTCAATGCCATCGTTTCACGAATGACATTAGATTGACTATCTTTATATGGCCAAAAATACGATTTAATCTGTCTGTCCATGGTCTCCATTTGTGTTCCAGCTTACAAAAAGCCTGATTTTGTCACTCGGCTGCTTGATGCTGTCTTGTTGCAGGACTATAAGGATATTGAGGTAGTAATCACTGATGACTCCCCCAATGACGACATACAAGTGGCTATTGCACCTTATGTTGATCAATTGGCCATCCAATACCACAGGAATATTCCTGCCCTGGGCAGCCCAAAGAACTGGAACAGCGCCATTGATCGGTCAAAAGGTGACTTTTTCATGCTGGTTCACCAGGACGATTGGTTCGAACACCCTCAGGCCCTCTCCATTTTCGTTAATGCATTGATCCATAAACCAACTGCTTCCTTCGCTTTTTGCAAGAATATTGCCCAGAGAGCAAATGGAGAATACATTGTTTTACAAGCCATACCATCCCTCTTATACAAACTCAAATCATATCCCAATCGGCTCTTGTTGGCCCAGGTCATGGGTCCTCCAAGCAATGTAATGTTAAGGGCTGAAGTGAAGTCTGTGGTCCGCTATGATGAAAAATTCATTTGGTTGGTGGATGTTGATTACAATTCCAGGCTGATCAAAGCAGGGTATGATTATATTTATCTTGATCAACACCTTATGACTATTGGATTGCACAAGGATCAGACCACTGAATTCTGCAGAGACAATGAAGACATCATGTTCCGGGAAAACATATGGTTGGCGCATAAAATTGGAAATTCAGCATTCCTTGACATTAAAATTTATGATTATTATTGGCGCTTGCTTAGGAATTATGGTATTCGCAACTTGAATGATTTTTGTGCCAATAAACTGGAGCCTCAGGAGATGCCAGAAATCATCATGTCTATGCTGCAATGGCAATCACGGGTACCCTATTTCTTGTTGAAGTTTGGCCCCAGTTCAAAATTATTGATGGCGGCTAACTATTTTTTTTATGCTTTCAGGAAGTAATTTTTGAGTTTCAGTGCCTTTTTCTCAACAAGATGCCAGGAGACTATCCCCATTAATAAACTAAGCATTGAACTTGAAATCAACAGTGCCATGGTGCTCGGTTTCAAGAAGAAAATAATGAATTGTTGGATGGGGAAGGCGTAAAGATACATTCCATATGAAGGGTCACCAATGGTTTTGTGAATCCAGGCAGCTGTTGAAGATTTTCTTTTTCCAAACCAGATGATCATGAAGCCCAAGGGTGCTATCAAGATCAACCTGTCTAATGTGAAAAAGATAGAAATCAATATTAGTGCCAAAGATGCATAAAGACTCATCTGCTTGTATGCAAAGGCTTCCCAATCCAAACAAGCCAGGAAAGATCCCATTAAAAAATAGCTGGCCAGTTCAGCCAAGAGCTCCAGTTGAATGGGCCTATTTATCTTGTGTAACCAATCTGAAAAAAACAATTGCATGGTCACCAGGCTAAGCAAGAGAAAAGCAATTAGCATGTTACGTATTCTTCTTTTGCTTTTGAAAGGGAAAGCAAATAAAAGCATTACATAACATAGAAATTCAAACCGTATGGTCCAGAGAGAGCCATTGATTGCAGTTGATTTCATGTTCACAAATACCCCAGGGATATCAAAATGGGAAATGAAAAGCATGATATTGTCCAGAAAGTAGGAATAGATGGCAGGGTCTAAAAAATAGGGAATGTCCTTTTTGGGGTAGATAAAATAGGTCGCCGCCAGCGATAAGAATACCGCAACTACAAGGCCCGGGAATATTCTCAGTACTCTTTTTGTAAGGTACTCCATCAGGGAATGGCTCCTGATAAGGCTTTGAAAAATCAAGTACCCGCTGATGACAAAGAAACCCTTGACGCCGATATAAGAAAATATGAGGTAATTATCAGTAGCCCATCCCAATGGATCACTGATGCTGGAGCCATTCAGAAAATAGGAATGGGATATCACAACAAACCAGGCAAAAACAATCCGCAAAACATCAAAATTATTGACTTCCCTGGCATTGATAAATTCTTTGGACATCTCTTATTTATTGGATTATTGCCTGGCAAAGATATCTTGTTTGCCTTTATTGATCGTTTAGATTTCCATCAACAGAGTTTATTTGTATCTTTCAATCATGTTGTTGTCGATCATCATTGTAAACTTCAATTCAGGGGCATTGATTGCTGATTGCATCCATTCCGCAGACACCATCCTGATGGATCCGGCAAAGGTTGAGTGGTTGATTGTAGACAACAGCGGTAATCAGCAGGACAGGGCGTTGATCCAAAGCAAATTCCCATCTGTACAATGGTTGGACATGGGCTATAATGCAGGATTTGCACGTGCCAACAATGCAGGAATGCGTGCATCAAAAGGAGAGCTGCTGTTGTTGTTAAATCCTGATACATTGTTGACTCCAGGTGCCATCATGTCTGCCTGCAACCGGTTATTGGCTTCATCCTATGTTGCCGCAGGGGTTCAGCTGGTGCATGCTGATGGGCAGCCACAATTTTCTGGTAGTAATTTCATGAAAGGCGGACTGAATCATTTGTTGCCATTGCCTTATTGGGGGGCATTCCTTAAGGGCATTTTTTCAATATTTGTAAAGGATAAGCCAGCTTTTATTCAAGTTTCTGCCAACCAGGAGGTAGATTGGATCAGCGGGGCTTTTCTCATGGTAAAACGAGGGGCTTTTGAGCAAACCCAGGGTATGGATGAATGCTTTTTTCTGTATGCAGAGGAGGTTGAATGGTGTAGCAGATTAGGGAAGCTTGGCAAATTGGTCATATTCGGCGATCTGCAAATTGTTCATCTCATCGGTCAGTCTATCCAGGAGGCTTCTGGTGCTACTGACAACAGTTATACAACCCTCTCAGACAGGAAAGGATTTCAGCTGATGGTTTCCAATCACCTGCGGATCAGAAAGCAATATGGTATTTTTTGGTTGTTTTTTCAGCTCATCAACCATGCATGGTCTGTTCCGTTTTCCATGGTTATTGGATTGATGGACTATGTTCTGAGAGGTAAATCTTTTAAAAATGGGTATTCAACATGGCATGGATTTTCCTCCAATGTTCTTCGGTTATGGGCATTGATACCCAAGCTGCTTAAACCTGAAAATCATTTCTTCAAATACCTGTGATCAATCTTTTTTATCTGTTGAGAAGTCCAAGCATTGCATCTATCCTGAACTGAATTACTTTCCAGGACTGTGCAGCATTGCCCATTATCGCATATTTTATTCCCAATGCGACTGATGCACCCAGCTTGAAAATGTATTCAATCAATTTAAGTGCATAGCTGAAATAAGAGATAGACAAGGTTCTTACCCTTTCGCCTCGACCAATGCCACTGGCTACCCGGTATAAATATTCTTTCGTGAGTTTGCTGGTCTCCACCACATGATAAACAATGATATTTGGGTCGTAGTATATTTCTTCTCCAAGACCTATGACCTTGTAAAATAGTTCCTTCCCCTCGCCGCCAATCCTCAAAGTTCCTACCACACCGGGAAGGGTCGTGTTGAATCCACCGATTTGATCAAAAACCGATTTTTTAATGATCATGTTGGATTCAAGGGGATATTTCCCTTTTTTGAATGCACAGGGAACCGGCGAATAATCAAAATTGCCGACAAGTGAAGATACATAGTAGCTCATCCAAACGGGTTTCTCCGGGATGTACTTGGGGATGATCTTACCTCCAAAACCAACAATGGTAGGCTTCTCCTGGGTATGTTTGATGATGTTTGCTACAAAATCAGGGAAAGCAACTGCATCGTCATCCATGAAACAGAGCCAGTCAGTCTTGGCATGAACTGCACCCGTATTCCTTGCAAAAGAAGCACCTTGTCGATGCTCTGACAGGTATTGAAAATTGCCATCAGGATGTTGTTCCCTCCAGGTTTTGTAGATGTCGGGTGTACCATCTGTAGAATTGTTGTCTACCAGCAGTACTTCAAATTCTGAAAGGCTGGATATTTGGTTGTACAAACTGTCCAGGGCATCTCCAATGTATTGAGCACGGTTATAGCTGCAAATGACAATGGAGAGTTTCATGATCTGAATGAATTATGCATTCTTTTTTTGTTTCCTCAATTCAATGAAACCAATGGCAAACAGCAATGTCCAAAGGAGAATTGAAGCTGCATTGGAAACCAATTTGGCCGTAGCAATGGATGCAGGTTTGAGTTCAAATCGAATTGCATGTTTTCCTGGAGGTATTGCAAGGGCTCGCAAAACATAGTTGACTTTCATGATGGGAACTTCCTTGTTGTCGATGAAGGCTTTCCATCCAAAGGGGTAGTAGACCTCACTGAAAACGGCCAATTGCTTTGTTTGGGTCGCTGCACTATAGCTGATTTCATCATTTTGATTGGCGATCAATTGGATGGATGCTGTGCTGTCAAATACTATTCCATCGAGTTCACTGGTTTTGTCTTTCTCTTCTACAATGGCAGTGTCTTTTGGATTGAAAATGCTAAGGGCACTCATCACCTCAGCAGGGCCCTTTTTGACTTCAATCCCTTTTACAAACCAGGCATTGCCAAGGGCATCCTGGTTGGGCACAGTATCAGTTGCCATATTGCCCGTGATGATGTACTTGGTATTCATCATGTTTGCAGTTGGTCTGCAGTCTGGAAATTTGTACCACTGGTTTTCAATGAGGTCTTGGTATATGCTCAGTTTGGCAGGGTTATAACCACCAACTGATTTATGGTGATAGGCTATGAGGGCGCCTTCGTTGAATGCCCTTTGAACACCACCCCTCAGGTCCAGCACACGGTAGTTGGTGGTGTCTTTTTTGAGGGCGATATCCAGCTCAGTGAGGTTGAAAACATTTTGATTTTCTTCGGCTTCAATGAATTGATCGTGCTTCAAGTATTTTGTATTGACCTGGAAAAGATCAACCAGGGTCAATAGTCCGATGACAGAAAGAAATACAGTTTTATTGATGCTTTTTTGGGCCACAAGAAAGATCAATAAAATGGCAAGGCCCATGAAAACAAAGCCTCTTGTGAGGTCAGACATGATCATGTCTTTTCTGTCAGCAGCCAGTGCATCTGTAAATGACCTGACCGGCTCTAGAAATGCTGCACGCTGGTTTTGGTCAGGAATTTGCATCACCTGACTCATCAGCTGCTTGTCACCTTCAGTTTTAAAGTCTGAACTCATGTAGAGGAAAAACACCATTCCCAACACCAATCCAAGCCCAATGAAACCAATACGGTATTTCTTGAATATGTCTTTAAAGCTATTTTCATTGCTCATTGCCTCGATGCCATACAAAGCCATGATGCCAACCAAAAGGGTAGAAATGACCATGATCATGCTTGGCGCCCTGAACTTATTGTAAAGCGGAAGATAGTTTAGCATGAGAGTATTGAAACCTGAAAAGTAGGATCCTGCTGCAAGCAGGATGGAAAAAATAATGGTCGCCAAGATCCACCACCTGTTTGGATTGTCTTTCATGCCAAGGCCAATGAATGCAAAAAAACAAATCAGGATGCCAATGTAAGGAGGTCCGGCAGTGAAGCCAATTCCTCCCCAGTAAAACTGCATAAATGATTGGAGTTGCTGTGCAACTTCCTGTGGCATTTGTTGCAATGCCTCAACGGCCTTTGTCTTTTCAAGGTCAACAGTATTGGGGTCACTTGATCCGCCATAGATGTTGGGGAACATCAGTACAAGTGATTCAGAAAGGTACATGCTATAGCTCATTGCATAGTCTGCACTCAGGCCGGTTGAAGAGGCTTTTCCTTCTTTGATGGCCAAAGCGCTTCCACCCCTGATGGACGCTTTTCCATACTCTGCAGTGCTGATCAGCATTACTGCATTGACGGCCAATCCGATCAGTCCTGAGGCCAGTCCGAATCCAATGGTTTTAAGCAGGTGGGCATAGTCTTTTTCCTTCAGCCAAATGACCAGGTAATACAAAGACATGAACAAGACAATGATCATGCCATAATAATTGATTTGAAGATGGTTGGCCTGGACAAACAATGCAGTCGCAATGGCTGTCATCAGGGCACCTATCAGGTATTTGCGTTTGAAAATCAGGAGTACCGATCCGATAAACAAGGGAAGGTAACCAATGGCGTGCATTTTGGTCATGTGCCCAACGGTAACAATGATTGGATTATAGGTGGCATAGCTGTAGGCCAATCCGCCAATGATGCTCACAAAGGAGTTGAATCCAAGTACTTGAGCCAGAAAATAAAAGCAGATGCTGGCCAGGAAAAACAATCCCACAGGTTCTGTGAGCTTCAAGGTAAACAAGGCATCAAGTCCACCAATGGAGTAAGCACTCACTGGAATACCAGTGATTTGATAGGTAGGCATTCCACCAAACATGCTATTGGTCCAAAGCGGGGTTATTCCATTTTTCTCACGGTATTGAAGTGCATCCTGTGCCATCCCTTTCCACTGGGTTACGTCAGATTGTTGCAGCACTTTCCCTTCTAATGCAGGTTTGCAATAGATTACAGCAACAATAAGAAATACCGCCACTGCAATCAAGTGAGGGTAGATGGCCTTGAAATTGATACTTTTCATTGATGATATATTGAAACTTTTAATTTGTTTTGTGCCTAAAGACAAATATATCAATAAACAAGCAACAGGGTTTTAGTTTGATTCTTTAATTACGGCTAAATTTAGTTTTGAGCTTCCAACTTTATTCCAAATTTGGTTATATTGCATTGTCTATACTGCTAAATCCAATCCGAACGAAGCCATTCACCCTATTTTTTTAAACAATTTTAGTAGTATGAAATCATTAAAAAGCATTGCTTTAGTTTCTTGTGCATCCCTTATTTTATTTTCCTGTCAGAAAGAAACCTTTGAAAAACAGGACCTCCGTTTGGACCTCGAGTCTGCTGCAAATGGCGCACAGGTGACAGGTCAGCCTGAGTTTGTTCCGAACGAATTGCTGGTGAAGTTCAAAAAAGGAACAACCGCAGCTGCCCGTGGCAAAGCCCTCGGTCTTTTGAAAGCTTCATTGAAGGAGCATATCCATACATCTGCCATGAAGCGTGCAAATGACAATGAAGGAATTTATCTCCTGAAAGTTAATGCCAATGCTCTTGATGCAATAACTAAAGCGAAAGGTTTGGGCGAGGTAGAATATGCTGAACCAAATTGGATCTATCAACATCAGGCGACATCCAATGATCCATTGGTTACTAAAGGAACACTCTGGGGTATGACTAGCTCATTTGGAAGCAGAGCATCTGTAGCTTGGAATAATAACAAAATCGGTTCGTCAACCGTTTTTGTAGGAATTATCGATGAAGGCTATCAGTTCGACCATGTTGATCTTTTTGCGAATGCAGGTGTTAATCCTGGAGAGATACCAGGAAATGGATTAGATGATGATGGAAACGGATATAAGGATGATGTTTATGGTTGGGATTTTGATGGCAACAACAACACTGTTTATGATGGCACAGGGGATGACCATGGAACACATGTGGCAGGAACAATTGGTGCTGTAGGAGGCAATGGTATTGGTGTTGCTGGAGTTAATTGGAGTGTAAAGATGATGAGTGCAAAGTTTTTGGGTGCTTCTGGGGGTACTGCTGCAAATGCTGTAAAAGCTGTTGATTATTTTACGAATCTTAAAACCCGAGTTACAAATCCAGTTCCAATAATAGCTACAAATAATTCCTGGGGAGGTGGTGGATATACCCAGTCTTTGTTTGATGCTATTCAACGCGCTAATAACGCAGGAATACTTTTTGTTGCTGCTGCTGGTAATAGTGGAGTAAATATTGATAAAAGGTTGAGCTATCCTGCAGCTTATTCTAACCCAAATGTTATTTCTGTCGCCTCAATCACTTCTACAGGATCTTTATCATCATTTTCAAATTTTGGGGCTAAGAATGTTGACTTAGGTGCTCCTGGAAGTGCTATCACGTCTACCTTGCCTGGCAATACTTATGGCTCTTACAATGGAACTTCAATGGCAACCCCCCACGTAACTGGTGCTGCTGCACTTTACAAGAGTTTATACCCTGGAGCAACTGCCGCTGCAATCAAAGCTGCAATTCTGAATAGCTCAACACCTACTTCATCCTTGGCTGGAAGGTGTGTAACAGGTGGCCGCTTAAATGTCGCTGGTTTCTAGCATTTTTTGTAAATAAATAATCAAAAAGCATCCATTCCTGGATGCTTTTTTTAGCTTCCTAGTGACAAAAATGCAGTAATTTCCTTCAACCTATTCAACCTCCCTCAACCTCTTTAAACCCCCTCACCATGGCCTTCATCAAAGAATTCAAAGAATTTGCCTTAAAAGGAAACCTTGTAGACATTGCTGTAGCCTTCGTCATGGGTGGTGCTTTTGGAAAAGTGGTATCGACTTTTACAGAGAAGCTGATAGCACCTTTGATCGGACTGTTGACAGGTGGGACCAACTTTTATGACAAGAAACTGGTGCTCAAATCTGCGGTTACTGAGGTTAAAGATCCTGCGGGCAATGTGCTTACTGCCAAAATTGATGAGGTTGCCTTAGAATGGGGTGCATTTGTTACCGTTATCATCGACTTTTTGATTGTGGCCTTTGTCATGTTCCTGGTCATCAAGGGCATCAATGCACTCAAAAAGAAAGAAGCTGAAGCACCGGCTGGTCCAGCACCGCTTTCAACCAGTGAGGCCCTGTTGACTGAAATTCGGGATGCCCTGAAGAAATAAAATCCAAGTGGCCATTGTCTATGCTTGCTTGATCAACATTGCCACAACTTTGTCGATCGGCAAGTGAACAGAAGCCTCACTGAAGGCTTCGAGAGGGATCATCCTGAAGGTCTCTGTTTCTCCGGTAGCATGGTAAACGGCCATCTGTTCTTCATCAAAATCAAATTGCTTGTCCCTGAGCGGTGCTTTTATCTCTTCAAGAGGATGCACCTTGTAATAGATGGACACAATTTGGTGTTCTGGATTAAAGGCAGACATCTGGAAAAAATCCGTAGTATAAAGATGCTCTCCAACCCTGACCCTGAGGTTCATCTCTTCCATGAACTCTCTGGCAAGGCAATCCCTGGTTCCTTCCCCAAATTCCAATCCACCACCAGGGAATTTTGTATAATAATTTCCCCTTATGAATTCATCACTGACCAAAACCTTGTTATCATCTGAGATCAAAATGCCATATACCCTTATATTGAACATGTCTTTTTATTTATTGATGTGGGTTAAAAACTTGTTTTTATTGACCCAATGATATTTTTCCGGAGAAGACAAACGTTGCTGGCCCAATCAACCATATGTCATTGCAATGCTGCGCATCTATCCGGTTGAATGCTACTTCGAGCTTTCCTCCTTCTACATGGATGAAGACATGTTGTTTTCCCATACCCTTTGATGAAGCGATTGCCGCTGCCGTTACTCCTGTACCGCAGCTGAGGGTCTCATTTTCGACGCCACGTTCATAGGTTCTGACGCGGATGCCTTCATTTTCTCGGGATACAAAATTGACATTGATGCCTTTTTCATTGTATTGGCTGTTGTATCGGATCTTTCTTCCTTCGGTAAAAACATCCAATTGATTCAGATCATCCATGAACCTGATGAAGTGAGGAGATCCTGTGTCAAGCACACTGTCAGCACCATCTGAAGCAATAGTATTGACATCCTGCATCTTCAGCCTGACCAATCCCTTTGAATCGAACTCGGCCTCATGAGGACCATCCACCGCTAAAAAATGATAATGGCTGCGGATGATGCCCATTTCCTTGGCAAACTGAACCAGGCACCTTCCACCATTCCCACACATGCTTCCCTCATTTCCGTCTGCATTGTAGTATTTCATCCTGAAATCGAATCCATCTATGGTTTCCAATAGCATGAGCCCATCAGCACCAATGCCAAATTTCCGGTCGCATAAGAATTTGACCTGCTGCTCGGTAACAGTGCTGTAACGGCCATCCCTGTTGTCCAGGATCACAAAATCATTCCCCGTCCCCTGATACTTGTAAAATAATATTTCCATCATAAATTCTTTATTACTTCAACCTCTCTAAACCTCCCTTAACTTCTTCAACCCCTTCAACCTATCTCAACTTCCCTCAACCTCACTAAACCCTCTCCAAAACCTGCCTGATCAGCTTGTCAATCGTTGCATCCGCATCAGCAGAGAAAGCCTTTGCAATTCTGTTGGCCACAATGGCACTCAAAGAAAGACAATGGTGCCCCATCATCTTGCCCAAACCATAAATGGCAGCAGTTTCCATTTCAAAATTCGTGATTTTAAGGTTGCTAAACCTGAATGCTGTCAGCTGGTCGTTGAGCTGTGGCATGGACAATCCCAGGCGGAGGTTACGCCCCTGTGGGCCATAGAAACCAGGGCAAGTAGCTGTAATGCCAGCATGGCAACCATCCACTAGTTTGGCAAGCAAAAATGCACTCGCGCTTGTGATATAAGGCGAGGAAAGGTTGGGGTTAAGGGTGGTTTGTGTTTTAAATGCCCTCAACATTTCCAATTCAACTTCATTGTTTCTGTAGGGATAAAAATGCAGCAAATTGTCCAGGCCAATGCCATGGGTGCTGGCCACAAAACTATCCACGCCAATCTCTGGTTGCAAGGAACCGGAAGTACCAATCCTGATGATGTTCAGTTGCTTTTTTTCCTTGTTTTCAGTTCTGCTGCCGAGGTCAATATTGGCCAGTGCATCCAGTTCATTCATCACAATATCAATATTGTCTGGTCCGATTCCTGTGGAGACCACACTGATCCTTTTCCCATTGACCGTTCCGGTATGGGTGATGAATTCCCTGTGGCTGGAGCGGTGTTCAATTTGGTCAAAATACTTGCTGACTTTTTCAACCCTGAAAGGATCTCCTACCGTGATGATGGTGTCGGCAATTTCTTCAGGGCGCAGATCAAGATGGTATATGGCACCTCTTGCATTGATGATCAATTCCGAGGCTTCTATGCGGTTCATTGAAATTGTTTTAATAATGATCTTCCTGATTGCTATGGTAAATCAGTTCAAAATTACTAATTTTGCGCGTGTTCGGGCGATAAAGCCTGAACATATCAGGTCCTGTGGCCGAGTGGCTAGGCAGAGCTCTGCAAAAGCTTCTACAGCGGTTCGAATCCGCTCGGGACCTCAAAGCGAAGGAAAAAACCCCTTCGCTTTTTTTGATATGGTACGTTATTCAAAATGGATCAGCCTGCTTGCTTTCTTACTCCTTTTGGGTGCATGTTTCATGCCATGGACCTTTCATGCAGACATCAACAAGTCTTTCAATGCCTTCTTTACTGAAAGAAACATGTATGGAAAGCCAGGCAAGCTCCTCCTTGCACTGGCAGGAATCACTACCGCCTGTTCTTTTGTCAAAGTACTGTGGTTGAAAAGAACGGCATTCCTCGCAGGGGGCTTGAATGTTGCCTATGCTGTTAAAAATTTTCTGTTGTTTGGCTCCTGCTACAGGGGTTATTGTCCTGAAAAGCAAATAGGGTTATACCTGATGCTCCTCTGTTCCATCCTGATTTTCATCATGGCTTTTTTGCCAGAAGGGAATACCAATAGGGTAGAAGAGCAGAAAAATTAAATGCCATCTTTGTTTAAAGAACCCTATTGATCTCTATTTTTTCATTTCCTTGCTCCATGCATCTTTCAGGGTAACCGTCCTGTTGAAAACCTGTTTTCCGGATGCAGAAAGTTTGCTGTCCAGGGTAAAGTAGCCTTTTCGTATGAATTGAAACTGCTCCCCTGGTTGAGCTTCCAACAAGGAAGGTTCTATTTTAGCACCTTGAATGATCTCAAGGCTGTTGGGATTCAAGTAGGTTTTGAAATCTCCTTCTTCGCTGGAAGGGTCTTCCACCTGAAACAGACGATCATAAAGCCTTACTTCAGCAGTCTCTGATTTTTCTGCTGATATCCAATGCATTGTGCCTTTTGCATTGATTCCGGATGTATCCTGTCCACTCTTGCTTTCAGGTATATATTCACAATGCACTGCTGTAACTTTTCCGGATGTATCTTTTTCAAATCCAGTACAGCTGACAATGTATGCACTCTTCAACCTGACCTTGTTGCCGGGTGCAAGCCTGAACCATTTTTTCGGAGCTTCTTCCATAAAATCTTCTGCCTCAATCCACAGCTCCCTGCCAAATGGAAGGTCCCGGTATCCGCCATTGTCTTCCAGCTCAGGATTGTTTTCTCCTTTCAGTATCTCTGATTGTCCTTCTGGATAATTCGTGATAATCAATTTGATCGGATCCAGAACCACCATCCTGCGAAGCGCAGTCTTGTTAAGGTCTTCTCTCACACAAAATTCAAGGAGGCCAACATCAATGATGTTTTCCCTTCTTTGTACGCCAATCCTTTCACAAAAATTCCTCAGGGATAGGGGAGTATAACCTCTTCTTCTGAGACCTGAAATCGTTGGCATCCTTGGATCGTCCCAGCCGTCTACAAGGTTTTCCTGCACCAATTGCAAGAGCTTTCTCTTGCTCATGACCGTATAGGTAAGGTTGAGTCTTGCAAACTCAAATTGATTCGAAGGGAAAATGCCCAATTGGGCGATGTACCAGTTATAAAGTGGCTTATGGACTTCAAACTCCAGTGTACAGATCGAGTGACTGATGTTCTCAATGGAATCGGATTGCCCGTGGGCAAAATCATACATCGGATAGATGCACCAGGTATCGCCTGTACGGTGGTGATGCGTTTTCTTGATCCTGTACATGATGGGATCACGCATGTGCATGTTGGGGGAAGCAAGGTCTATCTTTGCGCGCAATACTTTTTCACCATCATTGTATTCCCCATTCTTCATGGCAGTGAACAGGGAGAGGTTTTCCTCAATGCTCCTGTTCCTGAACGGACTTTCTTTACCAGCTTCTGTCGGAGTGCCCTTCATCGTGGCAATCTGTTCTGCACTAAGATCATCTACGTAGGCAAGGCCCTTGTTGATAAGTGCAACGGCAAAAGCATACAGTTGATCAAAATAGTCTGATGCATAATGCTCTTCTTCCCAATCAAACCCTAACCACCTGACATCGGCTTTGATAGAGTCTACATATTCTGTGTCCTCGGTTACAGGGTTGGTATCATCAAAACGCAAGTTCGTTTTTCCGCCATATTTGTCTGCGAGTCCAAAGTTCAGGCAAATGCTTTTGGCATGCCCGATATGCAAATAGCCATTTGGTTCTGGAGGGAATCGGGTATGAATCTCCACATGCTTTCCTGCGGTAAGGTCAGCTTCTACGATTTCTTCCAGGAAATTCAGCGATCTTTCTTCACTCATGCGTTCAAAATTGAAAGCAAATTTACAACTAAACCCCTAAACAATGCATTCCTTCAGGGATTTGTCGATGATGGCAATTGCTTCTTGAACCTGTTCAGCACTGATGACCAATGGAGGTGCCAGCCTGATTTTGTCGCCATGGGTTGGCTTGGCCAATAATCCATTCTTCATGAAAGTCTCACAAAGCAGCCAGGCAGCATCAGGGTTTTGATGGTTGATGACGATGGCGTTCATCAGTCCCATTCCCCGGATTTCACCGATCAATGGTGATTGGATGGAGGCAAGACCAGCCCTCAACAATTCTCCCATTTTTATCGCATTGTCAGCCAGGTTTTCATCAACAAGTACTTTCAATGATTCGGTGGCCACAATGCTGGCCAGGGGGCTTCCTCCAAAGGTTGAACCATGTTCACCAGGTTTGATGGTGAGCATCACTTCGTTACTCGAAAGAACAGCACTTACTGGAAATGTTCCACCACTGAGGGCCTTGCCCAACAAGAGAATATCAGGCTTTACATTTTCATGGTCACAGCATAGCATCTTTCCTGTCCTGCAGAGACCGGTCTGGATTTCATCTGCGATAAAAAGCACATTGGCGGCTTCACACAATGATTTGGCTTTGGAAAGATATCCTTTGTCTGGCATGACTATACCGGCTTCACCCTGTATGGGTTCAACCAAAAATCCTGCAACATCCTTGTTTCCCAATGCAACACTAAGCGCTTCAAGATCATTGTAGGGGATGACATCAAATCCGGGCATGAAGGGACCAAACCTTGCATGGGAAGAGGGATCTGTGCTGAATGAAATGATGGTGCTCGTTCTACCATGAAAATTTTCAGTGCAAACAATGATCCTTGCTTTATTTTCTTGAATGCCTTTTACATCATAGGCCCATCTTCTGGCAAGTTTGATGCCCGTTTCCACCGCCTCTGCACCCGTGTTCATGGGCAGCAATTTATCATAACCCAAAAGCTGGGTGATGAATTGCTCATATTCACCCAAACGGTCATTGTAAAACGCCCTGGAGGTGAGGGTTAATCTGGAAGCTTGATCAGTAAGGGCCTTGATGATGCGGGGGTGGCAATGGCCTTGGTTTACAGCTGAATAGCCACTCAGAAAATCAAAATATTTTCTGCCTTCCACATCCCACATTTCAACGCCTGAGGCTTTTGAAATGACAACGGGAATAGGATGGTAATTGTGTGCACCATATGAGTCCTCAAGGTCAATATAATATTGGGAATTCTGCATGAGGTCATTTACAATAAAATACTTTCCAGTTGATAATGAGAAGGGAACAGATCCTTGATGGCAGGTCTTTGTTCAAATATACCAAATACCGTTGAACCTGTGCCTGTCATGGATGCATAGACTGCGCCTGCATTGTAAAATGTTTCCTTGATTCTTGCAATCTCCGGAAAGGCATTGAACACCGGTGCTTCAAAGTCATTGAACAGTTTTCCTTTCCATTCCTGTATAGGCCCCTCAACAATTGACGCACAACTGGGAGCGTTGGGTGAAAGGGCAATTTTTTTGAATGCATCTGCAGTACTGACATGGATACCAGGGCAGACCAACACCATTGTTTTGGAGGATAATGTGCAGGAGATGGGCTGCATAATTTCACCCCTTCCCGATGCCTGAACGGGCTCGTTGATGATGAAAAATGGACAATCACTTCCCAATGCCAGTGCATATGCTTGGAGTTGTTCAGAACCAATGCCAAGCTTGTATTTATCATTCAGTAACCTTAGCATGAATGCACCGTCGGATGAGCCCCCTCCCAGGCCAGCACCCATTGGAATGTGCTTGTGCAAATGAAGAAGAATCGAGGGGAGTTCGGGGTAGTCTTTTTTCAGCAGGTTGTAAGCCTTTATACACAGGTTGGCTGATTCATCTCCGGGGATGGGAATACCAGAATGTGTGAAAATAACTGATTCAGCTGAAGGGGTTGATTGGGTGATGACTTCAAGAATGTCTTGCAATGGAACTGGGAAGAATACTGTGTCAAGCGCATGATATCCATCTTCCCTTTTGGAGGTTGCGCGGAGACCAAGATTGATTTTTGCATTGGGAAAATAGATCATGGCATGACCTATTTTTTGCGTGAATTGATCTCGTCACGGATGGAAACAGCGCGGATATAATCTTCCTGTTCCAATACCTCATTCAACAAGGTATGCAGTTCTTCCAGACCAAGACTTTTAATGTCTGTATGTCCATTGCCTTCTGCAGCAATGGATTTAACCTGCGTGGCAGGAGCACTTTGTTCAGGATTCTCTACGCCCGCTACATCAAAGATGTTTTCATAGATATAAATTGGGCATCCAAACCTTACCGCCATGGCCAAAGCATCGGAGGTGCGTGAGTCAATCTCAACTGTGTCAGCTTCAGTACTACAAAGGAGTTTGGAGTAAAAAATACCTTCCTGAAGATCTGATATGATGACTTCGTGCAGGTCAACATTGAAAGCCAGCATGAAATTTTTCATCAGGTCATGCGTAAGCGGCCTGGTGGGCTTCATTTTTTCTAGGGCAACGGCAATCGCCTGGGCCTCAAAACCACCAATCACGATTGGGAGCCTCCTGAGTCCATTTACTTCACCCAATACAACAGCATATGAATTGCTTTGTGTGATGGAGTGGGAGAGTGCGACGATTTCCAATTCTATCTTTCTCATATCCGATACAAATTTAAGGTAAAAATATTCCAATTACTTCACTGCCTGAATGAACTTTGGCATGTCAAACCTCATCTGGATGCATGATCAAGGCCACCAATCGGTTCAAATTTCGTGTTGTTCCCGATGAAGGCTATTTTTGTACCTGAGACATTGGGATTAACTTATTTTAACAATGGACCGTATTACTCGCCTGAAAACATTTATTGATCAATATCCAGCGGATATGTTCAGCCGACATGCACTTGCCATGGAATTGCTCAAGCTTGAGCAGTATCCTGAAGCTTTGGAAGCAATGAATTCACTGCTGCTTGTTGATGAAAACCATTCAGGCACCTATTATCATTTGGGTAAGTTATATGAGCAGCTTGGAGACCATGAGCATGCACTGAAAATTTATGAAAAGGGCATCATCATTGCTGGCAAGATCAAAGCGGATAATGATCTCAGAGAGTTGAAAGGGGCATTGTCGCAGTTAAAAGACGAACTTGATTTATGAGCGGGAGGAATAACAATATGGAAGAGTTGGGTTTGCAATCACGTTTTCAGGATCATGTAATCATCAACAGGCTTTGGCAGGAGGGAGACTTGTTGCTCGTAGCATGCAGTGGTGGTGTTGATTCTGTCGTATTGGCAAGCCTCTTGCACAAGATGCATCAGCATGTTGAAATACTCCATTGTAATTTTAATTTGCGGGGAGAGGAAAGCAAGCGGGATGAGGATTTTGTACGTTTGCTGGCCCAGTCAATGGGGCTACCTTGCTATATACAATCATTTGACACCCAAGCAGCAATTAAAACAATGGGAAAGGGTGTGCAGGAAGTGGCGCGTATCCTGCGGTATGAGTGGTTTGACACTGTAATCGAGGCCCGTCAAAAGCAACATAAACATGTGTATTTGCTCACTGCTCATCATGCTGATGATCAAGCGGAGACCATTGCCATGAATTTTTTCAGGGGAACAGGAATGGCAGGGATGCACGGCATGCAGATGAAAGCCGGTATTTTGATCAGGCCTTTGTTGTTTGCCAAAAGAGCTGAAATCCTTGATTTTGCTTATTCCAATGCCATTGCATGGGTGGATGATAGTTCTAATGTTGAGGATAATTATACCCGCAACCATTTTAGGCACCATGTCATGCCACAGGTGGAGAAAATGTATCCAGCAGTCACGCAAAACCTGCTTGACAATGCCAAAAGGTTTTCAGAGATGGAAATCATCTATAATAAACAAATCGAAATGGTCAAGTCTGCCTTGATAGAACAGCAGGGCCAATCACTGGCCATACCAGTGAAAAAGTTAAGATCAATGTCACCCCTCGATACCGTCATGTTTGAAGTATTCAGGGATTTTGGTTTTTCTGCCCATCAGGTTCCTGAAATCAAAAAACTGTTTGATGCAATCTCTGGCAAATCGGTTTCTTCAGCTACCCATAGGGTTTTGCGGAACCGGAACTGGTTGCTCATTGATTCCATTGAAGACAAAACACAAGAAATCACCATAATTGAGGAGGGGATTGAATCAGTGCCTTTTGACAATACCCTCATGCAGATCAGCAGGCATGTTGGCTACCGCTCTCCAGATGACAATGCCAATCATGCCTGGATAGACCTGGAAGCCATTCGTTTTCCGCTGATACTCAGGCCATGGAAGCCCGGAGATTATTTTTATCCATTGGGGATGCGAAAGAAGAAAAAGGTTGCCAAACTGCTTACAGACCTCAAGCTATCATTGGCTGAAAAAGAAAACCAGTATGTCATCGAGTCTGACAAAAAAATCATTTGGGTAGTGGGAAGAAGGATCGATGATCGGGTGAAAATCAAAGCCAGTACAAATAAAATCTTGTCGATTTCCTTAAAACAATCATTTGAAGACTGAGGTATAAAAATAAACGGCAAGATCAACACCACTGATCAGTTTTGCTGCCAGGTAAGTAAATAAAACCCCATAAACACTTCCCCAAAAATGGGCGCTGTGCCCAATGTTTCCCCCACCTTTTTTAGCAAGGCTGGCAGAAAGGATCAAAAAGCAGATGCCAAATACAAATCCTGGGATTTTAAATGGGATGAAGAAGAATTGTATGGGCATGTTGGGTTGAATGGTGATGGCTGCAAAAACGATGGCTGAAACGGCACCAGATGCGCCCAATGAACGGTAGTAGGATTTATTTTTATATTTGATATAGTCAGGAATCACTGCAAAAATGATCGCCGTTACATAGAGTATTGCCAGCATGGCCCTGGACAATTCTCCGAACAATGCCTTGAAAAGGTAGTTTTCAAGTGCCATGCCAAAGGAGTAGAATGAAACCATATTAAAAATCAGGTGCATGGCATCAGCATGCAAGACACCGTTGGTGATGAACCGGTAATACTGTCCTTCCCGATTGATGTAATAAGGCCAAAAAAGAAGGTCCTCCTTCATTTTTTCACGGTTAAAGGCCAGGATGGATACAGCAGCAGTTATGATGATGATGAGGAATGTTATGCTCATGGTTTAGTGTTGGTCACCTATGGTGATACTTTTCGTTTTTGATGATGGTATAAGCCCGATAAATCTGTTCTGCCAGCAATATCCTTACAATTTGGTGTGGGAAAGTGAGTTTTGAAAGCGACCATTTGTGGTCTGCCCTTTTCAATACAGCCTCATCCAAGCCGAATGCACCGCCAATCAGGAACACAAGTTTTTTTGATCCCATGTTACCTTTTTTTACAATGAAATCAGCCAACTCTACTGAACTCATTTCCTTTCCATATTCATCCAGGGCAATCAATACGGTGTCCCTGTCGAGCCATTCAAGGATCATTTTGCCTTCCAGCCTTTTGAGATCGTTTTCACTGAGCATGCCTGCATTTTTAGGAACAGGAAGAATTTCCCATTGGATGGGGGCATATTTCTTGATTCTTGCACTATAGTCTTCAATGGCATCCTTGATCGATGGGTCGTGCTGTTTTCCTATGCTCCAGAATTCGATCTTCATGATAATACACAAAGAAAACAAACATTTTTTGTAATTTGACTGACTAATCGACTATTAATGAGAAAGTTATTTTTGTTTTTCTTGCTTCAGGCAGTTTTTTATACTGCAATCTTCATGCCATCGATCTCTCTTGCCCAGCCACTTCCCTCCATTGTTGAAAAGACAAAAGGATTTTCCAAACATGAAGGTTTTTTCCCTTTTTACAAAGATGACCAGAATGGTAAAATTTGGCTAGAGCTCAATAAGTTGGATACCGAATTATTATATGCCATGTCTTTGCCATCCGGCCTCGGATCCAATGATATTGGTTTAGACAGGGGATTGATGGGCGGAGGAAGGATCGTGAAGTTTTCTCGCATTGGTAAAAAGATTTTGATGGTAGAGCCCAATTATGGTTATAGGGCATTGTCAGAATCAGCCAAGGAAAAAGAGGCAGTTGACCTTGCCTTTGCAAAATCAACCCTTTGGGCTTTTACCATTGAAGCGGAATCCAGTGATGCAGTCTTGGTGGATGCAACTGAATTTCTTACAAGGGATGCCATGCAGGCTGCCAACAGGATCAGGAAAATGCAACAGGGAAATTATAGCCTCGATCGCAACCGTTCTGCCCTTTATTTTCCTTCATGCAAAAATTTTCCCTACAATACTGAGCTTGAAGCCACCATTACTTTGGTCAGTGCTGATGGGGTGAGTGGAAATTTCATCCAGCCTGTAGTGCCTTCTCCCGAGGCCATTACATTGCGCATGCATCATTCTTTCGTACAACTTCCTGACGGTAACTATACCCCCAGAAAATTTGATCCAAGATCCAGTTTCAACAATTCATCCTATTACGATTATAGCTCTCCGGTTTCAACTTCTATTGAGAAATATGTGATCAACCGCCACCGCTTGAGCAAGAAGGATCCTTCTGCCAAAATCAGCGAACCTGTAAAACCCATTGTGTATTACCTCGATAACGGAACGCCAGAGCCCATCAGGACTGCACTGTTAAAAGGAGGTAATTGGTGGAACCAGGCATTTGAGGCGGCAGGATACAAAGATGCATTTATCGTAAAAATGCTCCCAGACAGTTGCGACCCCATGGACATTCGTTACAACATGATCAATTGGGTTCACCGTTCCACCAGGGGCTGGAGTTATGGTGCCAGTGTGGTTGATCCAAGAACTGGAGAAATCATCAAGGGGCAGGTATCCCTCGGGTCGCTGAGGGTTCGGCAGGATTATATGATTGCACAAGGCCTCCTGTCCCCATTTGGGAAAAAAGACATGAAAGATGATCCCATGCTCAAAATGTCTTTGGATCGATTGGAGCAATTGTCTGCCCATGAAATCGGCCATACCCTTGGTTTGATGCACAACTATGCAGCAAGCACTGTGGATCGTTCAAGCGTTATGGATTATCCGCATCCGTTGATCAGGCTGAATAAAAAAGGTGAATTTGATTTCTCCAATGCATACGATTTGAAAATAGGGGAGTGGGATAAGGTTTCTATTGCATGGGGCTATGCAGATTTAAGCAACAGTAAGAATGAAGCAGCTGATTTGGATAAAATTCTGACCGATGCTTACGCAAAAGGCCTGAAATTCATCAGCGACAGGGATGCCAGGGCTCCGGGTGGATTGCATCCTGACGCACATTTATGGGACAATGGCAATGAACCCATTGCTGAACTCGAGGAAATGATCAAGATGCGCACTGTAGCTTTGAAACAATTTGGCATCAATTCTATCAGGAATGGCATGCCCATGGCCATGCTTGAAGATGTATTGGTTCCAGTTTATTTTCACCACCGCTATCAGGTAGAGGCAGCCACCAAACTGATTGGTGGTATGCATTACAACTATGCTTTGAAAGGAGATGGACAGTTGGTCACCGCTCCATTGTCAAAAGATGTTCAAACAAAGGCAATGGTGTCCATCTTAAAATGCCTGGATCCCTCATTCCTCAGTATTCCTGAATCCATTACAGCTTTGATTCCCCCAAGACCGGCAGGGTATGAGTTTACCAGGGAGCTGTTTAAAAAGAAAACAGGATTATCATTTGATCAACTTGCTCCTGCAGAAGCAGCTGCGGATCTTCCCCTTTCTTTTCTTTTTAATCCTGAGCGCATCAATCGATTGGTGCAACATGAACTGCTTGGGCAATATGGATTGGGTGACATGACCAATGCCCTGATGGACGCAAGTTTCAAGGCAACAAGGAAAGCAGGTGTTGAAAAAGCCATTCAGTTTCAAACAGAACAATTGGTACTAACTTACTTGCTGGCTGCAAGTGTTGATGAGCAGCTTTCTTTTCCCGCTAAAGCAAGGGTTGGCCTGGTTTTGGCTGAGCTAAAATCATGGCTTGAAGCAAACATTAAAACAGCAACTGACCCTTTGTACAAAGCCCACCTGGGTTTGGCCATTGATCGTTTCAAGTCCCCAGAAAAAGCAAAACCAACCATCCATGCCGTTGCTCCTCCTGGTGCACCCATTGGATGTGAAGAGGAAATGTTCTGATTGTCAGTGATGAAATGTTTTGGATAAAAGCCAGCAGGAGTCAATGCTAGTTGCCCATTTCTGTTGAGCGGTTGATTAGTTTTTGGTGTAAGCCAATCACTTGTGGCACCAACAATGTTTGTTCATTATTGATCAATACATGATCGCACAATTTCATTTTGATGCTCTCATCCAGCTGTTTTTCCATGCGGCTCAAGACCTTTTCTCTCTCAACTTGATCACGTTGGATGGTTCTGTGTATCCTGAGCGTTGTTGGTGCAAAAACGCCAATAATGCAGTCAAATTCTCCTTGACTGCCTGATTCAAAGATCAGGGCAGCCTCTTTGATTGCATAAGGGCTGGTTTGTTTTTTCATCCATTCCTTTCCATCCTGAATAGTAAAAGGATGAACAATGCTATTGAGTAGTTCAAGTTTTTGTTTGTCATTGAATACTATAGAAGAAAGGAATTTTCGGTCAAGTATTCCTTCTACATATGCCTTGTCGGAAAAAGCCTCCCTGATTTTTTCAATCAGTGAAGTATTGGTTTGCATCAATCTTTTAGCTTCCTGGTCTGCTTGGTATACCGGAATACCGAATACCTTAAAGATTTGGGCGACTGTAGATTTTCCAGCACCAATGCCACCTGTAAGTCCTACCTTAAGCATGGTCAAATGTAAATAAAAAAGCCCGGAACCAAGTCCGGGCCTTTGTATCAGTTGTTTGAATTATTTGGTGGCTGCAGCTTTGTTGAGCTGATCGCTCCATTCCATGCTGATCGCTGATTTTTCAATCTTCATGAAAGAGCCAGGGCTTACTTCTATCTGTATGGTATTGTCATCATTTACTTTATTGACGATACCATGGATTCCTGCAATGGTAACAACCTTATCACCTTTTTGCAATTCTTCCTGGAATTTTTTGGCTTTTTTCGCTTTTTGGGCTTGTGGGCGAATCATGAAAAAATAGAAAACAACAACCATACCTCCAAGAAGCACAAGTTGCATGTAGCCTGCGTTAGGGGCAGCTTGCAAAAGAATTGAATTCATCATATTTGTTTTGTTTGTTGATTGATTATTTAGCAGGAATGACTTCTACATCAAAAACCAGGTCATGTTTGGTCTGTTGGGTATTGGCATATACAGAAAGTACCTTATGGTTCATTCCTTCACGGCTCTTGCTATCAAAAGTCGCCTTGATGATGCCGGACTTTCCTGGAGCAATGGGTGCTTCGGGCTTTTCAGGGACTGTGCAACCGCACGAGGCTGCCACATCTTTGATGATGAGCATTTCTTTGCCAGTATTGGTGAAATGGAAAGCGATATTCAGTTTTTCACCATCTTTAACTTTGCCCATGTTTTGAACCGAATCAATGAAAAGAACAGTTGTTATGGGTGTTCCGGGCTCAAAGGTGATTGCTTTTTGTACGATTGACCTTCTCGTAGGTGCAGGGGTCTTTTTATTGACAACAATGATGGCTGCTGCAGCGACGATAAAAAGAGCGAAGATGATAACTGGGGATTTCATTCTTTCGTTTTGAGATGCCAAAAATAGGTATTTAGCCTTGTTTTTTGAAGTCTACTTTCTTGAGTCTGCCTTCCTGCAACAAATCTTTGTGTATTCCATCAAGAATTCCATTGACAAACTGTCCACTCTGTGGAGTGCTGTAACTTTTGGCAATATCAATGTACTCATTGATGGTCACTTTTGCAGGAATGGTTTCAAAGAAAAGCAGTTCACAGACGCCCATTCGGATCATGATCATGTCCAATACTGCAATCCTGTCGGCATCCCAGTTTTTCAACTTGGGCTTGATCATTTCCATCGTAAAGTCTTTCTTTACAATGGAAGTTTTCAGGAGACTCAAGGCATAACGGGTTTTATCGGGTCCTACGATTTCATTGAATGCATAAGTTCCTGGTTTGCTCAGGTAATTGAGTACCATTTGATAAATCATTTCTGCATCATCATCCCATTGAACGAAATGGTCTTCAAAAAAAGCCGTGATGTTTTCGTCGGCCATGATGAGGTCTGTGAAAATAAAGCTGAGCAGTTCTTTCTCCGTTTTCTTGTCACGGCTTTCTAAGGCAATATAAGACTGATACATTTCAGTCTCAGTAAGATTGAGGTATATTTTACGTACGATTTCCTCGTCCATCAGTTGGTCGAGCTTTCTTTCCTTGATGGCAGGTTGGAAACCGCTGGATTCAAGGATTTTCCAAAGTGTGGTATTCCCCGCCAATTTGATGTTTACATTTAGATCAGCCTCGGTCGGAAGGTGCTTTGAAGCACGGTGCAGAGAATCTTTTTCGGCATACCTGGCCACTTCTGTGACCAAAAAAATGGCAAACGTGAAGAGGTCAGCTGTCTCATCCAGGTATTTTTTCAACAAGGCTACTGCCTTGTCTTCCGAGACCATGGTTGTATCAGCTTCTGCTGAATATAGACACTGCATCACTTTTACCCTGATATTTCTGCGACTGATCATTTAAAGAGCTGTTTGGGGTTGCAAATATAGCTTTTTACGTACTAATAGGCATATTTTCTCCTCAGGATGAAAAATTGACATACCGAATGCCTATTTTCGCTGCCATTCATTGAATTTTTTGCCGATAGAATTGATGGAATCTGCCATTTTTGCAAGCCATCACCCTTGGTACGGAATTCGTTGATACCCTTTGACTGGGAAAGCATTCAGCCGCCTACCCACAATTAATTCATTTATTTAAACTTAAAAATCAAAAGCTATGGCTAAGAAGTTAAGCATTACCCCATTGCATGACAGGGTAATCGTGAAACCTGCTCCTGCTGAAGAGAAGACTGCAGGTGGCATCATCATTCCTGACACAGCGAAGGAAAAACCCCAAAGAGGATCAGTCGTTGCTGCAGGCCCCGGTAAAAAGGATGAGCCGATGACTGTAAAAACAGGAGACAATGTTCTCTACGGAAAGTATTCCGGCACAGAGATCACCATCGAAGGGCATGATTATTTGATCATGAGGGAGTCTGATATCCTCGCAATTGTTTAATCTCCGCTAAAACTTTTAAAAAGAATCATATGTCAAAGCAAATATTTTTTAATCTGGAAGCCCGCAACAAAATGAAGAAAGGGGTTGATACCCTTGCAGATGCGGTGAAGGTTACCTTGGGTCCTAAAGGACGCAATGTTGTCATTGAGAAAAAATTTGGCGCACCTGCTGTTACCAAAGATGGTGTTACTGTTGCCAAAGAAATTGAATTGGAAGATCCCATTGAGAACATGGGTGCACAAATGGTAAAGGAAGTGGCTTCAAAAACAGCTGATGTAGCTGGTGATGGAACCACAACTGCAACTGTACTTGCCCAGGCCATCATCACAGAAGGACTGAAGAACGTTGCCGCTGGTGCCAATCCAATGGACATCAAAAGGGGTATCGACAAGGCGGTTGCCATCATTGTTGCCAACCTTAGCGCACAATCACAGACTGTTGGAAATGACATCAAGAAGATCCAGCAAGTTGCTTCTATTTCAGCCAACAATGACGCTGAAATCGGAAAGCTGATTGCCGAAGCCATGCAGAAAGTAGGTAAAGATGGTGTAATCACTGTTGAAGAAGCAAAAGGAACTGAAACTTCTATCGATATCGTTGAAGGTATGCAGTTCGACAGGGGATATATCTCTCCATACTTCGTTACCAATGCAGACAAAATGGAGTGTGAACTTCAGAGTCCTTTCATCCTGATCTACGACAAGAAGATCTCTGCCATGAAAGACATTCTGCACATCCTGGAGAAAGTTGCCCAGCAAGGTGCTCCTTTGCTGATCATTGCTGAAGACCTTGAAGGCGAAGCAATGGCAACCCTCGTTGTAAACAAACTTCGTGGAACCCTGAAAGTAGCTGCTGTAAAGGCTCCAGGCTTTGGTGACCGCAGAAAGGAAATGTTGCAGGATATCGCCATCCTTACAAAAGGTATCGTTATCAGCGAAGACCAAGGTTTCAAATTGGAAAATGCTGACCTTACTTACCTCGGACGTGCTGAGCGTGTGACCATCGACAAGGACAACACCATCGTTGTTGGCGGAAAAGGCAAGAAAGATGATATCAATGCCCGTATCGCACAAATCAAATCTCAAATCGAAGCAACCACTTCAGATTATGATAGGGAAAAGCTTCAGGAGCGTTTGGCCAAACTCAGTGGCGGTGTTGCCGTATTGAACGTTGGTGCAGCTACAGAAGTTGAAATGAAGGAAAAGAAAGATCGCGTAGACGACGCTCTTCATGCAACACGTGCTGCTGTTGAAGAAGGTATCGTACCTGGTGGTGGTATCGCGTTCATCCGTGCCATCGATACACTGGACAAGAAAAAAGGATTGAACGAAGATGAAACAACTGGTATTGCCATTGTTCGCCGTGCACTTGAGGCACCACTTCGCACAATTGTTTACAATGCTGGTGTTGAAGGATCTATCGTTATCCAGAAAGTAAGGGAAGGAAAAGGAGATTTTGGTTACAATGCCCGTACAGACAAGTATGAGAAATTGCTTGCTGCTGGTGTCATTGATCCTACCAAAGTTGCCCGTGTTGCCCTTGAAAACGCTGCGTCTATTGCAGGCATGTTGCTTACCACTGAGTGTGTAATCGCAGACAAGCCAAAAAGGGATGAAGCTGTTGGTGGACATTCACATGGTGCACCAGGAATGGGCGGTATGGATTACTAAAATCAGTCTTACTGAAAATAAGAAAGTCCCGCCTCGGCGGGACTTTCTCGTTAAAGGAAGTTATTGTTGTTCCTGTGGAATATTTCTGTACCGGATAGCGCCCAGTACGATGAACAGTTGTGCAAGAATATAAGTAGACATGATATAGATTCCAGCCGAATCGAATTGTTTTTTGAATTTGTTCAAAGCCAAAATAGAATCAGAAGCAACAAAGAATCCTGCGCCAATGATGAGGTAAAGCGCAGTGGTGTTGTCGAGTTTCTGGTACTGCCAAAAAGCGGCGGAGAGCATGGTGCTGATCGTAATCCCATATACTAAAACAGGTATTTTCATACCCCCCAGGTGGGGCCATAACAGGATCATCAGCTCTATCAGGTAGGCGATGACTGCAATGATCATAACTGGCCTTAACTTAAAGAACGAGGTATTGGCTGATTGTGTGGAGGCGAAAAAGAAAATATAAAAAATATGGGCTGTCAGAAAGGAGATGAGTCCCGGAATAAAAAATTCGTTATGCTGTAGTAAAATATCTCCTATCCAAGAGAAAAAAAGGCCGATCAAAACAGGGTCTTTGTAATTTTTTCTAGGGGGGGAAATAGCGTTCAGGTGGTAGATGCCCGCAAGGAATGGGATGATCAGCGGTTTGGTAAATATTCTTAATGTTTCATTTCCGGTGAAAATCAATACGATTTCTGCGATACTGACAATGACAAAAAGAAAAAACAGTGGCTTGGTTTTGGAATTCATGAATGTTTTTATTCGTGAAAAAATCTCATCCACAGTATCAACAGCACAGATTATCGTAATTTAGATATAATTTATGTCATATTCAGCCGACGAGACGAAATTTATGGAGTACTGGGAGCAAAACCGCGAAAAGCAGAAAAAGCTTTTGAACCAGTTGATGCTCGGACTACCGCTGGGAATCCTGTTCGCCATGCCCATTATTGTAAATTTTCTTTTGGGAAGATTCTGGTACAAAAGAGCAGACGCTGTGGGCCTGAGCCAGTTCAACCCGATGGTATTGATTGTAGCAGCCCTCTTGATAGCTGTCTTCACCGCGCTGTTGAACAGAAGATTTCGTTGGGAAAAACTCGAACAACAATACCTGGAATTGAAAGCAAGAGAGAAGAAAGGATAGTTGCAGGTTTTTTACGATATTTGCTTATCAATACAAAACACATGAGAAATTTAGGATTGGTTTTATTAGCTGGAATCGTGATGTTGTTTTCTGGATGTAAAAAAGAAGAGAAGTTGGAATTGATTGGAGATTATTTGACAAGAACAGGATTAAAGAGCTCAGTAACGGAAGATCCTCGTGGATTTTTTTACAAAATTGTGAGTGCCGGTACAGGTACTGCACCTGCCCTTACTTCTAAAGTAACGTTGTTCTATAAAGGATACCTGACCAATGGTAATGTATTTGACCAGACCGGTACTGCTTCCAATTATGAAGCTGGAAGTCCGGTTACATTTACGCTCAATCAATTGATTTCTGGCTGGCAAGTAGGTTTGCCTTTGATCAAGCCAGGAGGAAAAATAATCCTTTATTTGCCCGCTTCATTGGGTTACGGCCCTTATGGACAAGGTTCAATTCCTGGCAATGCAGCATTGATTTTTGAAATCACCCTTGTTTCGGTAGGGTAATCAGGGTCCAGACCTGGTCCATGCATCAATTCACTCAAACATGCACCAGTCCATATCAGTTTTTGACATGTTTAAAATTGGGGTTGGTCCCTCCAGCTCTCATACACTTGGTCCATGGAAGGCTGCAAGACAGTTCAGTCAATTCCTTAAAGAGCAGGAATTATTGTTAAAAGTCAGATCCGTTCGCATCATTTTATATGGTTCACTGGCAAAGACAGGAAAGGGGCATGGAACCGATATTGCTGTCCAGTTGGGCCTTTCAGGTGAAGATCCTGTCCGTTTTGATGTAAATAGTATTAACGAAAGCATCAGGGATATCTCCAACAGGAAACAACTTCTACTTGGCGGTTTACACGCTATACAATTTGACCCAAAAGATAATATTGAATTTTTGACAACGGAATCCCTGCCTTATCATCCCAACGGCATGAGTTTTCTGGCAGAGATCAATAACGGAGAACATGTTTCCCAAACCTATTATTCTGTTGGTGGCGGATTCATTGAACAAGAAAATCAACAACCAGAAATCAGTTCACAAGCCGAACTTCCTTTTCCTGTTAATACAGCCAAAGATTTGCTGCACTGGTGCATGAAAACAGGGATGTCTGTGAGTGAGATTGTTTTGGAGAATGAATCCAGCTGGCGAACAGAATCAGATACAAAAGATGGGATCCTCCAGATATGGTCTGTTATGAAGGAGTCCATTTACAAGGGTTGTAATACTGATGGCATACTCCCTGGAGGATTAAATGTAAGAAGAAGAGCCAAAGACCTCAACCATCGTTTGATTGGGGCAACACCTTACAATAATCACCTGGAATGGCAAGCTGCTATAGCCAGGGGTGGGAAGGATTTTCGTTATACCATTGATTGGGTCAGTTGTTTTGCCCTTGCAGTTAATGAGCAAAATGCCTCATTCGGTCGGGTTGTTACAGCCCCTACCAATGGTGCTGCAGGGGTTATACCTGCCGTACTGCAATATTTCATTAGTTTCTGTGATGATAATGCTGAAGATAAAGTCATTCAATTCCTGCTTACTGCATCAGAAATTGGATCCATCTTCAAGAAAGGAGCAACCATCTCTGCCGCCATGGGCGGATGCCAGGCTGAAATTGGTGTATCCAGTGCCATGGCCGCTGCTGCACTCTGCGAGTGCCTGGGTGGAACACAGCGACAGGTTTTGATGGCTGCTGAAATTGCCATGGAGCACCACCTGGGTCTTACCTGTGATCCCATTGGCGGACTGGTACAGATTCCCTGTATTGAAAGAAATTCCATGGGGGCAATAAAGGCCATTACTGCTGCTCAACTGGCTTTACAAAGTGCACCAGATTTTGCTAAAGTTTCCCTTGATGCAGTCATAAAGACCATGTGGGAAACAGCAAGAGACATGAGTTCCAAATACAAAGAAACTTCCGATGGAGGATTGGCCCAGCAGATTCCGCTGAGCTTGAGTGAATGTTAGTGCGCAATGATCAATAGGTATTGATGACATTGTAAAGTGTGTCACGTTCCACTGGATTTCTCCCCACTTGTTTAATCAGACCAACCAGTTCATCAGTGGTCAACGTAGGATTTTGCTCCTCGCTTCCCGCCATGGAATATATCTTGGTTGAATCATCAATGGTACCATCCAGGTCATTTACGCCAAAGGAAAGGGTAAGCTGTGCCTGCTCTCTGCCCAACATGGGCCAATAGGCTTTGATGTGTGGGAAATTGTCCATGTAGATCCTGGCAATGGCATAGAGCTTCATGTCTTCAATGGAGCTGACCTCTGGGATATGACTCATTTCATTATCAAAATTCCTGAACTTGAGAGGGATGAAAGTGTTGAAACCTTTGGTTTCATCTTGAAGGTTGCGAAGCCTTTCCATATGGTCAATCCTGTGTTCGTATGATTCGACATGTCCATACAACATGGTTGCATTGGTATGCATTCCCAAGCGATGTGCAATCGCATGGATATCAAGCCAGCCTTCTGCATCGACCTTGTCTGCGCAGATTTGTTCCCTCACCACAGGGTCAAAAATTTCTGCACCACCACCCGGAAGTGAATCCAGTCCCGCTTCATGCAACAATTTCATACCATCGGCCCTGCTCAGCTTGGCTTTTCTGAACATATAGTCCAACTCTACTGCTGTAAATCCCTTGATGTGCAGGCCTGGTCGGTGAGCCCGGATTTTCTTGATCAGTTCTTCAAAAAAATAGATGTCCATTTTGGGATGTACGCCACCAACAATATGCACTTCAGTAATGGGTTGGCCATCATAAGCCTTCACTTTGTCCAGCATCTGATCTATACTAAGTTCCCACCCTTCTTCACGCTTTGAATAGAGCTTGGAGTAAGAGCAGAACTTGCAGGAAAAAACGCAAACATTGGTTGGCTCAATATGAAAATTTCTATTGAAATAGGTGTTGTGTCCATGTGCTCTTTCACGGATAAAGTTGGCCATTGTGCCCAACATGGCCAATGAACCCTTTTCAAAAAGCATCAGCCCTTCTTCCTGACTGATTCTTTGCCTGTTTTCAATTTTGGATGCAATTGTTTTGAAGTCGGGTTCAAGCCCTGGAAAATCCGTCAGGCTGGAGGTAGGTCCATTCATTGTAGCTTCTTTGTGCAAAAATACACGCTGATTTCGGTCTGACCTAAACCTGTTGAACCCTTAGTCATTATTGATCCACCTTTATCAGTTTTTCGGTAATTGACTTGTCAGTGAATTGGATGTTCAGGAAATAAATTCCTGCTGGCAATCCCGCCAGATTGATTTCCTGCAAGTTCAGCACCTGTCCGATTTTGTATTGGTAGGATGTAATGATATCACCTTTTGCAGATGACAGTTGCATAGCCTTAAGCTTATTTGAAGCCGGGAAAAACTGGACGGCAGTCTTTGTGGATGCAGGATTGGGATAGAGGAGGTGTCCCTGCTCTTTCAACCGTTGAGGCAATGTTTTTGAGGTGATATTGATGTTGTCTATGTAAACATTGTTGTTTCCATTGCCAATGTTGACGAAACGCACCATAAAAGTATTTTTTCCCTCTACAATACCCGTCAGGTCAAGACGCTCTTTTCTCCATTCCCCAGCATGCAACGGTTCAAAGGAAACGGTAGTATTTCTGTCTATGGTAGACAGATTGGAACCCCATTTTTTATAAACGGACTGCCAGTTTTTGCCACAATCCCAGGAGATGGCTATCTCAAGTGTATCAGGTTTTGAAACAATCGGAGTATTGGCTGCAAGGTCAAAATCAAGGAATACAGAATCCGGATTCCCCCTGATCACAAGGGGCGATATCATCCCACTGACGAAGGAAGGTCTTTGGAAATTCTTGGCGACCATCGCTAAGGAAGACGAAGACCTTTGCCATTTGTCGTTTCCAAGAACGGGATAGATGGGCCATTGATTCAATGTGTTGAAATTTTCTTTGAGGGGCATCTCTATTGCTTTCAGAAAATGATGTACAGCAGTAGCGGTATCATTGGCTTTGTTCTGATCCATCTGACCATTGGGATTGGCGCCTATAATTTTGATGATGTTTATTTCTTGAAGAATCGGCTGAGCGGAAAAAGTCATGCTGGCTGCCTTGTTTCTGTTGAGGGTACCTGTCCATTTTTTTGTTTCTAGCATTGCTCCATTTACCCATAGTTGCAGATCAAGAAATTTCAATGTATCCTTTCCAAGACTTGTAAAACGGGCTATGGGAACAATGGATGGATCACAGCCAAACAGGGGTGGGGTATCCATTGAATCCAATTTTACATCTGCAGAAGGGAAATTGAACCCTGTGATGTTGATGTTGTCAAGATAGATATTGTTGCCATACTGATTTGTTCCTCGAATCCTAATTTGAATATCATTGCCTTTGAATCTGCTCAGGTCAATGGATTCTTTTTTCCAATCACTTTTGACAGGAATAAATTCAGTGGCAGTAAATCCTGCTTTAGTACTCAATGCATTCCCCCATTTTTTGTACACCGAATTGAATGATTTGCCACAGTCAGGACTGACCATTACTTCCAGCGTATCAAGGTTGATGGCATCATATAAAGCTGCTGCCAGCATGAATTCCATTGATAATGAATCATAGATGCCGGTATTGATTCTCGGTGTTAAAAGGTCTGCAATTTTCCCTTTTTCATCGTTGTTGAAATTGTCAAAAACAAATGACCTGCTGCCTTCATAGGAGGCCTTGTTGGTGTTTTTCCAGCCAAATGTACTGCTTCCATTGGTCTGAAAGGACCATCCGATGGGAGGCATGGAACCCGATTCTGCAGTTTCAACAATGGGCAATATTTGTATGGGTTGTTGCTCAACGGCTATATTGGCGCTGTCATTGCCTGGCATTTCGTCTGCCTTGGCATTGGGTAGGTCAAGCATGATTTTGAGTGCCGTTTTTCCTGAAGAGATGGTCAGTGCTTTGAGGGTTACCATTACTTCTTCTGTATAGGCTAGATTACCTGTCCAAAATTCCTCGCTGATTTTGTTATCATTCAGCAAAACTGTAATCCTTATTGATCTCAACACATCAGTTCCATTGTTTCTAATGGAGATCTTGGGTTGAAAGCTGCTTGCACAAATGGGTTCACAGGCATTGGGATAAACAATGCCAGAAAGCTTGGCATCCGTTTGGGGATTGTTCCTCAAATAAAATGAGGAAACTGAAGTGCTCCAAGTATTGGCAGTGTTCCCAATCATCCCGGTAAACCAAAAAACAGAATCATTGGAAGGGTCTGGCACCATGTCATTGTAATCTCCCCACCTGTTGGCGCTGGTTCCATAACCAGTGCCTTTTTTGATGATTGTTTCTTCAAAGGCCATCTGGTTCAACGGGTCAAACTGATTCCTTCCGGTAAAAGCGATGGAAGCAAAATCGGTTTTGCTGCTAAAATTATAGGCCAATCCGATTTGACCTTTTCCATTTTGCATGATCGAACCCATGAACCTGTGGCGCAAGTTGTTGGGGCTGCAGTTTGACTGGGCCTGTGGTGCATAACTGCCTTGTTGATAGAGGTTCCATCCAGTTGTATTGCGCAACTCATACCACCTGATACCCGCAAGACCATTGCCATTCACATCTACAGTATGGTTGGCTACAATAGATTGGTGGGTGCCAAAATTCCTGAAGCCAGGCTTGTGCATGATCCGGTTGCTTACCACATCATAGCCTTGCGCACCTGGTGAACTGGCACAATTCCTGCTGTTGCAAACAATGCTGTTGAACGCAGCAACGGCAAAATTCTTTTCCGGTTTGACCAAGGATTTTGAGGGGTCTGTAAAGTCAACCTTGAAACTGATCATGCCAATGCTGTCAGCATCGGATGGAGAGGCAGTCAATACATCATCATTGAAATATAAAAACAATCCCGGTGAACTTGAGGGGGCTGGAATGTTTCCTGTAAGCGTTACAGGCACCAGGGCATTGAACTTGTTGTCTGGGTCTGTCAATCTCATGCGTTGTACTGTGGGATTGGCTGCACCTGCGATCATTTTGTTTTTATCAAAAGCCCAAACCGAATTTCCCAGATACTGGTCTGCAAAATCTCTTGTTACCCCATACCAGGCATCATGCCAGTTGCCAAACTTGGGGTAGTCCGGGAAAAAGGGGTCACAATAAAATTCATAGATGAACCATGCTCCAGTAGGATCGTTGCTGACAGAAACCGCCATGATTAAACTGTTTATCTTGATGCCAGTCCTGGAACTATCGCCAAACTCTGACATGATAAACCTGTCGGTAAGTTGGTCGTACCATGCTATGCAATCACCACCACCATTGTAACTGCTGCCGGGCAATTGGTCCATATAGGTTTGAGGAAAAAGCGTATTTCCTGCTTTGTCGTAGATGCTGAAAAGGGCACTGCCATTGTTTCCATTAATCATCTGAATGACATGGTTTGGACCCACTGCAATGCTGGGGTCTGCTGGATTGATGTTACTGAACCCTTGTCCATCCAAAGCCTTGTCAATATAACCGCCATTTCTCTCAAGGGGGACAAGTTTCATCGGCGCATTTCTCATGTTCGACAACTGTGGTTTTTGAAAAACCCTTGCATCTTTTTGCCAGATCATGTCTTCTTCCCTGGTTTTTGATCCATATTGGGTGAACACCAATGGCTCCAGGTCCTGGGCATGAATCAGCCCTTTTTCATCCCTGGTTTTGATCTTTAGAACAGGGTCTGCTTTGTCTGCCTTCCATGATTTAATGGGTATTGTAATCGCCGTAAGTTGCCCTTGGATGACCTCAATGGATTGTTGCCCTTGAGACTGAATAGCCAGAAAGAGAATGATAATGGCTGATATGGTTCTTTTTCCAACCAATGGCATGAGATACCTAACATTCAGGCAGGCATAAAGTTAGACCCAAAAAAGCAAATGTTCCTTTAAAATGAGCTGGTGCTATCCAAGTGCACCTGCAATGCAGGCACACATCAAACAGGCAATGGTTCCTCCTATCAAGGCCTTGAAGCCTAACTCGGTCAGGTTCTTCCTTTGTCCGGGTGCCAATTGGCTGATACCGCCTATCTGAATACCAATGGAGGCAATATTGGCAAAGCCACACAAGGCATAAGTAGTGATGAGGATGGATTTAGGGTCTGTGATCAGGTTTTCTGCCTTCATCTTTCCAAAAGTGATATAGGCCTGGAACTCATTGATGATGGTTTTTTCGCCCAATAACTGCCCCACAGACACCATGTCCCGTTCACTTACACCAATCAGCCATGCAATTGGGGAGAAGAGGTATCCCAGTATCATTTGAAATGACAATGCATCATATCTGCCCTTGCTAAAATTGGCCACCAGGCTGTTGATGCCTGTGTAGTATCCAACAGAACCCAGTACCCAATTAAGGACATACATCAGGGCAGTGAAAACGATCAGGATGGCACCAACATTGACGGCAAGTTTCAGACCATCCGTGGTTCCCAATGAAATCGCATCAAGGGCATTTTCTCCGAACTTCTCTTTGGATACGATAATGCGCTCATCTATTTTCTCTGTTTGGGGGAAAAGGATTTTTGAACAAACGATGGCTGCAGGTGCACTCATGATAGACTGACTCAACAAATGCAATGCGAAAAAATGTTGTTGTACCGGGTCATTCCCTCCAAGAAAACCAACATAAGCGGCAAGCACTGATCCTGCTGTATTGGCCATGCCGCCAACCATGATGCAGAGGATTTCACTCCTGTTCATTTTCTCCAGAAAAGGCCTGACCATGAGGGGCGCCTCTGTCTGCCCCAGGAAAATATTGGCTGCGGTCGAAACACTTTCTGCTCCAGAAACCTTGAGCTTGCTGAGCATCAGGGCAAAGAAATAAACGATTTTTTGAAGGATACCCAGATAATAAAACAAAGAAGAAAGGGCAGCAAAAAATATGATGTTGGGTAACGCTTGAATGGCAAAAGTATAACCCCAGCTTCCAGAAGCATCGGCAAGGTTGCCAAACATGAATTCAATTCCCTTGTGTGCAAGGTTGATGATCTCTACAAACTTATCGGAAAACCATTGGATGATGATCCTGAAAAAATTATATTTTCCTTTTGAAAGGACGCCAATGGCAAAACCAATCTGAGCAATGATGCCCATAGAAACAAGTTTCCAATTGATGGCTTTTCTGTTGTTGCTTAATACATAGCAAAGGCCAATCAAGAACAACATTCCCAGCAATCCACGGCTCAGGTTTTCCCACATCATAGCTATGTCAGTTTGGTTTATTGGGCAATATACAATAATAATTAAGACCTCCGATGCATGACCCTGCTCCTGGCCATATTATAAAGCTCAGTGATGTCTGGAGAAATATTGAAGCGGATGACGAAGAAAGCAAATGCCAAGATAAACAAAGCCGATTTGAGGGCCTGGTTGATCCAAATGTAATCATGGAATTCGATGCTGTACAATGCAAATGTCATAACAGCTGCTACCATGATTGTCAAACCGTTTCTCCATGAAAAAGGTTGCAATGCATAGATTTTTTTGATATAGAAAAAGCGGATAAAATTGAAAAGTACTACTGCAATAAAGCTCCCGATCGCTGTTCCCAGAATACCATAGGATTTGGTCAGAAAATAGTTTAGGAAGATAGAGGCGACCACAAAAAACATGTTTGTCAGAAGATCTATCATCCAATGCTTTGAGAGTTGTAGTATCTGGGTATTCATCCCTGTTCCAAGGTCAACCAATTTGCTTAGCCCCAAAATCAGCATCAACATAGACATGCCTGCATAGTTTGGTCCAAGCACATGGATGAAAGCGGGTAAATTCAAGATAACAACACCTAAAATGCCAGAGGCAATTACCAATAGATTCAATGCGGTTTTCTTGTAAAGCCTATCGAGCTTGGCAAGATCCTTGTCTTTCCAGGCCTGGGCAATTTGAGGAGTTGCCGCTGAGACCATGCTGCGCTGCGGTACATCCATGACGGTAATCAGGTAGGTGGCAATGGTAAAGATAGCAGCATCAGCCAGTCCTCCGGATGATTGAGAGGCAATGATGATGGTATCATTGGTCTTGGCTATCACATTCAGGATATTACCCAGAAAATAAGCCCCGCCAAATCGGGCCATCATGCCTGAAAATTTGGTGGTGACCTTACTTTTTTTGAAAACCAGTTGAAAGGATTGGCTGCGCATCAGCACCCATGCCAAAATTACAACAGGGATAAAGTATAAGTAGGCATATAGTTCAATGAATACATTGTAGTCTTTGATCATACCCAACACCCAGGCAAGGATGACCAAAAGAACTACAATCCTGAACATGAATTCTTTCAAAAAATTGGCGAGAATGGTTTTGCCGATGATCCATGCAAATACCTCCAACATAGAGAGTGCAACCAATGAGATGGTCAAAGGAATCACTAGTTTGAGGTGGTCGGCGAGAATAGGCGAGCGGCTTGAAAATTTCTTTAACGCGATGGGCTCGATATAAGGAAATGAAAAGTAAAGCAGGGAACACATGATGACACCAAGTATAAACACCAGCGTTGGAAGCTCGTTTTTCTCTTTGGGCAAATAGTGTTTATAGAAAGGATAAAACTTTAAGGCTACTGGCAGCGTTCCTGCCGTACAGATCATGGAAAGGATCAAGGCAATGTCCATGAGGATCCTGGTAAGTCCAAACTCTTCTGGCGTAAAAAATTTGGGGAAGAGGAACAATACATTGAAGGCACCAATCGCAAAGCCTGCGTAGATGTAGATGGAGGAATAAATACTCTGTTTGCGAATGGTTGCCATCGAAATAAAAAAAACCGTCACTGGGTGACGGTTTAAAATTAATACAATTGCGGGTTATAGGTGTGATTCAATCCGCTTAATAAAATTGTGTTTGGGTTGTGCCCCTACAAGCTTGTCAACCACCTGGCCATTTTTGATGAAAAGAATAGCAGGGATGGAAGTGATGCCATAGTTCATGGAAAGTTGTGGGTTATGGTCCACGTTTACTTTTCCAATGTTTACCCTTCCTTCAAACTCCTTGCTGAGTTCCTCAACAACTGGTCCGATAGCGCGGCAAGGACCACACCATTCAGCCCAAAAATCGATCATAGAGAGTTTATCTGAGTCCAGTACTTCAGCCTGGAAATTGCCGTCTGTAAATTCTTTTGCCATGTATTTGGATTGTATGTTAGATAATCAAGTGAAATGCAAAATTAGTTCCATTTTTTAATATTTCATAAAAAGACATGATTCATTTATACGGCGTCAACTTGTACCTCTATCAGCGGGTTGTTTTCGAGGAAATCGGCCATTTCATCATTCATTTCAAAGCCCTTCTCTGTGGTTTTCATTTGAACCCTCAGCCTTTCCACCTGGTCAATCATGATCAGTTTCAGCCTGGTCTTTCCAGGGTTTTTCTTCAGGTTGTTGTGAAGAAAAGCGGCATAGGATTCAGAAATGCTTCCCGCCTGAAGCGTAAGTTGCAGTTGTCTGGTGAAGACCCTTTTGATGGTTTCAAGCAGACAAATCTCTGAAACCCTGAAATTCCATTCATTCCTGCTTTCCCATTTCTCAAAGTTGCCTTTTACATGGATGCAACTTCCCGCTACAAAATAGTTGGAGAATTTCACATACATATCGCCAAACAGGGTGATTTCCACTTTACCGGAGAAGTCCTCAATGGTAATGCTGCCATACTTTTTTCCGGCCCTTGAAATCTTGTGCTGGGCTGAGGTAACCAATCCTGCCAGCTTTAGCGACTGGTTAGGACTTTTCTGGAGTTCAATGCCACCTTTGAATTCATTGTAATCGTTGATGGCCATGATGCCATAGTATTTCAACTCAAACCGGTAATGATCAAGGGGATGACCGCTTAGGAACATGCCAGTCACATCTTTTTCCTTATCCAGGATTTCGGTCAATGACCAAGGCGGGCAATCAGGAACCTTGGGTGGAGGGATCTCCTGCACGAGGGAAAGGTCTCCAAACAGGGTGTTTTGGTTGGAGTTTGTCTGTCCTTGCCAGATGTTTCCGAATTTGATGATTTTTTCCAGTCCATTGGAGCTGTCTCCCGGAGGTTGAAAGAAATACTGGGCCCTGTGCAATTCCGGGAAACAATCGAAAGTTCCAGACATCGCCAGGCTCTCCAATGATTTTTTATTTACGGTTCTTTGATTGACCCTTTTGACCAATTCATAAATGGATACGTAATGACCATTTTTCTCTCTTTCTTCAATGATGGACTCCACGGCCGCTTCTCCAACACCTTTTAATCCGCCAAGCCCGATCCTAATTTCCCCTTTTTTGTTAACCGCAAAGCTCTGAAGTGATTCATTAATATCTGGCCCTAGAACATTGAGCCCCATTCTTTTACACTCTTCCATAAAGAAGGTGATCTTCTCTATGGATCCAGCATGGTTCAGCACTGCCGCCATGAATTCTGAGGGATAATGTGATTTCAGGTAAGCTGTCTGGTAGGCGATAAATGCATAACAGGTACTGTGAGATTTATTGAAGGCATATTGCGCAAATGCTTCCCAGTCTGTCCAGATTTTCTGCAGTTTATCTTCCGGAAATCCTTTCACCAATGCATTACCAATGAATTGCCCCTTCATTTTATCAAGGACCGATTTTTGCTTCTTACCCATGGCCTTTCGCAATACATCGGCATCACCCTTGCTGAATCCGGCAAGTTTCTGTGCCAGCAACATCACCTGCTCCTGGTATACCGTGATTCCATAGGTTTCCTCCAGGTATTCCTGCATTTCATCCAGGTCATAGGAAATCGCCTCGCGACCGTGTTTTCTGTTGATGAAGTTGGGGATGTATTCCAAAGGTCCTGGCCTGTAGAGCGCATTCATGGCGATCAGGTCTTCAAACTTATCCGGTTTTAAGTCGCGCAGGTATTTTTGCATCCCAGGGCTTTCAAACTGAAAGGTGCCAATGGTTTCTCCGAATTGGTAAAGCCTGAAAGCCTTTTCGTCATCCAACGGTATCTTGTCTATATCGATTTCGATACCATAATTCATCTTGATAAGCGCCAGAGATGTCTTGATCACATTCAGCGTCTTCAATCCCAGGAAGTCCATCTTGATTACACCTGCATCCTCAATCACACTTCCCTCTATTTGTGTAACCCACATGGGAGAATCCTTGGCGATGCACACGGGAAGCAGGTCAGTCAAATCCCTAGGGGCAATGATGATGCCTGCAGCATGTATACCTGTATTCCGCACTGATCCTTCGAGAATCTCTGCCTCGTGCAGTACCTGGCTTCTGATGTCTGTGCCACCATAAATATCGCGGAGCATCTTGGCATTTTCAATCTCATCCTGGTTCAGCGATTCTTTTTCAATAAGGCTGTCATCGCCTTTGAGCGAAGCATGCAAAAGCCTTTTGAGGCTAATACCCGGTTTTTCCGGTACCAGCTTTGCGAGGATATTGGATTCAATCAAGGGAAGGTCCATTGTCCTGGCAACATCCTTGATGCTCATTTTGGCGGCCATTGTACCGTAGGTGACAATTTGTGCTACCTGATTCTTCCCGTATTTGTCTACCACATAATCAATCACTTTCTGCCTTCCTTCATCATCGAAGTCCGTATCAATATCGGGCATGGACTTTCTGTCTGGATTGAGGAAACGCTCGAACAGAAGTTTGTATTTGATGGGGTCAATATTGGTGATGCCGATGCAAAATGCCACAACGCTACCTGCCGCAGATCCCCTTCCAGGGCCGATAAATACACCAAGATCCCTTCCTGCCTTGATGAAGTCGGATACAATGAGGAAGTAACCGGCAAACCCCATGGTCTTGATGGTGAACAACTCAAAATTGAGGCGTTCTTCTATTTCCGGGGTGATGACATCGTATCTTTTTTTTGCCCCTTCCCAAGTGATGTGTTCAAGATATTCATCCTGTGTAGCAAAACTCTTGGGCACAACGAAATGGGGGAGAAGGATATCCCTTTTAAGGTCAAGCACCTGGACTTTGTCTACAATTTCGTTGGTATTGTCGATGGCCTCTTCAAGGTCATGAAATACTGAAGTCATTTCAGCGGTGGTCTTGAAGTAGAACTGGTCGTTGGGGAATGCAAACCGCTTGTTCTTGAGGCTGACATCATCATCTGAGAACTCCCTTGCTGCGGGAGTAGCTACTTTTTCCCCTGTATTGATACATAGGAGGATATCATGAGCGTTGAAATCTTTTTGGTCAACATAATGGGAGTCGTTGGAGGCAATGACCTTTACGTTGTATTTTTTGGCAAACTTGAGCAGTACCTGGTTCACTTTTTCTTGCTCTGGCATGCCATGCCGCTGTAGTTCAACATAGTAGTCATCCTGAAAAATATTCAGCCACCATTTAAACTCATTCTCGCCGTCTTGTTCTCCTTTTCTCATGATGGTCTGCGGAACCAAGGCGCCAAGGCAACAAGTAGTTGCGATAAGACCTTCATGATACTTGTGAATCAGCTCTTTATCAATTCTTGGATATTTGCTGTACATCCCTTCAATGTATCCAAGGGAGGTCAATTTTACCAAGTTTTTATACCCTATATCGTTTTTGGCCAGAAGGATTTGATGGTGTCTGGGGTCCTTCTCTTCCTTCGAAAATGTTTTCCTGTGCCTGTTCTCAGTAATGTAAAATTCACATCCAACGATGGGTTTTACCTTCAAAGGACTATTTTTGTCGTTCGGATCGGTTTGGTGTTTGTGCGCTTCCGCAACAAATTGGAAGACTCCAAACATGTTACCATGGTCAGAAATGGCCAGTCCGGGCATGTTGTCATTGATGGCCTTTTTGTACAAGGCGCCAATGCTTGCTGCACCATCCAGCAAAGAATATTGGGTATGAACGTGTAGATGTGAGAAACGTGACATGGTAGTTGTAGTGGGGCGAAGAGATCAAATTTCGTAAATAAACAGCAAAAGCAGGAAAGGGTTTTTCCACAACTTGAATGAAATTGAACCACAATCAAATATTGTTCTTCTTCTGTTTAGCAGGCTTGTTGCAATCCTGTGCCCTGTTCAAGGCATCACCTGTAAAAAAACAAGTAACCAGGAATTCTCCATTTTTTGATGATATTGCTATTGCCCTCAACCCGAAAGGAGTCAAATCTGATCCATCTCCGGAACGGTCAAGTGCTGCAATTGGATTCATAGATGATAAATCATCAATGGGTTACTTGAATGATTTGCAGGGAATTGAGTATATCCCGCCGGTTGTTTTCAGGTATGCTGTTTTACTCAATATCGAGGTAGAAAAGTTAACCAACAAAAAACTCATAGAATATGTCCACCAGTGGTGGGCTGTTCCTTACCGGATCGGCGGTAACACAAAAGAGGGAATTGACTGTTCTGCCTTTGTGCAAGGTCTTACCAACGAGGCCTTTGGCATATCCCTTCCCCGAACATCAAGGGAACAGGCGGATTTTTGCAAAGAGATTTCAAAAGAGAATTTGAAGGAGGGAGACCTGGTTTTCTTTGCTGACGGCAGGAGCATATCCCATGTTGGCATGTATGTCTCAAACAACAAGTTTGTTCACGCATCCACATCCATGGGTGTGGTAATCAGCGATTTGGATGAAGCTTACTGGAGCAGAAGATTTGTCAAAGCAGGCAGACTACTGTAGTGCTGAAAATCCAACAAAGAAATTCTTATCAGGCTCAAAACTGTTGATGGTTGAATTGCCTTTGTATGTTTTCCATGTTGTAACGGGTTCAATCCAAACGGGCTTTCCGTCAACCATCACCCTTAAGGGGATATTGAAATTGCTATTGCAGTCTGACCACCTGTATTTGATTTTATTTCCGTTTTTCTGTATTTCCAGGGTTGGTATTTTGGTTGCACGCAGGTACTGGTCAAAAAGGGGAGAAAGGTCACGCTTCAGCTGTTCGCTCCAGAATTGTTCAACAGCTGCAGAAGTGGTTGTGGCATGATAGAACCGCTTGTTCATTTCCCTCAAGGCCATCCTGAATTTTTCATCGTCATCGAACAGCTGACGTATCAGGTGCACCAGGTTGCCGCCTTTGTAATACATGTCTCCTGAACCTTCTTCATTCACGCCATATTTTCCAATGATGGGGATGTCGTTTTGTACCAGTTTCCTGGTGCCCTGCACGTAAGCATTTCCGGCATCTTTGCCATAATGGTGGGTCGTGAAAATGGTTTCAGAGTAGTTGGTGAATCCTTCGTGCACCCACATGTCAGCCACTTCATTGGTGGTGATGTTGTTGCCGAACCATTCATGTCCACTTTCATGGACGATGATGAAATCCCAGTTCAAGCCCCATCCACTTCCAGAGAGGTCTCGCCCCCTGTAACCGTTTTGAAATCCATTGCCATAGGCAACGGCACTCTGGTGCTCCATGCCAAGATGCGGCGCTTCAACGAGCTTGAAGCCATCCTCATAAAATGGATAAGGCCCGAACCAATGTTCAAATGCCTGCAACATGGGCTTTACCTGTGCAAACTGTTTTTTGGCTTTGTCCAGATTATAGTCAAGGACCCAGTAGTCACAATCCAGTTTTCCTTTTTCTCCGGGATATGATTCACTGAAAGAAACATATTTGCCGATATAGGGGATGATGTTGTAGTTGTTGATGGGATTTTTCACTTCCCATTTATAGGCCGTCCAACCTTGCTTGTATTTTTCTTTGCTGATCAATCTGCCATTGCCTACCGCCATCAAGGAATCAGGAACATTGATTTTCAATGTGGATCCTTGATCGGGTTCATCGCTTTGGTGATCCTTGCAAGGGAACCACACGCTTGCTCCCAATCCCTGACAAGCAACGCTCATCCAAGGCCTACCGAGTTTATCTTTGGAGAATATCCAGCCACCATCCCAAGGAGGTCGTTTGGCAACTGTTACATTTCCTTGAAACTGAAGTGCCAGTGTAACAATGCTGTCTTTGGGAAGTGCAACTGAAACATTGATGAAGAATGCATTGCCTTCTCTTTTGAAAGTCATGGGCTTATCGCCGATATATGCCTTCCCCAATTGCATGGGTTCCTGCAAATCGATCTGCATGGTTTTGCCAGATCCCAAAACCTTGAACTGGATGTCAACCTTGCCAATAATGGTTTTGTTCTCGTAATCAGGTTCAACATAAACGGCATAATGCTGCACATCCCACCAATTTCTTGCTTCGCTCAGTGATCCTCGTAATGTATCTGCCTTTGTGTATGACTTGGCCTGACTGTTGAGTTGGGCATTAGAATCCAAAACCACAGCAAGCAACACAATCAGCGCGTAAATATGCTTCATCTTTGGTACGTTATTTTTTCATCTTGTCCTTGAAAGCCTTCTCGAATTTTTCCATTTTGGGCCTGATCACAAAATAGCAATAAGGCTGGTTTCCATTTCTGTTGTAATAGTCTTGGTGATAGTTCTCCGCCACATAAAATTTTGTAAAAGGCTCGATGGTTGTTACAATGGGATTGTCAAAAGCCCCTGATGCATCCAGCTTTTTCTTGTAAAATTCAGCTCTTTCCTTTTGTTGTTCCGTATGGTAGAAAACAACACTGCGGTACTGAGGCCCCACATCGTTGCCCTGACGGTTCAAGGTAGTAGGGTCATGTGTTTGCCAAAATACTTCCAGCAGTTCATCTACTGTCACTTCTGCAGGATTGAACTCAATTTGAATCACCTCTGCATGGCCTGTATTTTTTTCACAAACCTGTTCATAGGTTGGGTTTTCGACATGACCTCCGCTGTACCCACTGGTAGATTTTACCACACCTTTCACTTGCTGGAAAATGGCTTCAGTGCACCAGAAACAGCCGTTTCCAAAGGTGATTTTTTCAGTATTCATTGGAGTTGATTTTGCTTTTTGGGTTTCCGACGCTTTGTTTTGATCTTTTGGTTGTGCACAAGCAGTCATAAAAATTGATGAGGATAAGAGGAGTTGAATGAATATTTTCATGTTAACAGTTGATTGGTAAGAATATGTCCCTAAGTTATGCTGAAATGAGATTGGGAGTGTTTTTAGGCTTAATTTTGACCCAGTTTAGCATTGGTTTAACATGAAATTGTACCCGGCATCCGCATCTGTTCAGCTTGAATTTGACAAGGTCAGGAACCTGCTTGAAGAGCAGACCCGAACCCATTTTGGCAAGGAGCGTGCCGCCAATTTAAGGATTCATACCCGTAAACAATTCATCGATCTTGAACTGAGACAATCTTACCAGTACATGCAAATCATGTCTGCCGGACAGACCTTTCAGCACGATCAGGCCTTCAACCTATCAAGGGAGCTGAAACTTTTGTCTATTCCGGGGGCCGTATTGGGCGGTGATGTTTTTAAACTGTTCAGGAACCTGGCTGAAAACATCAAAAGCATTTTTCGTTGGTTTGATGATGAAAGAACAAGCAATTACAGTGCCTTGTACCAGGTCATCAACCAAACCCGATTTGAAAAATCAATACCAGAAGAAATAGACCGCATCATTGGGGATGATGGCAGGGTGGTTGACACAGCCTCTGAGGATCTTTCCAGGATCCGCATGGCCCTCTACAGAAAAAGAAATGAGCAACGCCGGACCTTTGACCGGATGCTTAGCAAGTTGCAGAAATCCGGTTACATAGCTGATATAGAGGAGTCTTTCCTGAATGGCCGGAGGGTACTCGCCATTTATGCAGAACACAAAAGAATTGTCAAAGGAATCCTTCATGGGGAAAGTGATACCAGACGTACATCTTTCATTGAGCCTGAAGAAACAATTGAGGTGAACAATGAGATTTTCTCCCTCGAAAATGATGAAAGAGATGAGGAGTATAAAATTCTGAGAGACCTCACCGCAAGGCTTTCCTACCAGAGCCCCTTGTTGAAACAATACATGGAAGTGCTGGGTGAATATGATTTCATCAGGGCAAAGGCCAAGCTTGCCCAAACAATGGATGCCCATATCCCACACGTGGAAGACAGTTCAGGCATCAAGTTGATAAAGGCCTATCATCCGCTGCTGTTGATCTATAACAAAAAGTCAGGTAAGCAGGTAATACCCCTTGATCTCACCCTTGATGAAAAGAACAGAATTCTCCTGATTTCAGGGCCTAATGCAGGCGGAAAAACAGTTTGTTTGAAAACAACTGGCTTGTTGCAAATGATGGTTCAATCTGGATTGCTGGTACCCGTTCATCCTGATTCGGTGTTTGGGATTTTCAAACAACTCATGATCCATATTGGCGACACCCAAAGCATTGAGTTTGAACTGAGCACCTATAGTGCACACCTCAAGAACATGAAACATTTCATGGAAGATGCGAACGGTAGAACCATGTTTTTCATTGATGAACTGGGCAGTGGATCTGATCCCAATTTGGGAGGAGCATTTGCGGAAGTGTTTCTTGAGCAATTGCTCAAACGCCACGCCTACGGCATTGTAACCACGCATTACCTGAACCTTAAGGTAATGGCCAGTAAAACATCTGGCATCATCAATGGTGCCATGGCTTTTGATGAAAAAAGCCTCTTGCCCATGTACAAGTTGAACCTCGGCAAGCCAGGCAGCTCCTATACTTTTGCCATTGCAGAACGCATTGGTCTTTCCCAGGAACTCATTAATCGGGCAAAGGAATTGGTGGATGAGAATCATTTTACACTTGACAAATTGCTCAACCGAACCGAACAGGATCTGCGCAAGATAGAAGGAAAGGAGAAAGATCTGCAGAAGATGATCAAGGAAAATGAAGTGTTGAGAAAGTCCCTGAACCAACAGCTGGAGCGGGAAAAACACAGCCAACAAGTAGAGCTGCTCAAGCACCAGAACTTGATTTCACAGGAAAAGATGGTTTACCTGAAGGACATGGAGCGCAAGCTGAAGCAGATTGTATTTGATTGGAGAAGATCCGAGTCAGACCAAGACAAAAAACAGTTGATGAAAAACCTGCAGGCCCTTCTTTTCAACCAAAAGGAGAAGCAGGTAACGGAAAAGAAAAAGAAAAAACTCGACAGCCGGTACATGGAAACGGGCAAACCGCCAGTTCCTGGCGATTTGGTGCTGATGAGCCAGAACAACAAGGTGGGGGTACTGGCATCATTGAAGGGGAAAAAAGCTGTTGTCAACCTTGGCACCATGCCCCTCCAGGTAAATTTTGATGACCTGGTTGCTGTTGTAGAAAAGCCAGTAGAGCAGTAAATTTAAGTTGTATTTAAAACGATTCATCCATGAAATTTCTTCGAATGAAAAGCGTCTCTTTGTTCTTGGTCCTTGTTTTATTGGTCAGTCAGACGTTTTCACAGCAAAAAATCAATCCTGATTCCATCAGGCAAAAAATGCAATGGTTTGCAGATGCCAAACTGGGGATCTTCATACATTGGGGCATTTATGCTGTGGCAGATGTTTCAGAAAGCTGGAGCTTTCACAACAAGCAGATCTCCTGGAAGGACTATATGAATCAGTCCAATAGTTTTACTGCTACAAAATATGATCCCGCCGATTGGGCTTCCCTGATTGCTGCCTCAGGTGCAAGATATTCCGTCATCACCACCAAACACCATGATGGCGTGGCGCTCTGGGACACAAAAGAAAACCATTACAGCACGGTAAAAAGTACACCCGCCAAGCGCGACCTGCTCACGCCTTTTTACCAGGAATTGAGAAAAAGAAATGTAAAGGCAGGGGCTTATTTTTCTTTGATAGACTGGAGTCATCCAGATTATCCTGGATTTCTAAAAGACAGCAGCCGTTATGTCATCAAAAATGATCCGGCCAGGTGGGAGCGTTTCAGGCAATTTTACCAGAACCAGTTGAATGAAGTTAATGCACAGTTTAAGCCAGACCTGTACTGGTTTGATGGAGACTGGGAGCATTCAGCTGAAGAGTGGGAAAGCCAGAAGGTTCGTGCCGGTATCCTCAAAAGCAATCCTGCTGCAATCATCAATGGTCGTTTGATGGGCTATGGCGATTATGAAACTCCGGAGCAAAATGTGCCGGTAAGCCGCCCAAGGTATGATTGGTGGGAGTTGTGCATGACCACCAACAACAACTGGGGCTATATAAAAACAGATACTGCTTGGAAAACGCCTTATGAAATCATTGCCCTTTTTGCTGACATCATCAGTACAGGAGGCAATCTTTTGCTCGATATCGGACCAAGAGAAGATGGCACCATCCCCAAAGAACAACGCCATATCCTCACTGAGTTGGGAACCTGGAACAAGAAGCATGAAAAAGCGATTTTTGGGACCTTGGGTGGTATTGCGCCAGGTCATTTTTATGGACCAACAACCATCTCCAAAGACTCAACTTCACTGTTCCTTTTTTTACAAGGTCAAACCTCCGGAACCATCATGGTGAAGGGACTGAGCAATCAAATCAAGGAGATCTCAGTGTTAGGCAATGGAACCAAACTCAAGCACAAGGTGGTAGGGAAGATATCCTGGAGCCCTGTGCCTGGATTGGTTTATATCGACATACCCAAAGGCGTTCAAGACAAATACATCACCGTTTTAGAACTTAAGCTGGATAAGCCTGTTCAGTTATACAGGGGCCATGGAGGCTTTCTGATCAACTGATCGTTGAATTGACTGATTGATCACTGCATGTGGCAGACTCATTCAGGCATTGCAAAAATCTGGTGCATCAATACCCATTTTTCGCCTGGCTTTGCCCATGGTATGGGTTGTTGGTATTTATTCATCAGCGCTTCCCATTCCTGGACCTTTGCATTGGAAGCATCTGCTTTTCCCTTTGCTTCAAAACTGAAGTTGTCTTCAGTGGTCATGATCATGAAAAGCCTGTTTCCCGTTCTAAAAATGTCCATGGACAAAATACCACTTGCACGAATCCCTTCCAGGTTTTCGGCCCATACTGCCCTGTGGTGTTGCTCGTACTCTTCAATCAGTTGTGGATCGTCTTTCAGGTCATTGGCGAGACAGTAGGTTTTCATGCTGCAGTTTTTTGGGGTTGATGGCCTTTTAATCCAAAATACAATACAACCAGAAAGCATAGCATTGGAACAGTATAACCAATCTGGATGTTATCATTGGCGTTGTCAATGATCTTGCCCATGATCACCGGGAAAATGGCTCCTCCAATGATGGCCATTACAATGAGGGAAGAAGCTGGTTTTGTATTCTCTTTCATGTCTTTGATGCCCAGTGAAAAAATGGTAGGGAACATGATGGACATGAAGAATCCGAGTCCACCCAATGCGATGACAACATATTGACCATCTGCATAAATGGCAACCAGGCTGAGCAAAATACAGGCAACTGAATAGAGAGACAGAAGTTTTGCTGGAGAAATGAACCGCATCATGGCCGTACCCGCAAACCTACCCACCATGAATAAGAGTCCATAAATTCCCAAATAATAACCTGCAGTTTTTTCATCAACACCACCGCCTGAGATAGCCATTCTTACGAAGAAACTGGTCACACAAACCTGTGCGCCAACATAAAACAATTGTGCAACGACGGCCCAGACAAGGTGCTTTTGTTTCAATGCATCGCCAAGGCTTCCAGCATTTGCTCCTTCTTCCTCTTCCTTGAATTCAGGAAACTTGTTGACAAAGAAAAGGATGGCAATGCCCACAAGAAAAATGCCAAGGAGCATATAAGGCATTTTGACAGAAGCCGCTTCACCACTGAGGTAGGCAATCTTATCTACTTCAGACATGAGGGCCAACTCTTCCTGAGAATATTCTTTACCGGAAAGAATGAACATGGTTCCCATTACTGGAGCAAGAAATGCTGCAAGGCCATTGAAGGATTGCGCCAGATTAAGCCTGGCAGTAGCCGATTCAGCGTCTCCTAGTTTGGTGGCATAAGGATTGGCTGCTGTTTCAAGGATGGTCAATCCGCATCCGATGATGAACAGGCCCAAAAGAAATACTTCATATGTTCTTGAATTTGCAGCAGGTATGAACAAGAAAGCACCAGCGGCAAATACCAGGAGACCTGTGATGATTCCTTTTTTATAGCCAAACTTTTTAAGGATGATGCCTGCGGGAATTGCTGCCAGGAAGTAGGCGAGGTAGACCGCTGTGTCAACAAAGGTTGATTGCATATTGGTCAGCTGTAAGGCCTTTCTCAAATGGGGAATAAGAATACCATTGAGGTTGTTGGCAATGCCCCATAAAAAGAAAAGGCTGGTTACCAGAATGAATGGAAGTAAGTAGTTGTTCTTAGTTTTGGTCATGGCAAGTTTTTTTATTGTAAGGCTGCTCTGTCAAGGTGAACATAACCACCATCAATGTGGATGATCTGTCCGGTTGTATGGGAAGATTTATGTGATAGAAGGAATACAACCATGTTGGCGATTTCCTCACCAGTTGTCATTCTTTTTTCCAATGGAATCCTGTCTGTGATTTTTTTCAAGGTTTCTTCAGGGTTGGAAAGGGTTTTGATCCAACGGTCATAAAGTGGTGTATAACATTCTGCAACGATGACTGAATTTACACGGATGCCATACTTGAGCAGTTCTACAGCCCATTCACGGGTCAATGCATTCCTTCCACCATTGGCTGCTGCATAGCCGGAAGTGCCGCCCTGTCCGGTTTCTGCCACTTTTGAACCTATGTTTACAATTGCGCCCTTGTTCTTGATCAATTCAGGAAGAGCAGCCTGCACCACCAAATAATAATGGATCACATTGCTGTGCAGAGACTTTACAAATCCTTCATAGTCGCCAGTTTCAAGGCCTACGCCATCATTTACACCAGCATTGTTCACAACACCATCAATCCTGCCAAACTGCTTTAATACTTGATCAACAGCTGCCTTGCATTGTGTGGGATCATTTAATTCTGCTCTTACTTGGCCTCCTGTTCCCAGCTGCTCAAGCAAAGCCTGATTGTCTGCCTCGCTTCTGCCAAGAATCACAGGAAATGCACCTTCAGCTGCAAGCACCCTGGTAATGGCTTCGCCGATTCCTTTTGCTCCACCCGTAACTATGATTACTTTTCCTTTTAATTGTAAATCCATGGTTATATTTTGTAAAATGCTGCAGTATTGGTTCCAAAAATCTTTTCCCTTTCTGTATCGTTGAGTTGTTCAGAAAAGCGGGCCACCACATCATGCACCTGCTTGAAACTCCCTGCCAACAGGCAAACTGGCCAATCTGATCCAAAACACAACCGGTCTATGCCGAAATATTCTGCAGAAATTTCCATGTATGGCATGATGTCGTCATAGGTCCAGTGTTTAAGATCAGCTTCAGTAAGCATGCCACTCAGCTTGCAATAAATATTTGGATTGGCGGAGAGAATCCTCAACTGCTCTTTCCACTGTTTGATCTCCTTGTTTTTGATATCTGGCTTTCCGATATGATCCAAGATCAGCCTGTTGTCTGGGAGTTTATCGGTGAATCGTACCAGTGATTCCATTTGCTTGTGGAATACGAGCAGGTCATAGGTAAAATCAAACTGGGTAAGCCGCGAAATGTTTTTTAAAAAAACAGGATTTTTCAGGTAGGCCTCATCTTCCGCCCCCTGCATGATGCACCGAAATCCTGCCAGTTTTTGGTGTGATTTGAGCATCAGTAAATCGTCTTCGACAGCTTCCTTGCGCAGATCGACCCAACCTACCACAGCCTTGATATAATCGTTTTTTCTGGCAAGGCCAAGCAGGAATTCAGTTTCAGCCATTGTTTCATCTGCCTGAACTGCAATGGTACCATCAAATTTTAACTCTTTCAGCAGTGGAGCCAAGTCTCCAGGGCTAAAATCCCTTTTGATGACCTTCATCTCATCATTGATCCAAGAATGTTTGATTGGATCATAGTTCCAGAAATGCTGGTGGGCATCAATTCTCATGGGCGATGGCAATTTGATGTTGCTCTCCAAGGCCTTCAATTCCCAAATGAATTCTGTCACCTGCTTTCAGGTACCATGGTTCTGGTTTTTGTCCGAGGCCAACTCCTTCAGGTGTGCCAGTGCTGATGACATCACCAGGCAGCAGGGTCATGAATTGAGAGATATAGCTTACAAGATGTGGGATATTGAAGATGAGGTCTGAAGTGCTGGAGTCCTGCATCCTCTTTCCATTGACGTCCAGCCAAAGATGAAGTTGATGTGGATCAGCCACCTCGTCTCTTGTAACAAGATAGGGACCCATTGGCGCAAAGCTGTCACAGCTTTTTCCTTTCACCCACTGGCCGCCCCTCTCCAATTGAAAGGCACGTTCACTGTAATCGTTGTGAAGGCAATAGCCTGCAATGTATTCCATGGCATCTTCCTCGCTTACGTATGATGCTTTCTTTCCAATGACTACAGCAAGCTCTACTTCCCAATCCGTTTTCAGGGATCCTTTTGGAATGATGACTGGATGATTTGGCCCCACTAGGGCAGAGGTGCTTTTGAAAAACAAAACAGGTTCTTTTGGTACATCCATCCCGCTTTCTCTGGCATGCTTGGCATAGTTGAGTCCAACACAGATGATCTTGGAAGGTCTTCCCACGCAAGAGAGGTAATTGATTTCACCGGCAATTTCACTGCAACTGTTTCCATGTTCACTGATCCATGCAGCAAGTTTTTCAATACCATTGGCTTCAAAAAAATGTTCTGTCAGGTCCATGCCTGATGCTGAAATATCAATGTTTTTTCCGTCTTGATCCACCATGCCAAGTCCGACAGATCCGGACTTTTCAAATCTGAAAAGCTTCATATGCTTAATTTAATTGTTTAATCGAATGAATCCGCCATCAATAGGGTAGTCGCAGCCTGTAATGAAGGATGCCTGTTTGCTACACAAGAAGAAAGACAATGTGGCAATTTCATCTGGCTTACCCATTCTTCCGATGGGTTGACTTTGTGATAATTTATGGAACATCTCCTGTTGGTTGCCAGGATAGTGTTTGTTGATGAATCCGTCAACAAATGGCGTATGCACCCTTGCTGGTGAAATGCAGTTGCAACGAATCCCTTTCTTGATAAAATCTCTTGCGACACTCAGTGTCATAGAGAGGATAGCCCCCTTGCTCATGCTGTAGGCAAAGCGATCAGCGATGCCAACCGTTGCTGCAATAGAGGCCATGTTTAAAATTACTCCTTCGCCTTGCTCTTCCATAAATGGAAGGCAGGCATGCATACAGTTGTAAGCACCTTTTACATTGACATTGAATATTTTTTGGAAATCTTCCTCAGATGTATTCATGGCATTGCCAATATGAGCGATACCTGCATTATTGATTAACATGCCAATCCCACGCTTGATGGCAATAACAGATACAATCTCTTTAACCTGTTGTTGGTTGGTAATGTCCACTTCATGAAAATGAACAGTATCCTTGTCAAGCTTTGCTGCTTCAAGAGATTCAACACTTGGTTTGTTGAGGTCCAGCACATCAACAATGGCTCCCTGTTCGTGGAATAATTTGACAATAGATAGCCCAATGCCGCTGGCACCTCCTGTTACAATTACATATGGACTGGCAAGTTCAAAGGGTGAAGCTGGCATGTTTGAAATTATATTGGGTTAATGCCGACAATTTAAGATAATCCCGACTATTTATTTTAATAAAAGCATATTTTTAGAAACAATTTATCCCATATCATTTATTTGTAACTCCATTTGATGGTATTGAGTAAACGGCTTTGAAAATCAAATAAATTAAATTCAGCATCATGCGATTTTTCAGGAAAATTTTACCCCTATTCTTACTCTTGTCCTCAGGTTTTATTTTCGCCCAGGCGCCACCACAACCTTATGGCGCACTGCCATCCACAAGGCAGCTGGCCTGGCATCAGGTTGATGTATACGGCTTGGTTCATTTTACACCCACAACCTTTGAAAACAAGGAGTGGGGTTATGGTGATGCCAGCCCTTCAATTTTCAACCCTAAAGAATTTGATGCAGACAAGATTGTAGCCGCCTTCAAGGCAGGAGGTTTAAAAGGGCTGGTGCTGGTTGCAAAGCACCATGATGGATTTGCGCTTTGGCCAACAAAAACGGCGGCTTACAACATCAGTCAATCTCCATTCCGTGATGGGAAAGGGGATATGGTAAAAGAGTTTGAACAGGCCTGCAGAAAAGCAGGATTGAAATTTGGCGTTTATTGTTCTCCCTGGGATAGGAACAATCCTGTTTATGGTAGTCATGAATATGTAAAGATCTATAGACAACAGTTGACTGAACTCTATACCAATTATGGCGAATTGTTCATGTCCTGGCATGATGGCGCCAATGGTGGTGACGGATATTATGGTGGTGAAAGAGCCACCAGAAAGATTGACCGATCAACCTATTATGGCTGGGATACCACCTGGGCCATTACCAGAAAATTGCAGCCCATGGCCAACCTGTTCAGCGACATTGGCTGGGATGTGCGTTGGGTCGGCAATGAAAGCGGATTTGCGGGAGAAACCTCCTGGGCAACTTTTACACCAGTTCCGGCAAAAGGCATGAATGCGGCCATTCCCGGCAATCTTGATCATGAAGTCAATCCTTTTGGTACAAGGGGAGGCAAGAACTGGGTACCTGCTGAATGTGATGTTCCTTTGAGGCCAGGCTGGTTTTATCATCCAGAGCAAAAAGGGAAAACCAAGACACCTGAACAGCTCTTTGCACTTTACCTGAAAAGCGTGGGAAGGGGTGCTGCCCTGGATCTTGGCATCGCACCAGACACCCGTGGTTTGTTGGACGATGAGGATGTCAAATCCCTGGAAGGTTTTGGTAAACTGGTTGCGGAGAGTTTCAGAAATAACCTGGCCCAGGCAGCAACACTCAGGGTGTCCAACAAAAGAAGCAAATCCTACAAAGGGATGTTTGTGCTGGATGGCATGATAGATTCTTATTGGGCTACTGAAGATACCGTCAAATCGGCTGAAATCAACTTAACCTGGTCGTCTGATCAGACCTTTGATTTGATCAGGATGAGGGAGCACATTCCCCTGGGGCAGCGCATCGATTCGGTTGAAGTGGATGCCATGATCAATGGCAATTGGACCAAGGTAGCATCTGCTACTTCTATCGGTGCCTGTAGAATCATCCAACTCAATGAACCGGTTAAAACTACACAACTCCGTTTTCGCATTGCTGCACCGGTTTGCATTACCATGAGCGAGCTGGGCGTATATAAAAAGGCGAGTTTATAGTTAAAGTTGAATTCATTTTTTTTTAATGGACTTCTCAGTTGACTAATCTGGGGAGTCCTTTTGTTTTACAAAGTTGCTTGAGGCCGTGGAGAGGGATTATTTTATGAGCCCTTTTGGGGGATTAGTTTCACTGATCCCTTTTGGGGGAATTCAGGTTCAAAAGCCATGCCACTGCGTGGCATTTGCTTTTTTTGTTTTAAATACTCGCTTGAACCTACGGTTCAGACTCGTATAAAACAAAAAAAGCCAGCACATTGTGCTGGCTTTTGAACCTGCGGAGAGAGAGGGATTGTCCTCGCTGTGCTCGGACATCGGATGAGTCCACTTCAAAAAACAAATGCCGGGGCTTCGCTCCTCATCATTTTTCATTGCTGTCGCTTTGGAAAATAAATTTTCCACGCTCCATCAACGAAAAATGCCCCATAAAGGGGCATTTGTTTTTTGTGCGGAGAGAGAGGGATTCGAACCCCCGGACCTGTGACAGTCAACGGTTTTCAAGACCGCCGCATTCGACCGCTCTGCCATCTCTCCGGCGCAAAAGTAAAACATCGAAGCCGAATTATAAAGAAATCATCAAAAAAACATCTAAAAACTCATCACTGTAGTTCAATAACTTTGTCATCTGATGAAGGAACTCAAACAGCTGAATAAATATTTCTGGAAATACCGGTGGCGACTAATGCTTGGGTTCATATTCATTTTATTATCCAACTATTTTGGCATACTCGCACCACAAATGACAGGATTTGTAGTAGATGAAGTGCAGCGGGCAATAAATCCAGTTGCCATGCCTTCTGACAAGGTTTTTTTTGATCCTTTGGTCAAATGGTGCATTGGCGTGTTTAAAAACGCTGGGCTTGGTTTTTCACAGTTGGTGATGGCCTGCGGTTTGCTCTTGCTTGCTCTGGCATTGATAAGGGGTTTTTTCATGTTTTTGATGCGCCAGACCATCATTGTCATGAGTCGCCACATTGAGTTTGATCAGAAAAATGAAGTGTATGCCCATTACCAGCAACTGGACACACAATTCTATAAAGTGAACAGTATCGGTGACCTCATGAGCCGCATGTCAGAAGACGTTTCAAGGGTAAGGATGTATACCGGTCCAGCCCTGATGTACCTGATCAACCTCACTATTCTCATAGCAATTAGTCTTTTCTACATGTTCAACAAAAACGCTCTTTTGTCTGCATATGTGCTGGCTCCTTTACCACTGTTGGCCTTTGCCATGTATTTTGTCAACAGCTACATCAACAAGAAAAGTGAGAAAATACAAACACAATTGAGCTCACTGACCAGTCTGGCACAGCAGTCCTATTCAGGAATCAGGGTCATCAAATCCTACAACCAGGAAAAGTCATCCCTGGGTTTTTTCGACGCAGAAAGTGAAGCCTACAGGAAAAGTGGAATGGCGTTATCTACGATGGAAGCGGTTTATTTTCCAGCCATAGGATTGTTGATTGGTTTGAGCACACTGCTCACAATTTACATGGGAAGCATCTATCAATTGCAACACCGTATCAGTGCCGGAACCATAGCTGAGTTCGTGGTCTACATCAACATGCTTACTTTTCCAGTTTCTGCCATTGGATGGGTCGTATCCAACATCCAAAGAGCAGCGGCTTCCCAAAAACGCCTCAATGAATTCCTTCAAATCAAGTCAGGTATTAAACAAGTAAACAATGCTGAAAAGCTTGATAAGATTGAGCTTGTCGAGTTTGATGCAGTGGATTTCACTTTTCCTCATACAGGCATAAGAGCGGTTAACAATTTTAGCCTCAGCATAAAACGTGGAGAAAAGATTGCATTGATTGGCAAGACTGGTTGCGGCAAATCCACGGTAGCCCAACTATTGATCAGGATGTTTGACCCTCAGAAAGGTCAAGTCAAGGTGAATGGAACAAATATAAAATCACTAAACCTGGATTCCCTGCGAACATTGATCAGCTATGTTCCCCAGGATGTTTTTCTTTTCAGTGATTCCATCCAACATAATATCAATTTTAGTTCCGGCGAGGAGGATCTTTACAAGGCAAAGAAAGCCGCAGAGAATGCGATGATTTTGAATGAAGTGGAGTCATTGCCCGATGGATTTGAAACCATGATAGGGGAGCGCGGTGTAACCTTGTCAGGTGGTCAAAAACAGCGTGTATCCATTGCCAGAGCACTTTCCAAAGACAATGACCTCTTGATTTTTGACGATTGCCTCAGTGCTGTTGATGCCAATACTGAGCACAAGATTGCATCAAACCTTAATCAGTATTTGGCTGATAAAACAGCCATTATCATCACCCATAGGATTTTCCCATCCTTTGTTTTTGATCAGATCATTGTCATGGAGGATGGAAAGATCATTGAAAAGGGTACCCATGACGCTCTGCTCAAAGCAGATGACTATTATGCCAATTTGTTGAGAACCCAGCAAATGGACGCAGGAAACGCGCAATAACAGTCATTTTGGCCCTAAAAAAACAGTTCCAAAAATCCAATACTAAATTTTGACAATTCCAAAACAATGCTATCTTTATAGGAACCAACTAATTGCTATAACCAAAATCTTCAATTGTGGCGTACGACAACAACGAAAAAAGAATGGACAGCGTTTACAGCAAGCGCATCAGGGCAGGCAAAAGAAGAACATATTTCTTCGATGTAAGGACTACCCGTGGTAATGATTATTACCTGACCATTACAGAAAGCAGAAAACGTTTCAATGATGATGGGTACGATCGTCACAAGATTTTTCTCTACAAGGAAGATTTCAATAAATTTTTGAAAGCATTGAATGAAGCAGTAGATCATGTCAAAACTGACTTGATGCCTGATTTTGATTTTGATGCATTCAATCATGAATATGATGAGGAAGGTGGTGAAGGCGGAGAAGGTGGTTATAGCGGTGGCGGTGGTTATTCCCAGCCTGTATCAGCACCAGTTGCTGCTGTTGAAGCTGCAGAAGCCCCTATAGAAGAAGCTCCGGTATCAGCTCCAGAAGATAATTTAACATCTTCAACCCCTTCAACTCCTGAAGCAGACAACGGCGCTTCAGAAGAGGTTGACAAATGGTAAGATGCAATCATTAATTTTATTCAAGGGTGGAATTTTCCACCCTTTTGTTTTAGTAAAATATACTCCTATCATGAAGTTTTCAGTGTTGTTTTTTGTATTTGCATTGATGTTGAGCCTGGGCACTAAAGGGCAACAAACAAGTACACTTTATTTTGACGATCTGGCTCTTCAAACATATTCAGAAGGAATCAGACCCGTATCCACCAAGTCCAATTATTGGAAGAATACCATTAAAATCAATGGTGTTCCGTACAAAAGGGGATTTGGTGCGCAATCGCCTGCGGTGCTTTCATTTATGCTTGATGGCAAGGCCATAAGGTTTTTTGCTGAAGTAGGTGTTGATGATTCTTCCAATACCGCCATCCCTCTTACCTTTTATGTGCTCGCCGATCAGAAGGTTCTTTTTCAGAGCAAGCCTATGAATGTTGGGGATGCTGCGGTTACGATTGATCTAGACCTCACCGGAGTCAGGCAATTGGGATTGTTGATCACTGATACCGTGGGTGGTTTGGGCAACAAAAGAACCAATGGAAACTGGGCCAATGCAAGGTTGACCACCAGGGAAGGATTTACTCCAGGACATGTGCAGAACAATGATCCTAAAATTATCTTAACTCCTGCACCAAAAAATACGCCACAAATTAATACTGCCAAGGTTTTTGGGGCACGCCCAGGAAATCCGTTTCTATTCAAAGTGGCAACAACTGGTCAGCGACCCATGCAATTCAGTGCCGTCAATTTGCCAACAGGATTAATGATTTCCCCTGAAACAGGCATCATCACTGGAACTGTTAAGCAACGGGGGCATTACGAGGTAATCCTAAAAGCAAAAAACAAGCTTGGAGAGGCCAGCAAAAAATTATTGATAAAAATAGGTGATACCATTGCGCTCACACCACCCATTGGCTGGAACGGGTGGAACTCATGGGAAGCTGAGATTGACCAAGATAAGGTTTTGGCATCAGCGAATGCCATGGTAAAGACAGGGTTGGCCAATCATGGCTGGACCTATGTCAATGTGGATGATGCATGGATGGGCAAGCGAGGCGGCCCCGATACAGCATTGCAGCCCAATGAAAAGTTTCCGAACATCAAGGGAATGATTGATCAGATCCATGCAATGGGATTGAAAGCGGGTTTGTATTCAACTCCCTATATTGCCAGCTACGGTGGATATGTTGGCGCTTCTTCTGATTATCCTACCGGAGGTGAAACCCATGAGCTATTCAAGCCCAATCGACAGCCCTATAGCCGCATTGGTAAATACAAATTTGAACCCAATGATGCCCGCCAGATGGCTGTCTGGGGAGTGGATTTTCTAAAGTATGACTGGCGCATCGACGTTGCATCAACAGAGCGGATGTCTACTGCCCTCAAAAACTCCGGAAGGGATATTGTGCTGAGCCTTTCCAACAATGCACCCTTTGAGAAGGTAACTGATTGGGTTCGGTTGTCGAACATGTACAGAACGGGGCCAGACATCAAGGACAGTTGGACCAGTTTATTCAATACTTCTTTTGTGCTGGACAAATGGTCTCCATATGCCGGCCCTGGGCATTGGAGCGATGCCGACATGATGATCCTGGGTGATGTTTCGATTGGACCTGTTTTGCATCCAACACGGCTGACTCCTGACGAACAATACAGCCATGTCAGCATATTCAGCTTGATTGCTTCTCCCATGTTGATTGGTTGCCCGATTGAACGTTTGGATGCATTCACCTTGAATCTGCTGTCGAATGATGAAGTCATTGCCATCAACCAGGACCCCTTGGGCAAAGCAGCCCGACTGGTTTTGGAGCGAGATGGGTTTCAGGTTTGGAAACGGGAATTGGAAAATGGGGATTATGCAGTTGGCATCTTCAATATTGCAGGGTACGGGAAAACCCCCGCATCCTATTTCAGGTGGGGCAATGAAGGGGCCAAATCCTTCCAGCTCAATTTTAAAGACATTGGTCTGGACGGAAGTTTCAGGATCAGGGATGTTTGGCGGCAGAAAGACCTAAATGTTTTAAAGCGTAGCATAACAACTTCCGTCCCTCATCATGGGGTGGTGATGTATCGTTTAAAAAAGATTAATTAAAATCTCCTTTTTTTTGCTCATCCCTTATCACTAAACCATTAACCCCTCATCCCTTTAAATGCAGTCATCAACCCCGTTGTTGAACTGTCATGCCCTGCAATGGCTTGTGATCCTTCTAGTTGGGGTAAAATTTTGTTTGCCAATTGTTTTCCCAGTTCAACACCCCATTGATCAAAGCTGTAAACATTCCAGATGACGCCTTGAACAAATATTTTGTGTTCGTATGCTGAAATGAGCTTGCCCAGTTCAAACGGATCGATCTTTTTCACCAGGAATGAGTTGGTGGGTTTGTTCCCTTCAAAGACTTTGAAAGGAACCAATGCTTTTCTTTCCCCTTCAGAAAGGTTTGACAGCTCCCCTGATGCTTCATCAGCAGTTTTTCCGTTCATCAATGCTTCTGTCTGGGCAAAGAAATTGGTCATCAGTTTTAGATGATGGTCTCCGATAGGATTCTGGCTGATCGCTGGTGCGATAAAATCACAAGGAATCATTATTGTTCCCTGATGGATCAGTTGATAAAAAGCATGCTGCCCATTGGTGCCTGGTTCACCCCAAATGATGGGGCCTGAAGCATAGTCCAAAACATTGCCGTTTCTGTCAATACTCTTTCCATTGCTTTCCATATTTCCTTGTTGGAAATAGGCTGCAAAGCGGTGCAGGTATTGGTCATAGGGGAGAATGGCTTCAGACTGCACGCCAAAGAAATTGACATACCATAGACCAATTAAGGCCATTTTTACAGGGATGTTTTCTTCAAATGAATTGTTCTTGAAATGTTTGTCCATTGAATGGGCTCCTTTCAGCAAGGACTCAAAGTTTTCATAGCCAATGGTCAATGCAATGGATAGTCCGATGGCACTCCAAAGGCTGTACCTTCCTCCAACCCAGTCCCAAAATTCAAACATGTTTTCCTGGGCAATACCAAATTCAACAACGGCTTTTTCATTGGTTGAAAGGGCAACAAAATGTTTGGCAACATGAGCGGCATCGCCGGATTGTTGGATGAACCAATTCCTTGCTGAGTGGGCATTGGTCATGGTTTCTTGCGTAGTAAAAGTTTTTGAAGCAACTAAAAACAAGGTTTCTTCAGCTGCTATACCTTTCAGACATTCAGCGATATGTGTTCCATCAACATTGGATACAAAATGAACTTGCATGCCTTCAACCCAATAGGGTTTCAAGGCTTCTGTCACCATCACTGGGCCAAGATCGCTTCCTCCAATGCCGATGTTGACAATTTGTTTGATGGGCTTGCCTGAATATCCTTTCCATTCACCTGAATGAATTTTGGAGCAGATTGCTTTCATTTTGGCGAGAACGGCTGATACCCTGGGCATCACATCTTCACCATCCGTCATTACGGGTTCGCTAGAGAAATTCCGCAAAGCTGTGTGCAATACTGCCCTGTTTTCCGTCTTGTTTATTTTTTCGCCTTCGAACATGGCGTTGATGCCTTCTTTCAAGCCTGATTCATGGGCAAGTTCATTCAACAGCTTCAATGTTTCCTCTGTGATGATGTTCTTTGAATAATCAAAAAGCAGATTGCCGTCGGTCTGTGAAAATGCATCAAAACGAGATGGGTCATTCTTGAAAAGCTCGCGCATGTGCACTTGCTTCATTTCATTTGCGTGTGATTCAAGTTTTTTCCAGGCCTGGGTTTTTGTAGGATTGATGGTTGGGAAGGGCATCAGTTGAATTGTTTTAAACTGTCTTCTAATTGATTGATCATGTCTGCATGAATATCCAGGTGGGTAACCATCCTGAATCGGGTAGGGGATATTGCAAAAAACAATACCCCTTTTTCCTGCATGTTAGAGATGAATGCAGGCAGGTTGAAATCAGGTATGCATTCTGCAATCACTATATTGGTTGCTACGGGTACGACTTCCTTCACAAATGATTTTTTGTTGAGTATTCCCTCAATTGCCTTCGCATGTGCATGGTCTGTGCTGAGCCGGTCTATATTGTTTTGCAAAGCATATAATCCTGCTGCAGCCAAACTGCCAGCCTGCCGCATGCCGCCTCCAAATACTTTTCTGATGCGCCTGGCTTTTTTGATAAAAAGTTCATCTCCCAACAAAAGGCTGCCAACGGGTGCACCCAAACCCTTGCTCAAACAAATGGAGATTGTATCAAATGCCTGACCATATTGTAATGCTGTTTCTCCTTTGGCAACCAGCGCATTGAATAATCTTGCTCCATCAATATGGAATGAAAGGCCATGTTGTTTGGCAACCTTTCCAATGTCTATTATATCACTGAAATCGTAGCAGCTTCCGCCACCCCGGTTGGCTGTGTTCTCTAAAACCACAAGCCTTGACAGCGGCTTATGGATATCATCGGGATTGTGAATGGATGCTTCTACCATGGATGCGGTAATCCTACCTCGGTCTCCTTGCAGCAATTTAACTGAAGCCCCGGAGTTCGAGGCAATTCCGCCACCTTCATATTGGTATACATGCGAAAGCTCATCACAAATGACCTCATCCCCGGGTTGAGCATGACACCTGATTGCAATTTGATTGGTCATGGTGCCACTGGGGCAAAAAAGGGCTTTTCCCTTTCCAAACATTGTTGCCGCGAATGATTCCAGTGCATTAATGGATGTGTCTTCCTGAAATACATCATCCCCAACCGCAGCCTGGTGCATTGCCTCAAGCATGGCTTTTGAGGGCTTGGTGACAGTATCAGATCTTAAATCAATGGTCATGTGGCAAAATTAATTCAACAAAACGGGTTAAATCCTATTGTTTTCAACTTTTGGTTCACATATTATCTTGATTTTCATAAAAAAACGGCATTTTTTGTTGAATGCCTATGATTTGTGGAAAATGAATTTTAATTTTGTATTTACCACCGTGGCCTTTGATAATAATAAAGTATTGGCAACCTGCCATTACATCTCACCCGTCCTAACAAGACAGACCCAAATTCTACCATGAGGCAATTAAAAATAGCTACACAGATTACCAACCGCGACTCACAAGCGGTAGAGAAGTACCTTCAGGAAATATCCAAAATATCCATGATCACGCCGGAAGAAGAAACCATTCTTGCCCAGCGTATCAAAATGAATGATCAACGCTCGTTGGACAAACTGGTGCAGGCCAACCTTCGTTTCGTTGTTTCTGTTGCCAAGCAATACCAACACCAGGGTCTTTCTTTGAGTGACCTGATCAATGAAGGCAATCTTGGATTGATCAAGGCTGCACAAAGGTTTGATGAAACAAAAGGGTTCAAGTTCATTTCCTATGCAGTTTGGTGGATTCGTCAATCCATTCTTCAGGCATTGGCTGAACAAGGCCGTCTGGTACGTCTTCCTCAAAATAAGATTGGTACCTACAACAAGGCCAACAAAGCTTATATGGCTTTTGAACAGGAGCATGAGCGCGAGCCATCAACCGAAGAGCTTGCAGACATTTTGGAAATGAGTGAAACTGAAATCAACAATATTTTCCAAAGCAATACCCGTCATACATCATTGGATGCCCCCGTACACGAAGCTGAAGATGTGGCCATGGGCGATCTTTTGCAAGGTGGTGATGATACGGATGATGATGTAATGAAGGACTCCCTTCGTGCTGAGATTCGTCGTGTACTCAAGTCATTGAGCCCCCGCGAAGCCGAGATTGTGAATGCCTATTTTGGACTGGATGGAGAGAATGGTGTTACCATTGAGCAAATTGGTCAGAAATATGATCTTACCAAAGAGCGTATTCGTCAAATCAAAGAAAGGGCCATCAAACGCCTTCAAAAAGCCCGTTACAGCAATGCGCTGAAAGCATATTTAGGTTAATAAGCAGTTTACAGCCCCGCAATTGCGGGGCTTTTTTTGAACTCTTCTACCCATTTGTTTGTTTGAAAGCCATGAGGTATTTGATTATTTCTTTATTGTCTTTGTTGGTTGTAAGTTGTGAAAAGGACATTACCATCCAATTGGATCCCAGTATGAGCAAATTGGTTGTTGATGCCACCATAGAAAATGGCCGTCCCCCAATAGTTTTCCTTTCCAAAAGCCTCGATTATTTTAGCAAGATTGATCCTGCAGTACTTTCTTCTTCTTTTGTTCGCAACGCCAAGGTGCGCATTAGTGATGGCTCAACTGAGGTTTTGCTTAAAGAAGATTCCATTAAAAATTCCACGGGTACAAAAATCTATTTTTATACCACCTCTGGACAGTCTCTGACCTTTCTGGGTAAACTCAAGTCCTCTTACAGCATTGTCATTGAGGCAGAAGGCAATGTCTACAATGCAAAAACCACCATTCCTGAAATCACAAGAAAAATTGATTCTCTCTGGTGGGAAAAAGTTCCATTGGCAAAAGATAGCAACCGTGTCAAAGTAATGATCAAGGCAACAGACAAGCCGGGGCTTGGTGATTATATCCGTTTTTTTACCAAAGCTGGCCAACAGCCTTTTTTGCCTGGGTTCAACAGTGTGTTTGATGATCAGGTGATTGATGGACAACAATACAGCGTCCCCGTAGACAAGGGATTTGATAAAAATACCCAGTTTTCAGACAGCACATCTTATTTTAAGAGGGGTGATACGGTAATGATCAAGCTCTGCAATATTGATAGGCAGACCTATGATTTTTGGAGAACAAGTGAATTCAATTTCCAGAGTGTTGGCAACCCATTTTCCAGCCCCATTCGCATTTTATCCAATATCAGCAATGATGCCTTAGGTTATTTTGGCGGTTATGGTTGCCAATACAGGACCATTATCATCCCTCGCTAATATTGCTTTTACATTATTCTTTTTAACATTCAGACAAATAGTCTGTTTTAATTGACAAACTCTTCTCCTTAAACGCTATTTTTGCAGGCAGTAAATTTTACAAGATGAGCACATCCACCATAGAGAAAGTCAGCTGTTTGATCATTGGTTCTGGCCCTGCAGGCTATACTGCAGCCATTTATGCTTCAAGAGCCAATTTACACCCTGTGTTGTACCAAGGAATTCAGCCCGGTGGTCAGCTTACCATCACCACTGAGGTGGAAAATTATCCCGGTTATCCCGAAGGTATTCAGGGTCCTGAAATGATGGTTGATTTTGAAAAACAGGCCAAGCGCATGGGTGCTGATATCCGTTATGGCTTGGCTACCAAGGTTGATTTTTCATCACAGCCTTTCAAGGTATGGATTGACGAGGAAAAAGAAATGCATGCTGATACAGTAGTGATTGCTACCGGTGCTTCTGCCAAATGGCTGGGGTTGGAAAGTGAGCAAAGATTGAATGGTTATGGTGTTAGTGCCTGTGCTGTTTGTGATGGATTCTTTTTCAGGGGTAAAGAAGTTGCGATTGTCGGTGCTGGTGATACTGCAGCAGAGGAGGCCCATTACCTTAGCAAATTGGCCACTACTGTTCACATGTTCATACGCAAAGACCAGATGCGCGCTTCAAAGGTGATGCAGGATCGTGTGATGAATACCCCAAACATAAAAATATACTGGAATACAGACACGGATGAAATCCTTGGCGATAAAAAGGTGGAAGCCGTACGAATTCTTAATAACAAGACCGGGGAAAAACAAGAAATACCGATTTCAGGATTTTTTGTGGCCATTGGCCATGAACCCAATTCTTCCATTTTCAAGGAATTCCTGGAGATGGATGAGGCAGGATACGTCAAGACCATTCCTGGATCATCAAAAACAAATGTCGAAGGTGTTTTTGCATGTGGTGATGTCCAAGACAAACATTACAGACAGGCTATAACAGCCGCAGGAAGCGGTTGCATGGCAGCCATCGACGCTGAGCGTTTTCTTGCTGCAAAGGGACATTGATTTTGTAAGAAACTTGGTTTAACGCCAGTTCATCGCGATAAATACCAGTGCTCCAGATAAATAACCCAACAAAGCCCAGAGGCTGATTTTTTTGATATACCAGAAGAATTCAATTTTGGTGAGCCCCATGGCGGCTACACCTGCAGCAGATCCGATGATCAAGATGCTTCCGCCAGTTCCTGTACAATAGGCGATAAAGAGCCAGAATGGATGGTCTTTTGGGAACTCCACCAGGCTATACATTCCTTGCGTTGCGGCCACAAGGGGAACATTGTCAATGATAGCTGATAGTACCCCAAGGCAAACTACTACCAATTTTTGATTACCGATCACTGCATTGAGTTTTGCTGCTACTTCTGTCAATACCCCAGCAGATTGTAATGCAGCAACACTGATCAAAATTCCAAGGAAGAACAAGATGCTGGGCGTATCAATTTTCCTGATGGCATGATTGACAGAAAGGTTGTCCTTGTCTATGCTGTCTTTGCCGCTGTGAATGAATTCAGTAATCAGCCACATCATGCCCAGTGAAAACAACATTCCCATGAAGGGAGGAAGTCCGGTGAGGGTTTTGAAGGCCGGTACAAATAGGAGTGATGCCAATCCCACGAATAAAACAAGGTTGCGGGTTTTTATACCAATGATTTGATCAGGGTAATCGTCTTTCTCCTGTATGACAACATTTCCTTTCAAGCTGAATCCAAGAGCAATCAATGGGATGATTACTGAAACAACACTGGGAATGATAACAGTTCGCATGATTTCGATGGCAGAAATTTGTCCGCCGATCCAAAGCATGGTAGTGGTAACATCACCAATGGGAGACCAGGCCCCACCTGCATTGGCCGCGATTACTATCATTGCGGCGAAGATCAACCTGTCCTTGTTGTCTTGAATAATTTTTGATGAAAGTGAGATCAAAACTATAGTAGTGGTCAGGTTGTCCAGCACTGCAGAGAGAAAAAAAGCAATGATGGCGATGATCCAAAGCAAATGTTTTTTACTTGTTGCCTTGATGCTTGATGAGATAAGGTCAAATCCATCGTGTGCATCGATCAGCTCAACAATGGTCATGGCACCCAAAAGAAAAAACAGGATGCCTGATATTTCCCCCATGTGCTCCAGCAATTCATTGTGCACCTGATCATGTGAAATGCCACTGAAAACATAGATTGTCCAGCAGATCACACCGGTAAGCAATGCACTCGAGGCCTTGTTGAGCTTTATTTGGTGCTCAAATGCAATGGCCAGATAACCTATGATAAAAACAGCAATCATCATGTTATTGAATTGTAATGAGGTCAGCAACAGATTTTGGTCTCAATGCCTCAAGCCATTTGAAGCCCCTTAATTCTTTTTTATCATCGGGTATTTCTTTGACGGGATAAGTAGTTCCAGTTACCCCGTTAATCCATGTCACCCTTTTCAATTCTTTGTTAATAAATTTCATGATAATCGCATCCGCCATGGAATAGGTCATGCCAACATAAGAACTGTCCTGATCTTGTAAATAATACAAACTCTCACTGTTGCCTTTTGTTTTGAACTGATCAATTTCACCTTCTACAAATTGTCCGATCATGTTATTCCCCCTCAGCTGGTTGAAAAGTCCTTCAGGCGTGCGGTTAACGGTAAATGCATTCTCATTGGCCTGGAACCTGTCTGCTTTTCTGTTCTTGGTGAAAAGATAAAGCGTATCTCCAGAAATCTGACTTCCTTGTGCCCACAGTACAGGATCAACGTAGAATCGAAAAACCGAATCGAGGCCTGAGTAGTAGAGGCTGTCAGATTTTCCTTGCAGTGAATCTGAGAATATCTTTACATGGTGATAAGCCTTGAAAAACCGGATGGTGTCACTGTTGATTTTTCGGGCAGTATCTTTTTTGAGATAGGCAGAGTAGAGGGTGTCGGCTGCAATGTAAAGTGAATCATTATTTTGTTTGAAAACCATCATGGGGCGCTTCCAGGCATTGATGGTTTTGTATTCGTTGTTGAATGCCGCTGTACCTGCTAGCATGGATATACCCTGTGCTGAGTCTCTGTAAAATACATTTCCATCAGCCAACCCCGAAGAAGATTTTTTATCGTAATCAATTTTATCTGCAATCACCGTTTGAACGCTGTCATCGATGATGGGTCTTTTGGTAAAGCTTGCTTTTCCTTGTTTGAGGTCATAAAAACCTTCCCTTGTGCGAATCCTGGACCTGCCATCGTTGATGGTGGTTGCTGCAACAAAACGGGCAACCTCTGAGTTCACATTGTACAGCAATGTATCTGTTGTCATCGTATATTCAGGATCAACCAGTTTGACATTTTTTTGAAAATAAACATCCCTGGTATCGGTGTAGTAAAACCCTTCTTTACTGGTCAATACGGATTCTCCATTGACCACCTTGCCACCATTGAGATAAGTGCCAATTTTGGCATTCACATCATATTCAAGGGCTTCGGTAGTAAGCACACCTTTTCCATCCGTCAGTTTTACCTTTTTCTTCAGTTCTGCGATTCTGGTATCACCTTTGTATTTCAGGTACTGCGAATAAGTATGAACACTGTCTGCGTCGTTGATATGGATATTCCCAAAAGCTTCCAGCTGATTCAACTTGACATTTTGAGCGGCACTGTCACAATAGAAAAGGGTATGATCTTGCTTCATCACTACATTGCCAATCAATAGATTAAGGTCTCCAGTTGAATCCTGTTTAACTCTCCTGAAAATATCAGCCTTGATAATTTGAATGAATCTGCTGCTGTCAACAGGAGCGGTAATGCTATCAGTAGTTTTTTCCTGTGCCTGTATTTTTTGCATCAGGCAGAAGAGGAAAAAAAACAGGACGGCAATTCCTTGTTTGTACATCATTATTGTTTGGGCAAGGAATCGGAGAGGGGAGCCATCAAAGGACCAGTTTTGTCTTTTTTGCCAAATACAGACACCTGAACATATCTTTTAGGATGCAAACGCAAATCCTGCAAGAGAACGTTGAGGCTGTTGCTGGTACTGTTCAGGTTTTTATACAATTGTTCATCTGTCGCAAATTTACCAAGGCTGCCCTTGCCATCTTTGATACCTGTCAGGATGTTGTTGAGTGAAGTGGTTGCTTTTTCCAGCGAGGAAATGGTATTGCTGATATCCGCTGATGCGATATTTCTTGATGCCTTTGTCAGGTTATTGACCAACGCTGAAATGGAGTCATTGTTCTGTTTGAGGTTTGCTGCAAATCCATTGGCATTGTCGATGGTTTTGGCCAGACTTCCCTTTCCAGGTTCGAGCATGCTGTTGAGGTTTTCGGTTGTCAAAGCCAGTTCTTTCAAGATCATGCCAATGTTTTGCTTGGCATCTGCATCAAAAACGTTGCCAATTTTTCTAATGGTGGAATCCAGGGTGGCCAAGGTTCTGTTGACATTATCAACGGTAGGTGCCAAGGTCTCTTTCAGGTCTTCCACCATGCTTTTACTTTCCATCCCCTTGAGTGTATCTCCCTCGTTCAGGAAGGTTTTGGCACTGCCCATGGTAATGACAATGGCAGTAGACCCAAGAGGAGTCGCAACTATTTTGGCATAGGAATCAGTAGGAATATTGATTTCTTTGACCAGCTGAAACGCTACCACAACCTCTGAGAGATTCTTGTCCATTTCTTCAAGCCCTTCTACAGCTCCAACCCTCAATCCATTGATCTTGATTCCATCCGCAACATTCAAGCCTTCGACTCTTTTGAAGGTAACATACATGGTTGCTTTTTTAGCAAACAGATTTTTTCCTTTCAAAAAATTAAATCCCAGGATCAACAATGTGATGGATATGGCAGTCAGCGCACCAACCTTCGTCTCATTAGATATTTTCATCATATATTATTCGTTTAACCTCTCTCAACCTCCCTCTACCTCTTCAACCCTTTATTTGCCATCCACCATCGCCTTATACTTCAATACCGCATTGGCAATTGACCTTGTCAATTCAATTTGTCCGGTTTCACTATTCAAATAGGCTTCTTCATCTTTGTCTGTGATGAATCCAGTTTCAATCAACACTGCAGGCATATTGGTGGCTTGGAGAACCCAAATACCCATATGATTTCTCTGTAAAACCCCCATGCTTTTTCTACCCACAGCAACAAATTCATCTTCGATCATTGAGGCAAGTTTTACAGAGTTTTTAAAAAACTTCTGAGACCAAAGGCGTGCTTTGATCATTGCTTCCGGGCTGTTGACATCAGGAATGTCCATTACCTCAGCTGAGGATTCATATCTTTCATCATCAATGATGCCTTTGGCTTTTTCATCAGACCTGTCTGCAGCCCAAACATAGGTAGAAGTTCCGTGTGCAGGGTTGGGTGAGGTAGCATAAATGGGCGCTTTCCTATAGTATTTTTTTCTTTTACTGCCTTTTCCTTTGTAATAGGGCACAGATTTATAACCGGTAACGGTTTTTCTGGGTGGAGCAGCATTTACATGAATACATACGAACAGGTCGCCATTTTCCCTGTTGGCAAAATTAGCCTTCTCTGTAACAGAATGGTAAACATCTGTATTTCTTGTCATCACGATTCGCGTATCAGACATCTCATTCCTGAGCAATGTATCAAGCCTTTGGGAGATTTGAAGGGTAATTTGGGCTTCTGTAGAATATTCACCGCGGGCGCCGGGGTCTGTTCCGCCATGCCCGGCATCAATGATGATGGTCTTGATTTTTTGTGGTCGGGCAGAGGGTTGAGCAACCACCATTGAACCCATTATCAACCCTAAAGCAAAAACCAGTGGAAACGGATGCAGCGATTTTGCCATATTGAATTTCATTTAGTTTGGGAGGCCGTTGGGAATCTTCACAAAATCTTACAACTTAAATTGACTAATTTTGCTTGCCACAACTATGCTACAGCCCCAAAGCAAATTTAGCTTAAAATATCTTTTTATCTTGATTTTATGCTCAGGGTTACTTCCTATTTTAACATTATCAAAGCATAGCTCAGCAAGCCCATTTCATCCATTGTTGACAATGGCTCTCTCAGATACCATTCCCAGTTCAAACAAAAAGGATACAGCGGCCAAACAGTCAAAAGTAGACACCCTCAACCTCAAACTTTCGGCAGACTCTATAACTTCACCCGTTGATCACAAGGCAGAGGATTCAATGGTTTTGGAGGTGGATGCCAGGAAAATGTTGCTCTACGGAAAGACAGAAATTAAATATGACGATCTCCAGGTCAATGCCCCAACAATCGTATTTGACCAGCAGTCGCAGTACGTTACTGCTAAAATGGGCAGGGACACTGCTGGAATTGTAACTGGAATGGCCAAGATGAAGCAGGGGGAAACCATTACGGTGAGTGATAGCCTCAAGTTCAATTTCAAGAGCCAAAAAGGCCTTACCTACAGTTCTTTTTTTCAGCAAGACGAGCTCTATAATTTTGCTGAAAAGGTGAAAAAAATCGATCCTGAAACGTTTTTTGCTGCTAGAGGAAGATTTACCACCTGTAACCTGGATACCCCCCATTTCGCCTTTAGGTTCAGCAAGGCCAAGTTTATCAACAAAAAACTGGTGGTCACTGGCCCTGTTCATCCAGAATTTGAAGATGTGCCTGTTCCCATTTACCTTCCTTTCGGTATTTTCCCCATGAAAAAAGGTAGGCAGTCAGGTATCATTCCTCCGCAATTCACCGTTACCGAAGATTTTGGAGTAGGATTAGAAGGAATGGGTTATTACAAGGCTGTCAACGATTACCTGGATGCCAAGATCTGGTTTGATCTTTACTCTTATGGATCCTGGAGGGCAAACTTTTCTCCGTCCTACAGGATGCGGTATCGCTACAGTGGAACTTTCAACATCAGTTTACAGAATACCAAGTTCGCCTTCAAGGGTGATCCTGATTTTAGCAGAAATAAAAGCTTTTTTGTTACATGGTCGCACAGCATGGACAGCAAGGCCCGCCCCGGAGTTTCCTTCAGTGCAAATGTCAATGCAGGAAGCAGCAAGTACCTTAGGTTGGTTCCCAACGGAGCACTGGCCAATCCAGGTTTTACAGGTACAGTACAGGGTGGAGGCAATTACATGCAACCCATGAACTTTACCAACCAGTTGAGTTCCTCTATTTCCTATCAAAAAACCTGGCAGGGAACCCCTTTTAATCTTGCTGTTAACCTAAATCATAACCAGAACACATCCACACGGCTTGTCAACCTGAACCTACCGGACGTTGCACTAGTTATGAATACCATTTATCCTTTTCAGCCCAAGGAAGCAGTGGGGGAATCCAAATGGTATGAAAAACTTGGTGTGGGTTATAGTGGTAGTTACAAAGGGCAGATCTCCTTTTATGATACTGCTTTCAGGTTCAAACAGTTGATTGATACCTTCCAATGGGGTGCTAGCCATGATATACCCATTACCCTTTCCCTGCCACCCATGGGGCCTTTTCAGGTGGCTCCCAACATCTCTTTCAGGGAAAGATGGTATGCCCAGAAATTCTACCGCAAATGGAATCCAGTAACTGAGAAGCTTGATTCTACCATGGAGAAAGGGTTCAATGCTGCAAGGGAAATGTCGATGGGTCTCTCCTTCAGCACTGCAGTATTTGGCACCTATCAGTCCAAGAAAAAAGACGCTAAGGTGCAGGCCATCCGCCATGTGATGAGACCACAGTTTGGCATCAACTACAAGCCCGACCTGATGAAGCCCTATTATTACCGTGAGCGGGTTGACAAGCAGGGGAATCAGGCCCTGATGTCTGTTTTTGATGGCAGCATTTATGGGCCGTTCGGTTCGGAAGAGAGTGGGGGGATCGGTTTCGGCATTGACAACAATATTGAAATGAAGGTTCGTTCCAAGACGGATACAGGTGAGGCAGAATTGAAAAAAGTGAAATTGCTGGATGGTTTTGGCATTTCAGGGGGGTATAATTTTTTGGCAGATAGTTTCAAGCTATCGACTTTCAGCATTTATGCACGCAGTAATCTGTTTGAAAAGATCAATATCACGGCCAATGCCTCAATGGATCCTTACAAGACCAATCCAGTCAATGGCTACAGGATCAATGAATATGCCTGGCAGGGTGGTGGCAAATTCAAACTGGGCTCCATCACAAGTGGAAGCATCAACATGTCTACCAGTTTTCAGAGCAAGAAAAAAGATGAAAAGGATAAAGCGGAAAAGGAAAAATTGAAGGGAGAGGATGATAACCTGACCAATGATCAGATGATGCAGCAGATGGATTATATTCGCCGAAATCCTGCCGAATTCACTGATTTCAGTATACCTTGGACCCTGAGCTTTTCTTATTCTCTGAGTTTTACAAATCTCTTGCAGCCAGATTATCGCTACAAGACTGAACTTACCTCCAGTTTCAATTTCAATGGCGATTTCAGTCTTTCACCCAAATGGAAAATTGGTGCCAACGGTTTTTATGATACCAAGACCATGAAACTTCAATCCCTCACTACTTTTATTTCGAGGGATCTGCATTGCTGGCAAATGTCGATCAATGTAACACCTGTTGGGCTTTACCGGTTTTTTAATATTTCCATCAGTCCAAAATCAGGTTTGCTGCGCGACCTGAAAATCAACAGGACCAGGTATTTTTACACACAATAGTGTCTGAGTGAGTCAAGATTGCGTTAAGCCATCATCCTTTTTCCAGCCTCTCCCACATCAAATTAAATACAAATTCTTTCATTTCCCCTGCACTTGCGAAATCTTTTGGATCTATTGAAGGAAGAAACTCCATGCTCACCTTACCGGGCCAGAAGAAGAAAGTTTTGTTGTGCGGAAGCATTTTTCTTGTTCCCCTGATAACAGTGGGAATTATTTTTTTGCCAGTATCAAATGATAAACGAAACGCGCCATCCTGAAAGGGTTTCAGGGGATTCTCGGATTTGTTTCTGGTCCCTTCCGGATAGATACACATGTGCATCCCATTCTCCAACACATTTTTCATGGCCAGATAGCTTTCCCTTCTGCTGACATCACTTTTGCGGTCCAGCAATACAGATCCTCTTTTATAGATAATTCTAAAAACAGGGACCTTGGCCATCTCAATTTTTGCTATGGTTTTATTGGCACCTGGGATGCCCGGGCTAGACAATGGCACATCCATCATAGAGTTGTGGTTGCAAACAACGATATAATTTTCACCTTTTTTGAAATGATCTCTGCCCAAAATCCTGAGCCGAACTCCGCTGAGGGTAAAGAAAACAGCCATCCACATCCTAATAACTTGCATAAATGAAGCCGTTCTTTTAGGCTCTGCATATATATCCGTAACCCATACTGCGGGTATAAAGACCAACATCGAAACTACAAAAACAATTCCGCCCCAAACCGTAAACAACCTTCCCAATATATTTTTAATCATCTTGTTATGCTTTGATCATCCAATCAATAGGGTCAATGCCACTTTGCATGAGGTATTCATTGGCCTTCGAAAAATGCTTACAGCCATAAAAACCTTTGTCCGCAGCAAATGGTGAGGGGTGCATAGCCCTGAGCACCAGGTGCTTTGATTCATCTATGTGCGCTCCCTTTTCCTTTGCAAAGTTACCCCAAAGCAGGAAAACAATGTTCTTCTTTTCTGTATTGAGCAGATTGATGACTGCATCTGTAAAGATTTGCCATCCTATTCCTGCATGGCTATTGGGATTGTTGGCCCTTACCGTCAGGCTAGCATTGAGCAATAGAACACCCTGTTTGGCCCATTGGGTAAGGTCACCGTAATGGCGTGGCATGTTGATGCCAAGGTCTTTTTCAATTTCCTTGTAAATATTGACCAGCGAGGGAGGAGGTTTGATGCCTTTTTGAACCGAAAAGCTCAATCCATGCGCCTGATTGGGTCCATGGTAAGGATCTTGGCCAATGATCACAACTTTTACATCCTTGAGGTCTGTGTTATTGAAAGCATTAAAAATAAGTGGTCCTGGAGGGTAAATGACTTGTTTGCTCTCGATTTCAATCTTTAGAAGGTCTACTATACCAAGGAAATAATCTTTTTTGAACTCGTTTGAAAGGGCTTTTTTCCAGCCTGCAGAAATTTTTACATCCATTGTTCACTTCACTCTTTGTCTGCAAGCTAAAAAAAATTATCTTTGCACTCCTTAAAGATATCCAGGTCCCGTAGCTCAGTTGGATAGAGCGGCAGCCTTCTAAGCTGTAGGTCATTGGTTCGAATCCAATCGGGATCACAACTCTTTTTCTGAAATCACTCCCAGTGCTTTATGATTTTATGCTAATTTCTGGGTAGAAATCTGATAATATTTTTATTTGATTTGTAGCGCTTTTGTGTTCCACCGGCCATAATCAACAAGCCCCTGTACCAAGCATGACGTGTAATAGCCAATAACATTTCAAGGGTTAGGTATCAAATTGTTTTGATAGTTATTGTTTAGCTGTCTCATGAAAGTTTCACCTTCAACACTTGAAGGAAAATACCGTGTACCTCCTTTATAATCAACTTTATAAGATTTTACATAAACCTCTTTAGCCATATCCTGTATGAGCGGGGTTGGTAAACTAATTGGTTGTACAATATGTAAGTACCCCGTTTCTCCTACAATTTAAAAGTTGATAATTCGGGTTTTAATTGTTTCATTTTCCATTCATTCGGTGTCAGATTTCCAAGAGACTCATGAGGTCTTCTCAGGTTATATTCATCCATCCATTCTTCAGTAAGCGTTCTCACCTGATCAAGTTCGAAGAAAAGATATGCATCAAGGATAGATTCTCTGTAGATTCTGTTGAATCGTTCGATATATCCATTTTGCATTGGTCTACCTGGTTGAATAAATTGGATCTTAATCTCATGATCTCTTGCCCAAAGTTCAAGGTCTTTTGATGTGAACTCCGGTCCATTATCTGTTCGAATGATGTTTGGTTTACCTCTATCAAGAATTACTCTTTCAAGTGTTCTAATGATACGTTTGGATGATAAGGATGTGTCAATTTCTATAGCAAGGACTTCTCGAGTACAGTCGTCAATCAAGTTAAAGGTTCTGAACCTTCTACCACCTACCATACTATCACTCATAAAATCCATGCTCCAGCTTTGATTGATCTGCTCTTGTTTTACTAACGGCTGTTTAACTCTTGAAGGAAGTCTACGTTTGCCTTTTCGTTTTCTGTTCAGCTTCAATAACTTGTACACTCTGTAAATCCTTTTATGGTTCCACTGCTTACCAGATCTTCTGATATATGCATACAGTTTACGAAACCCATAAGTGGGATGTTTAAATGCCAAGTCTTGCAGCACTTCAATGACCTCCGTGTCATCTTTTTGACTCTTGTAGTAATACATGGTGCGAGGCAAAGAAGTCAGTTTACAGGCCCTGCTAACAGAAATATCATAATCCTCAACGATCGACTCTGTCAGTTCCCTTTGTTTGCAGGGCCCCAGCCTTTTTTTGATATGACATCCTTTAAGATGGCGTGGTCCATGCTGAGTTCTGCAAACATCCGTTTTAAACGGGAGTTTTCTTCTTCGAGATCTTTGAGTCGTTTGACATCAGAAGCCTTCATTCCTCCGTACTTTGACTTCCAGTTGTAAAATGTGACTTCAGAAATACCATACTCTCTGCAAATCTCTTTGGCTGGAATACCTGTCTCTTGCTTTTTTAAGGCGGCTACAATCTGTGCCTCCGTGAATCGTGTCTTTTTCATTTTGATAGTTTAAAAGTAAGATTTTCACTTAACTTTTAAACTGTCATCGAAATAGGGACACTTACAAATAGACTTTGTATTGTTGTAGGAAGCATATGTATTCATTGTTAAAGCATCTTCAATCAATTTATTTTGGAATTGACCATGCTCAGGCACTACATCAAATAGTCTTTGAGCTTCTGCTTTGAATCCTAATCCAATTGAAAGGAAAAAGGTGATTATGGTGGGTATAATTAAACTTTTCATGATTGGGGTATTGAATGTTTACCAAACTATAACGGAGGATATCTTTATATTATTTTGTTAAGCCTATTATTAAATTTAAAATGAATATGTGTATTTTTTGTTGATAAATATACAATAATATGTGTATTATTTGTGGATAAAGATAATTGTTTCAGAATTTAACTTTCGTTTAATATTTGACCTGACTGGACCAGTTAAATGCAAAAATGTTTCATCAAAAAGTATAATTAATTTGTGCATTGATAAAAACTTACTAAAATAATTACTTAAGTATATTAAATTAAGATAATTACTTATGTGTAATAAATTAAAAAAAAATAATTAAAAAATATATTTAGTATTTATAAAAAGACCAATAAATAAACCAATTTGAATACAATTAACGGGTTTGATAGAGCTTCTTTTCATAATATTGGTTATTGGATTTATTTATATGACTATAAACTTGCACCAATTAGGACGTGGTCAAAATATTGAAACGCTGGTTAAATGGGATCCAATTTTCGGTGGCCCAACAGCAAATACAAGAACGCCAAGGGTAGCAGTTGGGTACATAGAACATATATTTTTGGGTGATAATATTACCAAGGAAGTTTATCTTTCTGTATATGGTAGTGGTGAAGATGGTGCCCAGGTGTCTGGTAGTTATAAAATCCAAATGACAAATACTGGCGAGTGTATTGTTTATCAAGGAAGTATTAATCCTGAACAATGGGATCTCATAATTGCCGCAAATCAAGAAAATAACATTAACATTAAGCTTAGAAACGAAGAATTGACAAATTTTAATTCAATTGGCAATGAATTGTCAAAATACTTAATTCATCAACCTGAACTATCAGGTGATGATTCTTGTTGCAGTATGTTGCCAGCAGATAAGGTTATTTCAGGCTCTGATCATCTAATGACGTCGGAAAATTTTGATACTTCATATCTGACGGTATTAAAAAAGATTGACTGGCCATTTTGACCAATTTGGAATAGTCACAATTTCAACTTTACATCTTTTAATTAGGTTTTCCACACCTATGTGGATAGAACTATTTAATTACATAAGTAATTTCATTATTCTGTAATATTGCCCCACTAAAATGTTAAACTATGATTAAAGGCTTTCTTTTATCCTTTCTGTTGGTGCTAGGATGTAGTCTCTCCTCCTTTGCCCAACAAAAAGAAATTTCAGGTACGGTTTCCAGCGAAGATGGTACGACGCTTGCAGGAGCAACCGTCACAGTCAAAGGTTCTAAAATTGCTACAAGTACTGGTGCAGACGGATCATTTAAATTATCTGTCCCAGGAAAATCAGACATTATCGTAGCGAGTTTCACCAATTATGTTTCAAAGGAGATTGCTGTTGGCAATCTTTCTACTTTTAATATCATTTTGAAGCCTGCAGCTGCAGAACTTGAAAATGTAGTGGTTACCGTTCTTGGCTTTCAAGAAAGGGCAGACAAATTCGGTACAGCCAGTTCAAAAATTGGTGCCCCAGAAGTTGTTCGTTCAGGAGAAACGGGTCTGTTGCAGGGCATGGCAGGTAAAGCATCTGGCGTTTCAATCACCAGGTCAACAGGAGATCCTGGTGCAGGAGCAAACATCCGGATCAGGGGTGCCAATACCATTACTGGTGCATCTGAGCCATTGATCATTTTAGATGGTATTCCCATCAGTAATTCAGAAATTCATGGAAATGGTTCCAGTTCAACTGGTACCGGTGTTGTTCAGCAATCCAGGCTCAACGACATCAATGCAAATGATATTGAAAGCATTCAGGTTTTAAAAGGAGCATCAGCTTCAGCGTTGTGGGGTTCAAGGGCTGCCAATGGAGTGCTTGTAATAACAACAAAAAAAGGGAAGGCGGGCTCTTTGAACATTTCCTTCAGCTCATCCTACTCTGTTGATGAGATCAACAAGAAACATCCCATGCAAAAGACTTTTGGCCAAGGATCACTTGGACGCTTTAACCCGACTGCTACTAACTCATGGGGAGATAAAATTGCCAATCGCTCTGGTGCCGAAGATGTTGTATCTGGTACTTCTTATTTCCAAGGCTATGCTACTGGTAATAAATACTATACAGTAGCGCCAGGAACGGCTACCCAAGTCAACGGAGGTAAAAACAACAATAATAACTATGTTGATAAGAATTTTGATGCAGTATTTGGGAAAGGTAATTTTTGGCAAAATTCACTTTCTTTGAGTGGCGGAAATGATAAGTCTAAATTTTTCCTTGGTCTTGAAAATTTAACGCAAACTGGTATAATAAAAGCCAGCAGCAATTATACCCGTAATTCAGTTCGCTTGAATTCTGATCATAATCTTGGCAAATACATCAAATTCAGCAACAAAGCTGCTTTTATCAACATAAAGTCTGACAGGGTCCAAAACAATTCAAACACTGCTGGTTTGTACCTTGGATTGCTAAGGACCGCGCCTGATTTTGACAATACAGATTACATCGGAAGTTTTTTTGATAACAATGGTGTTGAATTCAGGAACAGGCACAGGTCATACCGCAGGTACAGAGGTGATAATGTTCAGCCTACTTTCAACAACCCTCTCTGGACAATTTACAATCAAGTAGCCAATTCTAATGTAAATCGTTTCCTTATTTCATCTGAGATTACATCCAACCCATTACCTTGGTTAGACCTTATCCTCAGAAGTGGTATTGATGCAACCAATGATGGCCGCGTGTATTTCTTTCCTGTAGGCTCCGCCGGTGAAAGGTCTGTAGGCTCTTATCGCAATGAAAAAATCGGAGAAATTGAAAAGAACATTGATTTGATTGCAAGGGCCAGTACTGACCTGACTTCTGATCTGAAAGGTACTTTGATTGTTGGTGCCAATGCCAATGACCGCAAAAGAGACATCCTTTATGGCCAGGCCAGTAATTTTTTGGATAATATCAATATTCAAAATTTCATTCTCTCTGCAGATGCCAATACCCGTGTCATCAACAGTCTTTTGCATAGAAGTTCCAATCGTGGGTATTCTACTGCAAATCTTGAATACAAGGACCAATTGTTTTTCAACGTTTCCGGTGCCTTGGAGGCTGCTTCAACCATTAGCAAAAGTTTCTTCTACCCTTCAGCGGACGTGGCATGGCAGTTTAGTAAACTACCTATTTTCCAGAATGAGAATTTCTTGAGTTTTGGTAAAATAAGGGCTGCTTGGGGTAAGGTTGGTGTTCAACCATCTGCCTATAATTTTGCAACTACTTATGAAACTGGCGTGTATAATGCTTACGATGATGGATTAGCCCTTACCAATTTTGGGGGTGGATACAGATTGAATAATATTAAGGGGAATGATAATCTCAGGCCTGAAATCAAGACGGAGTGGGAGTTCGGAACAGATTTACGTTTCTTGAACAACAAACTCAGTCTGTCAATGTCCTACTATCAAAATAAAACAACTGATATCTTGTTGAATGTTGGTCTTCCACCATCAAGTGGATTTACCAGCCAGTATAGCAATGCCGCAAACATGCAAAACAGGGGTTTCGAGGCAGATTTGAAGTATGATCTGGTTAAAAAGAAAGACTTCAACCTTCAGGTATTTTCAAACTTTAGCAGAAACAGGAACAAGGTCATAAGCCTGAGTGGAGCTGGTACAATTGACCTGACCGGTCAGTCTGTAAGTTCCAGGGCAGTTGAAGGGTACCAGCTTGGTGTACTCTGGGGGCCTCGTGCTTTAAGAGACGACAAGGGTAATTTTATTCTGGATGCCAATGGCTTTCCAAATATTGACAACGAGCAAGGTGTAATTGGAGATCCAAACCCAGATTGGAGAGGTGGGGCAGGTATTTCCATGAATTACAAAAACCTCGATTTCAATATCCTTTTTGAAACAGCACAAGGCGGAGACATTTCTGAAGGAACAAGATCAGTACTTTACAATTTTGGAACCCATGAAGATGTTTCAAAAGAAATTACATTGACTGAAACATTGAAAAATGTAAATGGAGTTTCTTTCCCTGCAGGAACAACTGTAAGGGGAAATATCGGCAATTATGGTAAAGGAAATGTGCTTTTGGATGAAGCATGGTATACTTCTCGCGGAGCTGGATTGGGCGCTGCAGCGATACGTGAATTTTTCATCGGTGATGCAAGCTGGACAAGGTTGAGGGAGGTTTCTATGGGTTATACACTCAGCACACCAGGTTTTAAAAAGGCAACCAAGTTCAGTTCAATGCGTTTTTCACTTACAGGCAGAAATCTTTTCCTTTGGACAGATATCGTTGGCTTCGATCCAGAAGTCAATCAATCTGGTGTGAACAATGGTTTTGGGCAGGAATTTTTCACCAACCCATCTACACGTTCCTGGTTGTTCACTGTTAAACTGAATTTCTAATCGCAATCTTCAAAAGACAAACATGAAAAAAATATTCATCATAGCAGTTTTTACCACATTGTTGGTTTCCTGCTCAAAAGTATACGAAGGGCAAAATATTGACCCCAATAACCCAACAGCTGTCAATGCCGAAACCTTGCTGAAAGGAATTGAATTGGCTAACATTACAGTTCAGGCAAGCCATATTCAGCGCATTACTGCAATGTGGATGGGGCAATACAAGGGTGCTACGCTTCTCTATAAAAGTTTGGGAGAATACAGTATTTCAGGTGAAGAATCCAATGATACCTGGACATACGTTTATCAAGGCATAGCAAAACAAGCCAGTGTGATCAGGGCAAAACTTCCTGCCAATAAGTCTTATGCAGGTATTACCAAGATCATCGAAGCCAATGCCTTGGGTACAGCTGCCGCTTTGTATGGTGATATCCCTTTTTCTGAAAGGGCCAATGATGAGTTCCCCATCCCCAAATTTGACAAACAAGTTGACGTTTATGCCGGAATTCAAAAACTACTGGATGATGCAATTGTAGATTTGACGGCAGTATCTCCATTGGCCGTAATTCCTAATGATATTTTCTTTGCTGGAAGAAGCACCACCTGGTTAAGGGTTGCAAACACCTTAAAAGCCAGGTATTTTATGGAAACAAAGGAATATGCCAAAGCTTATGCAGCCGCGCTCAATGGAATCAATGCTTCTAACCTGTCATGGAAATTTTTCCCCCCAGCATTGGTTGCAGATGGTGATTTCAACTTGTTGAATACTCTGATTGATCAACGTGGTGGATTCCTTGCTACTGCAGGATCTTACATGCATGAGAACCTCCTGAGAGCAGCTGCTGTTGGGAACAGAAACAATACCAAAACAAATGAAGATGCCAGGGCAAGATACTATAGGATCGTGGGAACTGCTGCTACTACAGAATTGGGTGTAGCGGCAAAAAATGCTCCTATGCCTTTGGTGACATTTGAGGAGAACCTATTGATTCTTGCCGAAGCAGGAATGAGAACGGTTGGATTTGCTGAAGGACTTCTTCAGTTGAACAGACTAAGAGCTCATTTGAGAACCAACCTTGGTCTGGCTGCAGCACCTGCAACCGCTGGTACAATTTTGTACGATGCCTATGTTGCTGCTGATTTCAATCCTGGTGGAATTGAAAACAGGGGCACGCTTACCGCAGACAAGGCCTTGATGAGAGAAATCATTGAAGAACGCTATGTTTCATTGTATGGTACCATTCTTCCATTTAATGATGCAAGAAGGCTGCGCAAGACTGAAAACGATGTGAATGTTCCTATTCCCTTCACAACGCCAACGGCTACCCAACATCCAGAAAGGGTGATTTATGCACAAAATGAAATCAATGCAAATCCTAAATTGCCCAAACCCATTCCTGATTTGTATTTGAAAACACAGGTAAATCAATAAACTGCTTTATATTAAACAAGGCTCTCCAATTTGGGGAGCCTTGTTTTTATCATTATCCTCCAACATTTTCTGAATGAACAGTAGAATTATTTTCCTTTTGACTTTCGCATTATTGGCGAATCTGTTTGTTTTCTCTCAGAAAAAAACAACAGTAGATGGGCTGACCTCACAAAAAAATCAGGCAATCGCCAATCTTGATGTACAATACGATTATTATAAAGAACGGGCATTTCAAATATGGAATTTTGCCGAAGTTGGATACAAGGAAGTAAAAAGTTCTTCGTTGCTCAAGAAAACATTGATAGATCAAGGGTTTAGCATAGACTCAGGTGTTGCGGGGATTCCTACGGCCTTTGTTGCAACATATGGATCTGGTTCACCTGTGATAGGGATTTTGGCGGAGTTTGATGCACTTCCAGGACTTTCACAAGATGCAATTCCTGAAAAATCATCTCTGGGAGGAATAGCAGGTCATGGTTGTGGTCATCATATGTTTGGTGTGGCATCCTCTGCTGCTGCCATTGAATTGAAACATCACATAGAAAAAAACAATATTTCAGGCACGATCAAAGTATTTGGAACACCCGCAGAGGAAGGTGGCTCAGGAAAAGTATATATGGTCAGGGAAGGACTTTTCAACAATGTAGATGTAGTGATGCATTGGCATCCTGACAGTAAAAATGAGGCCAATCCATACACTTCGTTGGCGAATAAAACAGCCAAATTCAGGTTCAAGGGTACCTCCGCTCATGCTGCTGCTTCCCCACAAAATGGTCGCTCTGCGTTGGATGGCGTTGAGACAATGAACTTCATGGCCAATTTGATGAGAGAACATATACCCTCTGATACCAGAATGCATTATATCATTACAAATGGTGGAAAGGCGCCGAATGTTGTTCCTGATTATGCCGAAGTATATTACTACATGAGGCATCCCCGCAGGGATGTACTCATGGACTTGTTTGATCGCCTGGTCAATGCAGCCGAAGGTGCTGCGCTTGGTACAGGAACAAAAATGGAATATGAAATTATCGGAGGTGTATATGAGGTGCTACCTGTTGATATCCTGTCCAAGTACATGCATCAAAACATGTCAAAAGTGGGTGGTGTTACCTATACTTCAGCTGAAGTTGAATTTGGCAACAAAATTCAACAATCATTCATTGGAGAAAAACCTTCAATTGCTGATGCATCTAAAGTAAAGCCATACAGGGAATTGAGTGATGACAACCGTTCAGGGGGCTCTACAGATGTTGCTGACGTTAGTTGGGTGGTTCCAACAGTCGGTCTTAGGGCTGCGACTTGGATCCCCGGTACTCCTTCGCACAGTTGGCAGGCAGTTGCCTGTGGTGGAACCGAAATAGGAACCAAAGGCATGATGGTGGCTGCAAAAACCCTGACCTTAATGGGTATTGACCTGCTCAGTGATAAAACCATCATTGAAAAGGCTAAGGCGGAATGGACAAAGGCACGTGGTGAAGGTTTCAAATACATTCCCCTCATTGGAAACCGAACTCCTGCATTAAATTACAGAGACTAATGGAGTCAACATTGAATCAATGAATGCAATTGTAGAGTTTCCGTCCATTTTATTGATAGCAGGTATTACTGTATTTGTTGCTTGGTCTTCAGGGAAGTCTTCGGGCTTTTTTAAGAAGCTCTATCAATGGATTCCACCTATTTTGTTTTTGTATTTACTTCCAACCATTGCCACCAATACAGGCCTTGTTGCCAGGGGAAATACAATCCGAGAACTTTCCATGAACATCATTTTACCAGTAAGTCTCATTGTACTGACTTCCATTATTCATATTCCAGACCTTCTTAAGGTTACGCGTCAGGGATTGGTAGTTTTTCTGTTTGGCACTGTTGGTATAGTTATTGGAGGTCCTATTGCTCTGTTTGTATACGGTTTGTTTGATCCGGCAGTTTTAACTGGAGCAGGCGAACAAGCCACTTGGCGAGGACTGATTTGTATTGCGGGAAGTTGGATCAATGGCACTCCTGGATTACTCAGTATGAAAGAAGTATATGGCACCAGTGAATCACTTTTTTTGACTTCACTTGCGGCTGATGTCATTTTGCAGAATATCTGGATGTTTTTTTTGCTGTATTCCGTTAAAATTCAGCATCCCATCAATCGTTGGCTCACTGGCAAAAAAGAGATTGATTTTACATTCATTGAAAATGAACAAAAAGAAAAGGAAGCAATTGGGAAAAAGAAGCTTCATTTTTATTTCTTTCAGCTCATGGTATTGGGTATTGTCTATTTTTTGGTCATCTTTTCATCTGATTTTTCTGCTGCCTATTTCAATACCAAACTTAGATTGACTGATTCCGATGCTTTTTCCTTTCTTGAAAAAAAATCCTTTTGGTTGATTTTATATTCCACTTCATTTGGATTGATTTTGTCAATGACCAATCTGCTTAAAAATGGAGTCCAATTTTGGACGAAATTGGGGAATACCATGTTGTTTTTTGTTATTGCTTCAATAGGTTCACAACTTGAATTGGACAATATTCAGTTGAACTATTCATTCTTTATCATTGGCATATTGTGGCTTCTGACGCATCTGCTTTTTTTGATTGTAGGTGCAAAATTAATGAAAGCTCCATGGCATTATATAGCCATAGGAAGTCAGGCAAATATTGGTGGACCAGCTTCAGCTTCTGTTGTAGCAGTTTCATTTCATCTTGGCCTGGCTTCTCTTGGAATCATCCTTGGAGTGCTTAGCAATGTAATTGGCAATTATGCAAATTTGATTACGGGGTTTTTGTTCCAGTGGGTTACTTATTGATTGGATTTCTTAATTGGTATCAAATTCAAAAGACTGTGTTGCTCAGCTTCAGGATAAGAATATTTACATATTCCCCTTCTTCATCTCACTCATTGCATAATCCGCAGCCCTTGCTGTCAAGGCCATATAGGTAAGGGATGGGTTTTGGGTAGAAGTGGAAGTCATGCAGGCGCCGTCTGTAACAAAAACATTCTTGCATTCATGAAGTTGGTTCCATTTGTTGAGCATGGAGGTTTTTGTGTCGTGTCCCATCCGCACTCCTCCCATTTCATGGATGTCCAGGCCAGGGGCTTGTTTTGAATCGGTTGTGGTGATGTCCTGGAAACCGGCTTTTTCAAACATCATGGTCATTTGTTCCTGGTAATCCTTGACCATTTTTTCGTCATTGTTGTCGTAGTCAATGCTGATGCTCAACAAAGGTATGCCCCATTCATCTTTTTTATTTTTGTCCAGTGCAACATAATTGCTTTCCTTGGGAATGGTTTCTCCCATCATATGAGACCCCACATTCCAAAGACCCAGTTCTTTTTTCTCGAGATTATTTTTCAGCTCCATGCCAAAACCATCGGTATTCCTTTTGATACCGCGGTTCGCAGAAAAACCAGCTGCATATCCCCTTAGGAAGTCTGTTTCTTGTTTTTCCACGTTGCGGAACCTCGGAATATAGGCACTGGTATGACTTCTTCCGTCTGTTGTTTTGTCAAGAAATCCGTCATACTTTCCAGAGACCCTGGCCCTGTAATTGTGGAAGGCCACGTATTTGCCCAACAATCCATTGTCATTCCCCAATCCGTTGGGAAAACGTTTGGATGTGGAGTTCAGGAGAATCAGATTGGTATTCAATGCAGCAGCATTTACAAAGATTACCCTGGCAAAATACTCTGTGGCCTTGTGCGTCTTGGCGTCGATTACTGCAACGCCTGAAGCTTTTCCAGTTTTTTCATCATAATTGATGGATTGTACAACAGCTCCAGAAATCATGGTCAGGTTTCCTGTCTTTTCAGCCCAGGGAAGGGTTACTGAATTGGAGCTGAAATATCCTCCAAATGGGCAACCCCTTTGGCAAAGGTTTCTTTTTTGACATTGTGCCCTTCCTTGTTCCAAATGGATTTTTTGTGGTACGGTCAGGTGTGCACACCTGCCATAAATAACATGCCTGTTTTCAAAATGCTGCTTGACAACTCCACTAAAATAATTTTCTACACAACTGAGTTCCAGTGGGGGCAGAAATTCACCATCGGGAAGGGAAGCAATATTGTCGCGGTTGCCAGATATTCCGGCAAATTTCTCAACATAACTATACCAAGAGGCTAGGTCTTTGTAACGGATGGGCCAGTCTACGGCAAATCCATCCCTTTCAGGCCCCTCGAAATCATAAGCACTCCAGCGCTGTGTTTGACGGGCCCACATCAGGGATTTTCCTCCTGTCTGATATCCCCTTATCCAATCAAAAGGTTTTTCCTGTGTGTAAGGGTGCTCATTGTCTTTCACGAAAAAATGCGCTGCATCTTCCCTGAAAGCATAACATTTGCTGATGACGGGATTGGCATCTTTTACTTCCTGTGGCATTTCATTCCTGTGTGGGAACTCCCAGGGCATCATGTTTGTGGTTGGATAGTCCCGCAAATGCTTCACTTCAGGGCCTCTTTCCAGAACCAAGGTTTTGAGTCCCTTTTCGGTAAATTCTTTGGCAGCCCATCCGCCACTCAAGCCTGATCCAATTACGATGACATCGAAAGTATTATTATTGCTGCCCATTGTTTTGTTAGTTAAGAGGTGATTATGCGGTAACACAGCCATGATAGCGGCCTGGTACCAATTCATAGACCTGAACCTTGGTCATGAAAAATTCAGAAGCAGTGTAGGATTGAATTGTCAACCCCTTTACCGTTTTGAAAAAATATTTCAGGTCGCTTTCCTCATCCTTGTCTGCAAGGATGAAAGCAAGCACTGTATTTCTTTGATCCATTGTGCTGCCTACAAAGTCCTTTCCAACAGTGGATTTGCATCTTTCCTGGAAGGCTTTCATGCCTGATATAAATCTATCTTGGTCTTCTTTTTTTCTACAATCATCCACCATTTTCAGTACAAAAAGGTGTGATGAAATGTCTTTTGCACCTGGGGTCGAAGTTTTTGGAAGGATGGTTTCGCAAAGTTCTGCTAACATGCCTTCCTCCGCAGCATTGATGGTGATTTTGCTCAGGAGGATACCAGACTTACTTCTGTCATTCATACAGGATGGAATGAGGGCCATCCCTGCAGTGATGCAGAAAAGTTGTTTTATTGCTTCACGCCTTTGTATTGGGGTCATACAGCAATTTAATAAAAAACCAGAAGCAAATGCTTACTTAGTCCAAATTCATCAAGGCTTCAAAAATTTGTTCGGACTGTTTCTCACTGCTGCTTAATTCCGTTTGGAGCTTGTTGTATTTTGTTTCTGCTTCAACAAACGCATTGCGGTTTGAATAAATCGCTGGATCTGCCAATGCAGCTTCTGCTTCGGCTTTGCTTTTTTTCAATCCTGCAATTTTCGCCTCCAGTTCATCAAACTGTCTTTGCAATCTTTTCTTTTCTTTTTGCTTGTCCTTATCAATGGCATTGTTGCCCTGAACAGGTTGGCTGGGTGGGGGAGTAGGTTCTTTTTTCTTTTCAACTACCGGCTCAGGCTTTAATTCTTTTTTGTTGAGCTGTTCTTTTACAGCATTTTTCTCCATTCTCTCTTTCCATTCATACCATTCAGTATAACCACCCTTGAATTCAACAATTTTTCCGTCCACAATTTCCCAGATCTTGTTGGCCGTTTTGGAGATGAAATAGCGGTCATGGCTAACCAAAATCATGCTTCCTTCGTATTTATCCAAGGCATCTGCCAGCAGATCAACAGAGTGCATGTCCAGGTGGTTGGTCGGCTCATCCAGCATCAGGAAATTCGCCTTGCTGATGATGGTTTTGGCCAATGCCACCCTGGCTTTTTCCCCTCCACTCAATACCTTGATCTTTTTGTCTACATCATCACCACTAAAAAGGAAACATCCCAGCACTGTCCGCAGCTCCATGTCTGTCTTCTTGCTGCCTGCCGTCTGAAGTTCTTCTAAAATATTATAATCCAGCTTAAGGTGTTCAAGCTGGTGCTGGGCATAGAAACTCTCGTCAACATTGTGTCCCCAGTTCCTTTCACCTTCAAAGGTTTCCCTGTCTGCGATGATGCGCAGAAGGGTTGATTTTCCTTTACCATTGGCCCCAATCAAGGCAATTTTGTCGCCCCTTTCAATTTCTGCATCTGCGGAATCAACAATCTCAATGTTTCCAAATCTTTTGCTGAGGTTCTTTAATGAACATATGATTTTACCAGGTGTCTTGTCTACACTGAAGTTGATCCTGATATTGGGCCTTTCGATGGATGCTTCTTCTACACGGTCTATTTTATCAAGCCGCTTTTGAACACTTTGTGCCTGTGCAGCCTTTGAGGCCTTGGCCTTGAACCTTTCGATGAACCTTTCCTGTTGGCGGATAAAATCCTGCTGGTTTTCAAATGCCCTTTGTTGCATTTCCATCCTGATCAACTTCTCTTTTTCATAATAAGAGTAGTTGCCGGAATAGATATTGAGTTTGCGCTGGTAGATCTCAACAATCTTGTTGACCATCCTGTCCAGGAAAAATTTGTCATGGCTTACAATCACAACCGCTCCCTGGTAGTGGATCAGGTATTTCTCCAGCCATTCAATGGATGGAAGGTCAAGGTGGTTGGTCGGTTCATCCATCATGAGCAGGTCAGGCTTCATCAAGATCATCTTGGCCAACAGCACACGCATTCTCCATCCTCCACTGAATTCCTTGTAAGGACGGGAAAGATCCGACTGCTTGAATCCAAGTCCATGCAATACGTCCTCGGTCTTGTGTTCTATGTTGTAGCCATCCAGCACATCCATCTCATGCAACAAATCGGTAAACCGGATCAGTTTTTTCTCATCCTCCGATTGTTCCAGTTCTATGGTAAGCTGGTCAATCTCCTTTTGAATTTCCATGATCCTTTCAAAAGCGCCCATGGCCACCTGAAGGATGCTTTCCTCCGTATCAAAACTGAGCAGGTCCTGGTGTAAATATCCAATGCTTGTTGTCCGGCTTCTTTCCAGGGTGCCTGCACTCGGAAGGTATTCACCCGCAAGTAGTTTCAACAGGGTAGACTTCCCCGTCCCATTGTAGCCAATCAATCCAATTCTTTCTCCCGGATGGATATGCCAAGTGGCTTCCTCAACGATTGCTCTCGCTCCAAATTCAAATGTAAGGTCCTGAAATCCTGCCAGCATATGATTTATTATTGCGCCGCAAAGTTACTATATATCTTTGTCTTGAACTTTCATTCCTGTCTGATGTTATTGAATACTGTGAGAAAAATTTACCTGATTATTTTCCTGCTCTCAAATGCTGTTGCACTCAACGCCCAAAACCGCTTCACGCTGAGTGGCTACGTCCGAGATTCTCTTAGCCGAGAGACATTGATTGGGGCTACTGTTCAGGCTAAAGAATCCGGTCGTGCTGTTGGCAGCAATCAATATGGTTTTTACTCGCTAACCCTTCCTGAGGGGGAGTATACCCTGATTGTTTCTTTTGTTGGGTATTTCCCTTTTGAAAAGAAAATTAGCTTGCATGCAGACCTGGAGCTTAACCTGCCTGTTTTATCCAAATCAAGCCTATCACAGGAAATCATTGTGTCGGCAAGAAGAAAAGATGCGAATATTACCAACGCACAAATGGGGCAAATTGACCTCAGCATGAACCGGATGCGTTCCGTACCAGTAATTTTTGGCGAGCTTGATCCTCTCAAAACCCTTCAATTATTTCCCGGTATAACCAATGCTGGCGAGGGTAACAGCGGTTTGTATGTAAGGGGAGGAGGGCCTGATCAGAATCTGATTCTGTTAGACGATGCCGTTGTGTACAATACAGGTCATTTATTTGGATTTTTCTCTATTTTCAATGGGGATGCCATCAAAAATACAACCCTGATCAAGGGCGGAATGCCAGCCCAATACGGGGGGAGATTGTCCTCTGTATTGGATATTTCCATGAAAGACGGTAACATGAACAAGGTGCAGGCTGAAGGAGGCATTGGATCTATTTCATCCCGGCTATCCATTCAAGGCCCCATCAAGAAAGACAAGGCATCGTTCATCGTCTCTGGAAGGCGCACCTATATTGACGCGCTGATCAAGCCTTTTATTAAAAAGACCAGCCAATTTTATGGATCTGGATATTATTTTTACGACCTCAACGCCAAATTCAACTACCGGTTTTCCAATAAGGACAGGTTGTACATCAGTGGGTATTTTGGAAGGGATGTATTTGATTTTGTGAACAGACAACGCCAGTTCAATGTAGGCATTCCCTGGGGAAATTCAACGGTTACTGCAAGGTGGAACCATGTGTTCAACAATAAACTTTTCATGAATACCACAGTCGTTTACAACGATTATGATTTTGCCTTGAATGCCTTGCAAAATAATTTTGACTTTACCCTCAGCAGCGGCATAAGGGATGTCAACATCAAAACAGACCTGGATCATTATTTGTCTCCAGAGCACAAGCTGAAGTATGGTCTACAATATACTTTTCACCGTTTTTCACCCTCGATCGTATCTGGCAGGCAAGATTCTGTCAATTTCAACCCCAACAATGCCCAGTTAAAGTATGCCAGGGAAACGAGTGCCTATATTCAGGATGATTGGGAGGTAAATGACCGCTTGCAATTGAGTTATGGCCTTCGTTGGAGTGGCTTTCAACAAGTGGGTCCTTTCAAGTCATTCAAACGGGATCCCAATGGAAACAAATTGGACAGCACCGTTTTTGATGGCGGTGAACAGGTTAAATTTTATGGAGGTTTTGAGCCCCGTAGCACCCTGCGCTATACTTTAGATGATCAGACTTCTATCAAGGCTTCTGTAAGCAGAAACCGCCAATACATCCACCTGGTCAGCAATTCAGGTACCACACTTCCCACGGATGTTTGGGTTCCTAGTACACTTCTTGTCAAGCCTCAGTTGTCTTGGCAGTATGCAGCAGGCTACTTCAAGAATTTCAAGGACAATGCCTATGAAACTTCGGTAGAAGTCTACTATAAATCAATGCAAAACCAGATTGAATACAGAGAGGGTTACACACCTTCCATCAAAGACCCTGAAGAGGAATTTGTATTTGGAAATGGTTGGAGTTATGGAGCGGAGTTCTTCATCAACAAAACAAAAGGAAAGTTCACCGGGTGGATTGGATATACGCTGGCCTGGTCCTGGCGCAAATTCCCAGGTTTGAACAATGGAAACAAGTATCCTGCGAAGTTTGACCGCCGTAATGATTTGTCTGTGGTCGGCATCTACGAACTCAATCCTAAATGGAAGTTTTCTGCAGTTTTTGTTTATGCTACAGGAAATGCCACATCACTTCCAGAAAAATTTTACCTGGTTGAGGGTGTCCTTACGCAACAATTTAGCAAGATCAACCAATACCGTTTGGCGCCTTACCACCGCCTTGATCTTTCTGCAACATATGTACCTGTTCCGAAAAAGGAAAGGAAAATAAAAGGCAGCTGGGTCTTCAGTTTATACAATGCGTACAATAGGAGAAATCCATATTTCTATTATTTTGACCAGACCGGAAGTGCATTTGCTGGAACGCTACAAGTGCAGGCCAAGCAGGTGTCCCTGTTTCCCGCTATACCATCTGTAACCTACAATTTTAAATTCTAAGTCTTATCGTTTAATTCTTAACCGAATTGAACCACTGGTTTGTTCCGTTGACGTGATGTTGATCTCATAGCGGTTGGTTGATGTTGTTACCACCATCAGAGCAGTATTGGGAGGAATCGTCCCCATGCTTTCTGCAAACATCACAATATCATACACATCATCTTTTTCATTGACATCAATATTGATGGTAATCGGTTTGGCTGTCAACATTTTTGCTGGAATCAACAGTGCCCCATTCATGAAAATGGATACAGTATCTCCATCTACTTGCCCGTTGTCGTAGATATCAATTTTAATCGAAGGCCCTATAACATCAATGGTTTTGATGACCTGAGCACTCCTTTGGGTGAGTTTTTCTTTGGCAGTTTCAGATAGATTCCTGGCTTTTCCCCCTTCCATGGGCATTACAGGCTTGGGATCAGCCTTTTTATCGACAGATTTTTCTGTAAGCGACTGCTGATTGGACTTGGGAATCGTGTTTATTTTATCATCCGTAGGTTTCTTGGTGGGGGCAGTTGCTTTTGGGTCTGTATCAATCACATTTTTTTGCTGCAATGGATTGGTGTCGACTTTTTTTGGACTGATTTTTTCGTCTTTTTTTGATGATGGTGGAGTTGTGATCAACATTTTTCTTTCCAGAGCAGTATTACCTTTTCCGCAATCACTCCCTTTTTCTACTGGCTTCCATTTACCCAAAAGGACTTCTTTGTCAGCTTGTTTTAAATAGGTTAGTTGATGCGATTGGTGGCAATTCTTGAAATCTGGAGGGGTATTGGTTTTTACTGTTTCAACCTCATTGACTGAAAGAGATTTGCTGCCCTTGTCAAAATTTCCTTTTAGCCTGCAGATTACAAAATAGCGTTTACCGGACATGGAAAAATAGGTGTAAGAATATCCACTTACCTGCGTTCCTGCTACCTCAATTTCCAGTACATAATCAGTGGTTGATCCTGAAGGGTCATCTGCTGAGGTGAATCCGCCAATCCATTGTCCGCTCATTTTCTGGGCTGAAGCCTGTTGAAAAGCCAACATCAAAAATGAAAATACACAAAGGGCAATTGCCCTTGAAACAGCTCCAATTTCAGGGAAAAACGAATGCTTTTTCATCTTAATATTACACAATTCCATTTTTTTAATCACAACAATGCAAATTATTGTGAATTCAAGAGGGGCTTACCCAATACTTCGTTAAATTTGCAGTCAATTAAGCATTCAAATTCAACCGTATTTACAAAATGGTCAATATTCAATTTCCGGATGGTGCAGTCAGAAGCTACGAGCTGGGCATAACTCCCATCGCTGTAGCGAAAGGTATTTCAGAGGGGTTGGCAAAAAAAGTCATTGCTGCTGCTATTGATGGTGTTGTCAGTGATGCTTCCACACCGATTAACAAGGATGCCGCATTGAAACTGATTACCTGGGACGATGCCGACGGAAAATCAACTTTTTGGCATTCTACTGCACATCTTCTTGCAGAGGCGGTTGAAACCACTTTTCCAGGGGTGAAATTTTGGGTAGGCCCAGCAATTGACAGGGGCTTTTATTATGACATGGATCTTGGCGGCAAAACAATTTCTGAAGAGGAACTGTCCAATCTTGAAAAAAAGATGGGAGAGCTGGCCAAGCAGAACAATATTTTCATTCGAAAGCAGATTTCTAAGGATGATGCCATTGCTTATTTTACCGAAAAAGGGGATGAATACAAATTGGATCTGCTGCAGGGCCTCACCGATGGAGAGATCAGCTTTTACACACAAGGCGCATTTACCGATCTCTGCCGTGGGCCACATATCCCTCATACCGGCCTGATCAAGGCCATCAAACTGACATCTATTGCTGGAGCCTATTGGAAGGGCGATGAAAAGAACAAACAGCTGACCCGTGTCTATGGTGTGAGTTTCCCGAACCAGAAAGAATTGGATGAGCATATCCTGATGCTGGAAGAAGCTAAAAAAAGAGATCATCGGAAGCTTGGCAAAGAGTTAGGGATTTTCACCTTTGATGACAACATAGGACCTGGCCTTCCCCTGTGGATGCCCAATGGTACCGTCATTATTGAGGAATTAGAGCGATTGGCAAAGGAAACAGAAACTGCTGCAGGATACAAGCGTGTGGTTACTCCACATATTGCAAAGGAAAGCCTGTACATCACCAGTGGACACCTTCCTTACTACCAGGAAAGCATGTATCCTCCCATGGAGCTTGAAGGAGTCAAATACTACCTCAAGGCCATGAACTGCCCTCACCACCACAAAATATTCTCTGCCGAAAACAGGAGCTATAGGGAACTGCCGCTCCGTCTTGCAGAATATGGCACCTGTTACCGTTATGAACAGAGTGGTGAGCTTTTCGGTCTCATGAGGGTAAGGTGCTTGCACATGAATGATGCCCATATTTATTGTTCAAAAGAGGATTTTGCCAACGAGTTCAGGGCTGTCAATGACATGTACATCAAGTATTTCAACATATTTGGTATCGATAAATACGTGATGCGACTTAGTTTGCATGATCCTGCAAAACTGGGCCAGAAATACATCAATGAGCCCGAACTCTGGCTGGAAACAGAGGAAATGGTAAGGCAGGTATTGATTGAATCCAACATACCTTTTGTTGAGGTTCCAGACGAGGGTGCTTTTTATGGTCCTAAAATTGATGTACAGATTTGGAGTGCCATTGGTCGTGAGTTCACCTTGGCTACCAACCAGGTAGACTTTGCTCAGGGCAGAAGGTTTGGTTTACAATTTACCAATAGAGACAACCAGCCTGAAGTGCCTTTGATCATTCACCGGGCTCCATTGGGTACCCATGAAAGGTTCATCGGATTCCTGTTGGAACACTATGCAGGTAAATTTCCATTATGGCTCTCTCCAGTTCAGGTCAAGATTCTTCCGATCAGCGATAAGTTCAATGATTATGCTTTCTCGGTCAACAAGCAGTTGCTGGAGTCAGGCATCCGTTCTGAGGTGGACGACAGGAGTGAAAAAGTTGGTAAGAAAATCAGGGATACAGAACTGATGCGTGTTCCTTATATGCTTGTCATTGGAGAAAAAGAGCAGACCGAGGGATGCGTTTCCGTAAGAAGACAAGGAAAGGGAGATGCAGGACAATGTTCAGTATCAGAAATATTGTCTACCTTGACATCTGAAAATAAGAATCGGCAATCCATTTAATCAAAAAACAATAAAAACGGATACCACCTGATGCCGTCAGGAATTCCGAAAGTTACTATGGCATTATCTAACCGACCATTCAGTAGCCGTCCCGGTTCGGGCGGTCCCAGGGGAAGATTCCTCCCAAGAAAAGAAGCAGAACACCGCATCAACCATTTCATCAGGGTTCCACAGGTTCGCCTTGTAGGTGATAATGTAACAATGGGTGTTTATTCAACGCAAGATGCCCTCAAAATGGCCCAACAGCTGGAGCTTGATCTGGTGGAAATTTCTCCACAGGTTGATCCCCCTGTTTGCAAAATCATTGATTACAACAAATTCCTTTACGACAAAAAGCGTAAGGAAAAGGAGATGAAGGCAAAGAGCAAGTCTGCAGAACTCAAAGAGATTCGCTTTACTCCTGGTACGGATGACCATGACTTTGATTTCAAAGCCCGTCATGCTGAAAATTTCTTAAAGGAAGGCAATAAAGTCAAGGCTTATGTTCAATTTAAAGGTCGTGCCATCATGTTCAAGGAAAGGGGAGAGCTTGTTCTTTTGAAATTTGCTGAACGTCTTTCTGAAGTAGGTCAGGTTGAAGGTCTTCCGAAACTTGAAGGCAAGAGAATGCTCATGATCATTGCACCAAAATCAGCCAAAAAGAAGGTAACTGCAGCTGCAGAATAAACCATAGCCGCCAAATGATATTTTCCTCAGTGCCAGTAGCCATGAGCTATTGGTTGATGAACATCTCATTTGGCGTTTTTGTTTTTTAGATTGACCTGCTTTTCGCATTGTTCCATTTGCCACTTTTGAGATAGGCAAAAGACATGATGAATATACTGGTCCAGTAAACCCACTCTGATCCCCATCCCCAGGCAATAGACAGGTTGTACACCTCCATCACCAGGTATACATAGACAATGTACATAACGATGGTGATCATTTCTATCATGAGGTTGATTTTTGTGTTGCCTGTTCCAGTAACAGCGTTAAGACAAACTGTAGACACTGACATCATCAGAATGGCGACAGAAACAATCCTCAACACCGGAACGGCCATGGTCAGGAATGCAGCATCATCATTGAAAATACTGAGTATTTCCTTGGTAAAGAGTTGAACGGGGATGAAAACAACCAATGTAGATCCGGCACTGAGCATGGCTATTCTACCCACAAGGATCATCACTCTTTTGCTCAGTCCCTGACCAACCAGGTTGGAGACCATCGTGCTGGAAGTAGCTGCAAATGCCCAAATGAATATTCCATAGAAACCAAACAACAGCCTCATTAACTGACTGACGTCCAAGGCCAGCATGCCATCATGAGAAACGAGGATGAAAAAAAACTCCCAGCTGATGATGCTGATGGCATATTGCAGGATAATCGGAGAGGATTGGATGAGAATGGTCTTACTGATCTCCCAGTTGAATTTCAGGTTGTCAAACAATTTGAACCTGGTATTCATTCCCTTTGCGTTGATGATAGCAAGAACAACCACCATCCCAATGAATTCTGCCATTATGCTCGCATAGGCTGCACCATTGAATCCTAGTTTCGGCATCCCGAGGTTACCGAAAATCAGACCATAATCCAGGACAACATTAGAGATCGTTTCTGCCAAGGTACCCCAAATAAGCAGTTTGCTTTGATTGGTTCCTACCAGCAAGGCATTGCGCATTTGGTATATATACAAAAAAGGGAGTCCCCATATCCTGATGAACAAGAAGCTTGTTGACTGTTTGGCCAGAGCAGGATCCGTAAAACTGCCAAATATTGTTGGGGCAAAACTATAGGTGCAGATGATGCCGAAGGCAGCTATCATCAGGGTTAGGTAAACGCTTTGGATGAACAATCCACCAATTTCAGTACTGCGATCCTGACCTGCCCTTCTTGAAACCAGGGTTTGAAGACCATTGTTGAGGCCATAACCAATCACCGAAAAAACCAGGTAATAAACCCCTGTAATGCCTGAGGCACCCATGAAACCAGGGCCTAATTTAGACAGGAAGAAGCTGTTGATCAGAAAATTAAATTGGGGAACAAGTATGGCAAAACTGATGGGTATTGCCATTTGTAGGATCTGCTTGTAACTTATGTTCAATTTCAAACTATCTTCCATACTTTTCACTTATCATTCCCATTTGCCAAGCTGGGTTGCAAACCTACGGTTTTCCCGGACGCTTTTAACCGCTAAATACATTAAATTTGTGTCATGCTTCAACCGGTCATAAGGCCTGCTTTTGGTTTCAGCAATGAAAACACTACTTCATCAACCGATGGTGCAGCCAAACTATGCATCGAAGTTGGCCAGTTTCATGTCGCCATCACCATCAGCAATCCAGCGGGAGATAAGGTGAGTTTCTTTGACCTTTATATTTCCAAGCAAAGAACAGATGCTGCTTTTTTGCAGTCAGTGCTGGCCTCTGAAAAAATTGTGGGTATTCAATTTGATGATGTGATTTTCATTCACAACCAAAAAGAAATGGTTTTGGTCCCATCCTCAATGTATAAGCAAGAACTTGATGCAGTCCTTATTCAAACCATTCATGGAGACCAAATCGAATATGCCATAGCAGTGGATGATGTTCATCAATGGGAATTGCACAATGTATTCGGTTCATCTGCTGCAATGCTTGAAATTGTTCTTGATAAATATCCCCAGGCAAGACAGGTGCAATACATGAGTGCCTGCCTCAGGGGAATTTTTCGTACCCTTACAGCAGGCGTAGATCAATTAATCAAGCTCTATGTTTTACCTTCTTGCTTCAATTTGGTGGTATTAAAGGGAGAGCAATTGCAGATTGCCAAGTCATTTGATTACGAAACACCCGAGGACATCATTTATCATTTGCTGAATGTGGTTGATAAATTTGGCCTGGATGTATCTGTGGCAAAGGTAGAGGTGAGTGGCCTATTGGACTCATCTTCAGTTACATGGAAGGAGTTGAGTAAATACTTTTTGAACATCAATCTGGAAAATTCCCCTTCTTTCTCGAGCAGTAATACAATTGGTACTGATCTGCCTTCCCATTATTTCACTCCTTTTTTGCTTGTTCCCAAATGCGTATAATCAGCGGTGAACTCGGTGGCAGGAAAATCAATCCACCCAACAACATGCCCTTTACCAGGCCTACTACAGACATGGCCAAAGAAGGTCTATTCAATGTCATTGAAAACAACATGGACCTCTCAGTTGTACGTTCACTGGATCTTTTTGGAGGAACAGGGAGCATCAGCTTTGAGTTGTTTTCAAGAGGAGTTAAAGACCTTACTATTATTGAGAAGGATCCTGAGATGTATAATTTTATCAAAAAGACAGCAGATCAGATGGCTGTTACCGGAATGAAATTATTCAGATCTGATGTGTTCAAATACATGATGGAATGCAATGAGCAGTTCAATTTCATTTTTGCCGGTCCTCCCTATGCCCTTGGAAATATCGAAGATATTCCAAAGATCATTTTTCAAAAAGGACTGCTAGCAGAAGAAGGTTGGTTCATTTTAGAGCATACTCCACGGAATGATTTTAAGGATCATCCCTATTTCAGGACAGAAAGAAAATACGGAACAACCATATTTTCAATTTTCATCAACCGGCCCATTGAAACCAAGGGATGATGAAAAAGTCTGAAGCCAGAAATATCTTCAGTGCCCAACGTGCTGCATTAAATACGATTGAGGTTAACACCAAGCAGGATCTTCTGTTGATATGTTATCAACAGCTTGCTCTGCCGGATTTCACCCTCGTTCATTCATACCTTCCACTGTATGAGCGCAATGAGCCCGATCCAATCCCATTGTTGGATTTTATGCATTTTCGCCATCCCGGAATGCAGGTTACCTATGCCAAGATTGACCCGAGCAATTTCAGTATGTTGCATTTTTTGCAGGATGATGACATGTTTTTTGAGAAAAACCAATACGGAATTCCCGAGCCAATCGGAGGTGTAGCCGTTAATGAGATGGATATTGATATAGTTTTTATCCCCTTGCTGGCTTTTGACAGAGCAGGCAACAGGGTGGGGTACGGTAAAGGGTATTATGACCGGTTTCTGTCAAAATGCAGAAAAGATGCACTGAAAATTGGCCTTTCGTTCTTTCCGCCCGTTGATTCCATTGAAGATGTCGATTTCTTCGATAAAAAGCTCGACTTTTGCATAACACCCGAATGTGTTTATGCATTTTAAAAACATTTATTTACGGTCTTTTCGGCTTTTTCTGTTTCCGCTTGCCTATGTATATGGTCTCATTATTCATTTACGAAATCTCTTATACGATCGGGATATAATCGGTGCTGTGACCTTTAACTTGCCGATTTTTTGTGTCGGTAATCTTTCTGTTGGCGGTACTGGAAAGTCTCCAATGGTTGAATACTTGGCAAACCTCTTGAAAAAGGAATATGCAATTGCAACACTTAGCAGGGGCTACAAAAGAAGAACTTCGGGCTATGTACTGGCCAATGATCGATCTACGGCCATTGAAATTGGTGATGAACCCATGCAATTTCACCTTTCTCACCCTGACATTGCTGTTGCTGTAGGTGAGCAAAGGATTGAAGCCATTCCTCAGTTGCTTTATGATCGGCCTGAAACCCAACTCATCATTTTAGATGATGCTTTTCAGCACCGCGAAATCAATCCTGGATTCAATATCATTTTAACTGAGTATTCCAATCTTTATTCCAGGGATTTTTACCTGCCCACTGGAGACCTTAGAGACCAAAAGTCCAGTGCAAAAAGGGCAGACATCATCGTAGTAACAAAATGCCCAGCAGTTGTTTCTGAACATGAACGGTTCTTGATCATGAAGGAGCTGAATCCACTGCCATGTCAGGAAGTTTTTTTTACCACCATTGAATACAATACTCCTTATCACATTGTAACAAAAGAAAAGCGTAGCTTGTCCAAGGAAGAAGAGGTCTTGCTGGTGTGTGGAATTGCCAATCCTGAACCCCTTACTCAGTATATCCACGAGGCTACGAAAACATATGATGCCTTATTTTACAGTGATCATCATATTTTCAGCATTGATGATCTGGGGGATATCAAGGAGAGACTGGCTGGCATTCATGATGAACAGAAAATCATCCTTACAACAGAAAAAGATGCTGTGCGGTTGATGAAATTCAGTGACAAAATCGAAGATCTTCCTTTTTTTGTATTGCCAATCACCATCAGGTTCCTTTTTGGTCAGGAACAGAAATTTGCTGACTTGATCAGGAACTATCCAAATGAATTTTATGGGAAGAAAGAACAGGAAGAAGGAATATAAACGGGAAGTACCCCTTTACAAAGGGCAGTTTGAGATCACCAGATCTGGAATGGGATTTGTTATTGTGCCCGGTCTGGAGAAAGACATCATCATTCGCCCAAATGATTTCAACAGGGCTTTTCATGGTGATCATGTAAGGGTAGAGGTAACCAAGGGAGATATAAGGGCAGGCCGTTTGCAGGGGAAAATCACCCAGGTTATTGAGAGAAAACAAAAGCAATTTGTAGGTAAAATTGAAGTCAACCGCGATTTTGCGTTTTTTATTCCCGATACCGAGAAACCCATACCTGACTTTTTTATACCTCTGCAGTCATTGAATGGTGCCAAGGATGGAGAAAAAGTTATAGCCCAAATTGTTTCCTGGGAGAAGGATGATAAGCGCCCCAAAGGTGAAGTGATTGAAGTCATCACCAGAGAAATGGAGGGAGACCTTGCCATGAAGGAGATCCTGATTCAGCAAGGGTTTTCTATCATGTTTCCTGAAAATGTCATGGAAGAAACTGCCAGGATCCCTTCCGCAATTACCAAAGATGATATTGCTGCACGTCGAGACATGCGGGATGTCCTCACCTTTACCATTGATCCTGAAGACGCGAAGGATTTTGATGATGCGCTAAGCTTTAGCAGGATAGAAGATGGGATGTTGGAATTGGGCGTTCATATTGCCGATGTAAGCCATTATATTGAAACTGACTCTGCATTGGATGAGGAAGCTTTTGAACGTGCCACTTCTGTTTATTTGCCAGATAGGGTTGTACCAATGCTGCCAGAGAAAATATCGAATGAACTCTGTTCCCTCAGGCCTCATGAAGATAAACTTACCTATTCCTGTGTTTTTAAAATGACTTCAAAAGGCGAAATCAAAGATGTTTGGATTGGCCGAACGGTCATACATTCCAATCACCGGTTCACTTATGAGGATGTGCAAAAGATCATCGAAACAGATACAGGTCTTTATGATAAGGAAGTGTTGTTGCTCAATGAGCTGGCCAAAGGAATGCGTAAGAAAAGGATGAAGGAAGGTGCCATCAATTTTTCATCCCAGGAAGTACGTTTCAAATTGGATGATATGGGTAGGCCCATTGGCATAGTCATCAAGGAGAGCAAGGAATCCCATCAACTCATTGAAGAATTCATGTTGCTTGCCAACCGCACCATTGCAGAGAAGGTTGCGAAAGTCAAAGCATCCAATAAGCCATTGCCTTTCCCATACAGGATTCATGACCAGCCAGATGAAGACAGGTTGATTCCATTTGTTGAGTTTGCCAAGAAATATGGATATCATTTCCTTACCAATACACCTGAACTGATCGCAAAATCTTTTAATGAGATGTTGACCAAGGTAAAGGGAATGCCCGAACAACGCGTGCTTGAACAGATGGGCATCCGCACCATGGCCAAGGCTGTGTATACAACCAAAAATATTGGTCATTATGGGCTGGGATTTGAACATTACTGTCATTTTACATCGCCGATCAGAAGGTATCCTGATGTGTTGGTGCACAGGGTGCTTACAGATGTGTTGAATGGAGAACCTGAACCAGACAAAAAAATGGAACAGCGTTGCGTGCATTCCAGTGAACGGGAACGTGCTGCCATGGATGCTGAAAGAGCAGCCAATAAATACAAGCAGGTAGAGTACATGCGCCAGTTTATTGGTGATGAATTTGAGGCTGTCATCTCCGGTGTAGCAAGTTTTGGTTTTTGGGCAGAAACCATTGATCACAAATGTGAGGGCTTGGTTTCAGCAACATCCCTGTTGGATTACGATGATTTTGTTTATCACGAAACTGAATATGCGCTGATTGGAAGAAGAAGCGGATGGGCCTTCCGCATTGGAGACCCAGTAAAGATCAAAGTCATTTCAGCCAACCTGACCAAGCGCCAGCTTGATTATGAGTGGATGCTGGATGTAGACTTCAAGGTTACATCCCCAAAGAAAAAGAAAAAATAAGCAGAAGAACGCTTCATTTGCTATCTTAGAGCACCTTAACAAAGGCACTTTATGACAGGCATTGAAACATTACAACAATCATTCGAAACCTATTTTAACCATAGGCATTTCCCTTCTTTCCCTGCAACGCTATACGATCCGTTAGAAGAATTTCTTTCCAATTCAGGTAAGAGAATCAGGCCTGTTCTTTGTTTGATGGGCAATGGGCTGTTTGGAGAAATTAAACAGGATGCTTACCATCTTGCTGCAGCTGTTGAACTCTTCCATAATTTCACTTTGGTTCATGATGATATCATGGACAAAGCGCCACTGCGCAGGGGAAAGCCAACAGTGCATGCTGTGCATGGAGAACCAACTGCATTGCTCGGTGGAGATGTGATGATGGTGGTGGCGTATGATTACCTCAATAAAATCGACCCTTCATTTCTCAGGAAAACACTGCATCTTTTCAATAAAACAGCCAAGGAGGTTTGCGAAGGCCAACAATTGGATATGGATTTTGAAAAGCAGGATCATGTTTCTTTGGATCAATACCTGAAAATGATTGAGTTGAAAACTTCGGTATTGCTTGCTTCCAGTCTTCAGCTGGGTGCCATCATCGGTGGCGCAAGTGAGGGCAACCAGCAACATCTTTATGAATTTGGAAGAAACCTGGGTATCGCCTTCCAAGTGCAGGATGATTATCTTGATGCCTTTGGCGACCCAAGCAAATTCGGAAAACAAGTAGGAGGTGATATCCAAAGCAACAAGAAGACCTTTTTGATGATTCATGCACTTGAAACTGCAAAAGGAGACATGCTTGCTGAATTGCAACAGCTCATGAAGCAGGAAGACAAGGACAAGGTAGAAAAAGTGTTGGCCATCTACAAAGCTTGTGGCATTGACCTCTGGGCCAATGCACTCAAGGAACAATATCTTGAAAAGGCATTTTTACACCTTGAAGAGATTGCTGTATCCAAGGAAAGAAAAGCATCCCTGGTTGAACTGGCTCATTATCTTATCAAAAGAGACAAATAAAAACAGATATTTTGGGAAATATTTTCAGGAAAAAGAATTTGCAGGATCTTAATGGAGAGGTTTCATTGCATGCAGGCCCGGAGGGTGCTAATGGCTTGCATCGTGTACTCAATGTGAGAGACCTTACACTGATGGGCGTTGCTGCAGTGATTGGAGGTGGTATTTTTTCAACAATTGGTTCAGCAGCCTACAACGGCGGTCCTGGAGTTATTCTTCTTTTTATTATTACTGCCATTACATGTGGTTTTACAGCATTATGCTATGCAGAGTTTGCCTCACGTATACCAGTTGCGGGTAGTGCATATACCTATTCCTATGTGAGTTTCGGAGAAGTGGTTGCCTGGATCATTGGATGGGCACTTATTTTAGAATATGCCATTGGGAACATTGTGGTGGCTATTTCATGGAGTGCGTATTTCAACAATATTCTCCATGCCATGGGACTTGATCTTCCCAAGTGGTTAACAGTTGGCTATCAGACTGCCAGTAATATCCATGTTGCAGCCTTGGCTACTGGTGCAGATGTTTCAGGATTGGTTTACACCAATGCGCCAAGAATTTTAGGAGTCCCATTTATTATCAATTTACCAGCATTTGTAATCGTTGCACTCATTTCTATGTTGGCTTACATCGGCATTCAGGAGAGCAAACGTACCGCCAATGCAATGGTGATGATCAAAATAGTTGTCCTGCTTTTGGTCGCCGTTGTAGGGTTCTGGTTTATTTTCTCTAATGGTACCACCACCAATTGGACTCCTTTTCTTCCTAATGGAATGGGGGGAGTATTGAAGGGGGTTTCGGCTGTATTCTTTGCCTATATTGGATTTGATGCCATCTCTACCACTGCAGAGGAGTGTGCCAATCCACAAAGGGATCTTCCCAAAGGGATGATCTATTCCCTCATCATTTGCACTGTGATTTATATTGTGATTGCATTGGTCATTACCGGATTGGTCAACTACTCCGAGTTTGCAAATGTCGCAGATCCTCTTGCATTTGTTTTTGAGCGGATCAACATGCAAAAATTTGGTTTCTTCATATCAGTCAGTGCAGTGGTTGCAGCCACCAGTGTATTGTTGATTTTTCAAATAGGGCAACCCAGGATTTGGATGGCGATGAGCAGGGATGGCCTTCTCCCAAAATCATTTGGTAAGGTCAATAAGAAATACCAAACCCCAGGTTTTTCTACTATAATTGCAGGTGTTTTGGTAGCTGGACTGGTGCTTGTTATTGATGACAAATTGGTTACAGACCTGACCAGTATTGGCACCCTGTTTGCATTCGTTTTGGTCAGTGGAGGCGTCCTGCTACTGCCAAGGATTGAGAAGCAGAAAGGTAAATTTTCTATCCCTTACATCAATGCGCAATATATTTTTCCATTGATCTATGTACTTACTTTTTACTTGTTTCAGGAAAGAACCATTAATGCTGTTATAAATATCGGAACTGAAGGATATCAGGAAGTTCTTTTTATCATTTTTATGATACTGGCTGGCTTTCTTGCAATACTTTCTTTTATCAAGAAGTACTCTCTTATTCCAGTCCTTGGAGTGGCCTGTTGTATGTACCTGATGGTTGAAATTCCTGCTAAAAGTTGGCTTGTTTTTTGGGGATGGATGGCTTTTGGGCTATCTATCTATCTGCTGTATGGCAAGAACAACAGTAAGTTGAACAAATAGCGAGATAGGGACTACCTTTGTGATCATGAAATTTCAGGAGGGAGATAAAATAATGGTTCTTGCCACAGGTGAGCGTGGATCAGTTGTAGAGTGGATTGACAAGAAAATGCTGCTGATTGAGGTGGGTGGTGTCAGCTTTCCTGTATATGCTGATCAGATTGATTTCCCCTATTTTCAAGACTTCACTGCACCAAAGGAATTCAAAAAAAAGTCTTCATTTGGAAAGGCAGAACAACCCAAAAAAGAAAAAAACGTACAGCGATTCATTGAACGTGATGGCGTTTGGCTTTCTTTCTATCCAGTGCTGGATAAGGATGTTTTTGACGATGATATTATATCCTATTTTCGTATTTATGTATTGAACCATACGGATGATGATCTCATTTTTGAACTTTCCATTTTTTATGGAATCAAAAAAGAGCTCGATTTACGCAACAGCATAAGGGCACTGGATGAAATGTATTTATTTGATCTTCCATTTGAGAACCTAAGCGATCAGCCGAGGATGGATTTTGATTTTTCACTGGCATCTGTTGATAAGAAAAGGGTAGGGCATTTTGAGGTTCAGTTCAAACCCAAGCCCAAACAGATCTTCAAATTATCTGAAGATGTCTTGAAAGCACAAAAGGCTTCATTCAACATTAATTTATTTGAGACCTATCCCATTAAGGATGTAGAGCAGGAACGCTTTGACATCAACAGGCTCACAGCTGCTGGTTTCAAGGTTTATCCTGCAGATAAAATAAGAGCCAATCTTCCACCAAGAAGAACATTGATCGATCTTCATGCAGATAAATTGTCAGACCAGCATGACCGTTTATCGCCTGTGCAAATTCTTGACATGCAGCTCAAAGCATTTGAAAAATTTTATGAGGAGGCACTTGCCCATAAACTCACAGAAATAACTGTCATCCATGGCATTGGAACAGGAAAACTGAAGGATGAAATACACGAACTGCTTCGCCATAAAAAAGATGTTAAATCATTCGTTAACAGGCTTCATCATCTCTATGGTTATGGCGCAACAGAAATATATATCCTACCTTAGCACTGCCGTAATACGCTATCGCGTTGAGCAATCAACGAGGAAAGTCCGGACAACATAGAGCATCGCACCGGTGAACAGCCGGGTCTTGTGCAAACAAGAACAGATAGTGCCACAGAAAATAACCGCCCTAACTTGTTGGGGTAAGGGTGAAAACGGGAGGTAAAAGCTCCCGGTGGTATGCAGTAATGTATACCGGGGGTAAACCTTGCGTGTTGAAATGCCACATAGGTCATGGTAACCTTCGGGTGGAGAATGACTCGTTCTCTCTCTTTGAGGCCTTGATGGGTAGGCAGCTTGATCACAAGAGGTAACTTTTGTGACAGATAAATGATAGCCTTGTACAGAATCCGGCTTATTACTTGCGGCAACTTATTAAAAATGCCTTCTCGTTTGAGAAGGCATTTTTTCATTGAATCTTTTGATGATAGTTTAATCATGATTTATTCTCAGCATGGAATGAATCATTGATCAATAGATCAGCTGCTGTAATGGATGTAGGATTGGTTATGTTGTAATTGTTCAAGTAAAACTGACTTACGATAAGGTTATCAGCAGTTAAAAATTGTTTGTCAATGTTCATGTTGATGTTTTCTGCTTCAAATTGACATGTCAGGTTGAAATCACTGTTTTCAGATCTTCCTGATACTGGGATGAGCGTATTGTCCCCTTTAAATTGATTGTTGATTTCCAGGTCTGCTGCATTGGATTCAGTTAATGCAATATGGAAGGAATTCAATGCTTTGATCATCGCATTCATGTTCATGTGAATCTCCTGGTCTGCTTTGCGGATCATGCTGCGGGATGGACTAGCAATCTTGACAGCAGTTATTTCTTCACCGATGGGCATTGCTTCGCGTAGTGTGCAACTTGTTTTCTCGAATGATTGTCCTATTCCGTCAGAGATAAAGGCGCTATTACCAGTTAGAATGGTCAACAAAGCCAATGCTGTGAATAATCCAGAAATAGCTTTTTTACAATTGATGTTGTTTTTCGATGGATTGGCTTTAAGGAGTTGAGCCATTCTTTTTATATTCGCTTTCATAATATATAGATTTAGTACTTGTTAATGCAAGGAACCATTCATTGTATTGGATGCTTGATTTTGCTGCATCTTGTATAATGGTATGTTAATGCTTTGACTTTGCAAAGGTACTAAACTAATTTGCTGTTGCAAGAATACCTATAGATAGAATTTTGTTAATTTCTAATTTATCGCATTTATGCATATCAAGGTTACATAAAAATCATGAATAGAGGTATTAAATTAGATATAATTCAATTTTGGCACAAAGGAATGCCATTATATGGGGCAAATTAATATTTCTCGGCATAAGAATGCCGATGTTAAACAAAAAACAATGAAAATTAGATAAGGTCTAACGCTTTTGCAAAAGTTGTAACCAAAGGAACTACGGTTAAAGATACCATTGAGGGCAAGAAAAGATAAACCACAACACTGAGTGCTATCGAGAGGAAAAATAAAATCCAGTATGTATTTTTTTGGCTCTTGGTCATCTTATTGAGTTTGAAGTACAAATATACAAAGCGATTCCATTTTGTTAAAATCTTAATTCATTCATTCTCAATAAATTTTTAATGTGTATTGATTACACTAATTATAATTATATGTACATTGTAAACCCATACCAATTGATTGATGAACATTGATTTATACCTGAAATTTTCTACCCTTCCCGGACAAATGTTAAGGATTCAGGTAAATTTTCGGGGAGATGAGCATGCTGGATCCCCTGTTGTTTATCCAATGAGTTATATCGATAACGCTCATTGGCATTTTAGGGTTGTTTTAACCAGCGGTAAAACTGATACCAACCAAAAACTAACCTATCAGTATCTTTTTGAAGATGAAAATGGAGTGGAGTCAATGGATTATCACAAAAACAGGTTCATTTCACTGAAAAATCAAAAAACTGATCTGTTCTTGTTGGACAGTTGGGTTGATATGGGTGCCGTTGCCAATGTTTTTCATACTGCGCCTTTTGAACATATTTTTTCTGTACAAAGAACAAGTACTGACAAAACATTGCCTAAAGCTGGTTTTTTTCGTTTTACCGTTGATGCTCCTTTGCTTTCCAATGACCATCAATTGGGGTTGATGGGTAGTTTGGATGTTTTGGGAAATTGGTCTACTGTCCATGTACATAAAATGCAATTCAATGGTACCCATTGGATTGCTGATATAGATGCAGCGCTTGCCCAGATACCTTTTGAATACAAATACTGTTTGCTGGATGCCTCCGGTAACTTCGTTGGCTATGAAAACGGGGATAATAGACAGTTTAGTCTTTCGCAAACGCCACAAATCCCTTGCTTGATCCAGGATGGCTACGCGCGTTTTGATAGCAACTGGAGAGGAGCAGGAATTGCCATTCCTGTATTCAGTTTGCGTTCAGCCCAAAGCCTGGGTGTTGGAGAATTCACTGATATCAACCTGCTGGTGGATTGGGCTGAAAAAATATCCCTCAGGATGATTCAACTCCTGCCTGTAAATGATACAACTTCTACACATACAAAGGCTGATTCTTATCCATATGCAGCCATATCAGCTTTTGCACTTCATCCTCTTTATGCTTCGATAGAAACCATTGCTGGAAAAAAGCATGCAAAGCACATTGAATCTTACCTCTCCCGAAAAGATGAGTTGAATGCCTCAGCAGGAGTTAACTATGAAGCCGTCATGGAATTGAAGTTGGATGCATTGTCTTCCCTTTATCAATCCATGAAGAATGAAGTTTTTAAAGAAGTTAAATATGTAAATTTTTTTCAGGAAAATAAAACATGGCTAGTCCCTTATGCTGCTTATTGTTTTCTTCGAGATAAATTTGGCTCACCCGATACCTCAACATGGGGTGAATATGCAGCATTCGATGATTTAATGATAAAAGAACTATGTGCCCCAGATGCTGAAAATGTTGATGCCATAGCATTGCATTATTTCATTCAATTTCAACTGCACCTTCAATTGAAAAGTGCCCATGATTATGCAAACAGCAAAGGCATTCTTCTGAAAGGTGATATTGCCATAGGTGTACACAGGAATGGGGCAGATACCTGGACGCAGCCATTGCTATACAACCTAGACATGCAGGCAGGTGCACCTCCAGATGATTTTGCAGAAACAGGCCAGAATTGGGGTTTTCCTACGTACAATTGGGAAGCCATGAAGGCTGATGGATTTGCTTGGTGGAGACAACGTTTCCAGCAAATGTCAAACTATTTTGATGCTTTTCGGATTGATCATATTCTTGGTTTTTTTCGCATTTGGTCTATACCCAGTCATGCGGTTGAAGGTATCATGGGTAGGTTTGTGCCAGCCATTCCGGTTACGATCGATGAGTTTGAGCTGAGGGGAATTTATATTGACAAAAACAGATATTGTAAACCCTATATTACTGATACTGTTATTGAACACTTAGGAAGTAACCTGGAAGCAGAGGTAAAATATTTTCTTCAATTCAATGGAGATGCAACATATCGGTTCAAATCTATCTTTGATACACAACGAAAAGTCAAAGACTATTTTAAATCTGAAGGACTGGATGATTCGAAGAAAGGATTAAAACAGGTTTTGTTCAATCTCCATGCCAACGTTATTCTTTGGCCTGATGGAGATAACAAAAATGGTTATCATTTCCGTTTCAATTCTACTAAAACCCTGTCATTTCAGCACCTGGATCTTCAAACCCAGCAAAAGCTTTCATGCTTGTATGATGATTATTTTTATCACCGCCAGGAGCAAATTTGGAAGCATGAAGCGCTTGAAAAACTTCCCGCATTAAAACTTTGTACGGATATGCTCATATGCGGAGAGGATCTGGGAATGGTTCCTCAAAGCGTTCCTGCTGTTATGTCATCGCTTGGTTTTCTGAGCATGGAAGTCCAAAGAATGCCCAAGCAATTGAATACAACTTTTTTTGATCCATCCAATGCACCCTATCTTTCTGTAGTTACTCCCTCTACCCATGACATGAGCACCATCCGTGAATGGTGGCTGGAAGATCGGAACAAGACGCAACAATTTTACAATCAACAGCTTTGCCAACATGGCGATGCTCCTAAATATGCATCAGGTCAAATCGTTCGTTCTGTCATACTGCAACACCTGGCATCACCAGCCATGTGGGCGGTATTTCAGTTGCAAGATTTACTTGCGATGAATGATAGTCTTCGATTGGCAGATCCTCATGCAGAACGGATCAATATCCCTGGTGACCCTAACCATTACTGGAGATTTAGAATGCACTTACCTATTGAGGAATTGATTAAAAATGATACCTTTAATCAAGAACTCAACTATTTCATCAGTGCGAACAAGCGATAGTTTTTCACTGAAATTTTATTGGCTTTAAACGGAAGGGGCAGTATAATATATGTTTACAATTCGTTATTGGCAAAAAGAGCTGGCTTTTGAATATCCATTTACGATTTCCAAAGGGACAAAAACACACCAGACCACCTTCATTGTTGAACTGAATTTTCGTGGCATTCTTGGTTACGGTGAAGCGCCTGCCATAGCATATTATAATATTACTACTGATCAGATGGTAGCAGATCTTGAGGCGAAACGAAAGTTCGTAGAATCCTTTTCGCTGACTGATCCCAAACGATTTTGGCATTTTTTACACCATTTGTTTCCCAACAATCCTTTTTTGGTTTGTGCATTGGATATGGCAGGCTGGGATCTTTACGGCAAACTCAGGAGAAAACCATTGTATGAATTATGGAATCTGGATCTGACACATGCTCCCAAAACTGATTATACCATAGGCATCGATTCGCTGGAAAAGATGCTGGAAAAAATTGATGCACATGCTGCACCCATCTACAAAATAAAAGTGGGGACTGCAGATGATCTTGAAAAGCTGAAGGCCATCAGACAACATACCAATGCCATCATCAGGGTTGATGCCAATGCAGGCTGGACTTTTGATCAAGCCATGCAAATAGTACCAGTTTTGGAAGAACTCAATATTGAACTGATTGAACAGCCCCTTGCCAAAGAAGATTTTGAGGGAACCAAGACGTTAAGAGCCACAACATCGATTCCCATCTTTGCCGATGAATCTTGTGTAGGGGAGAAGGATGTTGAAAAATGTGCTGGCTATTTTTCCGGAATCAACATTAAACTTACCAAATGCAGTGGCATTACGCCTGCATTGGAAATGATAAAAAAAGCAAGGTCTTTAAACCTACATGTAATGCTGGGCTGCATGAATGAAAGCAGTATTGGCACTGCTCCCATGGCTCATTTAGCGCCGTTGGTAGATTTCCTGGATGCTGATGGACCCTTGTTGTTGAAGGAAGACCTTGGGCCTGGCATCGCTTTTGTTGATTACATATTGAAGCCATCCATCTTGCCTGGTTTGGGAATTACCCCTTTGTTGGATAGGCTATAACCTCCAACCCAATCCAATCCCAATCATCCTTGGGTTACCAAGATGTGCAGCACCAAAATCATAGGCATAGTTGATGTATTTTTTGCCCATCAGGTTTCTGCCCCAGAAGGAAATATCAAAATGCTTTGTTCTGATGCTTGACCTGAAATTGACCAATCCATATGCCTCCTGTTCAATAGTATTGGCAAGATCAAAGAACTGCTTTCCTATATGATTATATTCCAGCCTAAACATCAGTTCATGTGCAGCTATACTGGTTTGGTATTGTGTTGCAAAATAATTGGTGGACGATGGAGTAAAGACCTGCTTGTTGCCGGATAGGTCAACCTGTGCACCATTGCTGACCACTCCCAAAACAGCATACTTGGCTGAGGTCAGTCCACCTGAATATTGAACGCTCAATCCTTTAGCCAGTTTAAGTTCCATTTCAACCTCCATTCCCCATGCATTCATTTCCCCTGCATTCTGGATAATCGTAACGGCGTCTGGCAATACAAGTAATGGTGTTTGAATATCCATGACTTTGTTATAAAAAACGGCAATGGCATACCTGAACTGATTGTTTTTGTCTTTTCCTTTGATACCAGCTTCAAACATGTTGCTGAATTCAGGATTATAGGCAGACAGTGGGATCTGAGATGGATCTGAAGAAATTGATGTCATGCCGCCACTCCTGAATCCTCTGCTGAAGGATAGATACATCAGCTCATGTGCATTAAGCTGGTATTGAATGCCCAGTTTGGGTGAAAATGCTCCATAAGATGATTTTCCTGTAGTATCAGCCATCATCGGGAATGCAGGTCTTGGTTGTTTTTCATACTCGCTGCCAATGGTCAGTTTTCTGTTTTCCCTGTCAATCCTCATGCCACCATTAAGGCTAACTTTGTCATTTATTTTATAGTTCATGTGGCCATATGCAGCAAGACCATTGTTATCCCCTTTGTTAATGGAAATAATGGAGAAATTCTTATCAGGTACACCAAACAGGCCAGCATCGTTTCCAAAAACAGTAGCCTGTTTGGTAGGACTTTTTTGGGTGAATTGGAAGATTCCGGCACTCCATTCAAATGCCTGATCAGTTGAAGATTTGACAGAATTGAGCCTTAATTCATTTGTCATTACATTCACTGTATTGAAATCTTTTCCATAATTGTTGAATATTCCTACAATGTCAGCAGGGGAGAAGTCTGCATCCAGTGTATTCTCATAAAACCTGTAATTGCGTTGTCTTGCATGCTGAATGGTTATATCTGTTTTCTTTCCCTTGTGTTTTGCTACAATTGAAACGTTTCTGCTATTGTCTCTCATCGAGGATGTGAGGTTTTGAGAAAGGGTGTATGGCTTTTCAAACAACGCTTTCATGTCATTTACCAGAGGAAATGCACCATCATTCTTGGCAATATATTGTTTGAGGTCAGCTTGTAAACTCCAACCCTTGCTTAAAAAGTATTTCAGCTGCAGGTTGAGCAGGGTTTGTTGTTGATTGTCAAATTTCTTTTTGAGGAATTCGTTGGTATAAAAGCCATTTTTAGCGTCATGCAGTGCTGATAGACCCAAAAAAAGTTTATTCTTTATTATTGGAGCATTTACGGAAGCGTTGATTCTCTTCTGTCCGTAATTGCCAAATTGAACACCGGCATTGATTTGCCTTGTATTGGTAGGTTTCTTAGTAGTGATATTGATCACTCCACCCATGGCATTTCTTCCATAAAAGGTACCCTGAGCACCTCGAATAATGTCAATACTTTCAATTTCATTCAATTGTGGGATGTAGGTATCCAAATTGAATTGAGCCACTCCGTCAACATAGGTCGCAACCGATTGGTCGTATGAAGTGGTAACCATTCCCCTGATACCAGTTACATTGCGGTTGTCGCCAGAATTGGAGATAAACAGGTTGGGAGCAAAGCCGGACAAGTCGCTGATTTCCCAAATGCGCATGTCCCTAATTTGTTTTGCATTGATCGAGCTGATAGAACCAGGTGTATTCAAAATATTCGCTTGCTTTTTATTGCTGCTAACAACAACCTCATCCAACCTGATGGAATTGGATTCCATCAGTACGGAAACTTCCTGTGATTTGTCCAGCACACCCTTCCAGATAACTGATGCATATCCCTCTGCTGTAATGAGCAGTTCATAATAACCTTTTGACAAATTTTTATAAACAAGACCTTTGTTATCTTTCAGGTCTGCCATTTGGTTAGCATTGAGGAAACTGACTTCAACACCTTCAATTTTGTTTCCCTGTTTGTTTAATCCTGAGATGGTAAGCTTAATGGTTTCTTGAGAAAAACCAGATACTGTAAGCAGAAGTAATGCAAAAACAAAAAAATGGCGCATGTTGGTTGTTATTTGTTGTTAATTTTTTTTCTTTTCTCAGCGATACTTTTAAGTGAATTGATACTGACATTCAACTCGAATCCTATCAATAGAACAAGAGAATTGACGAATACCAAAAACATCAAAATCAAAATGCTTCCCAATGATCCGTAAATTTTATTGTATGAAGCAATATTGTTTACCCAATATGAGAATAAATAGGTGAAAGACATGATCAAAATAGTAGCAAGAAGTGCTCCTGGCGTCTTGATTTTCCATTTTTTTTGTACATGAGGTGCATAGCGATAGATAAGGCCAATTGCTAAAAAAATCAGTAAAAATGTAACCACAAACTGGCCGGAACCGAAAATGAAATCAATAATACTGTCTTTGATCTTCATTTGCTCGATAATCCAATTCAAAATGATGGTTTGTGTGAGCATGATCATTATTGTAGCGATGATCAACAAAACAATTATGAATGTAAGCCTGATGGCACTCAGCCTTACTTCGATGAAATTGCGTTCTTCCACTTCAATGTGCAGCATTGATTTTCGGAATGTTCTCATGATGGTCAAAGTTGCATTTGAAGAGAAATACAATGCAAGCAAAAGTCCAAATGAGAGTGTTCCTGTGCCAGTAGCAAAAAAGTCATCCATAACATTCTTGATCATGGTATAAGTCGTTCCATCCGGTATTACACCGCGCAGGAGAATAAGTATTTCCTCATACAATCTTTTAGAACCTGGAATATATGACAAAAGTGTAAAGATGAAAATGAACAACGGCGGAACTGCCATCAAAAAATTGAATGCAACAGAAGCAGCCCTTTCGTTTAATCCTATTTGTTGCGTCTGTTTGAAGAAAAAATAAAGTACGTCATACAATGGAAGTCCCTCGAAGCCTGGCAAAATCAGTTTTTTTGACCAGTTGATCACTGTTTTTACCGGCCTGCTTTCAATCAGGATCCTTTGTAGTTTAATCATTGTTTTCGATTAGTGTATCCTAAGGCTGTCCAAAGCCCTTCTCCATTTTCGGGCATTCTCAAAATGTTCTTCTGCCGTCGATGCAAAGCTATGTGATCCTGAGAAGTCTGCTTTTGCACAAAAATACAAATAGTCAGTTTTTTTCGCTTTTAAAACTGCATCAATCGAGGCAATGGATGGTGTACAAATCGGCCCTGGCGGCAATCCTTTGTTTCTGTAGGTATTGTATGGAGAATTTGCAGTTGAATTGATGTGGCCGAAGGTAACTCTTCTGATACTAAAATCACCTACTGCGAACTTGATGGTTGGGTCAGCTCCCAGTGGCATGCCTTGTTTCAATCTGTTGATGTATACACTTGCCATTGTGGGTTTTTCTTCATTGTTATTGGTCTCTTCTTCAACAATGGAGGCTATTGTAATCACTTCTTCTTTGGAAAGGCCAAGCAATTTTGCATTGTCAATTCTGCTGTCAGTCCAGAAATTATTTGATTCTTTGGTCATTCTCTTCATAAAATCACTGGGGCTGCTGTTCCAGTAAATTTCATAAGTATTCGGTATAATGAGGGTCATCAATGTTTCTTGCTTTACGCCAAAGGGTTGGATAGAGTCATTGTTGGAGATGAACCGGTAAACATCCAATTCGGAACATTCCAGCTTGCTGCCTACGTACTTAGCAAGCTCTCTCTTTGTTCTGAATTTGTTGATGGTTAGTTCTACAGGTGTCTGTCTTCCCCCATTTAAATTCCGGAAAATAGTAAAGATGCTTGCATTTTTTTCGATTACATATTTACCAGGCTTGATTGCTTTCCAGTATCCTGTCCATTCAGATAATGCCAGGAATGTAGTAAAGCCAACTGGTTTGATGTGTTTGCGAACAAGATCCTTCACAAAGGACTTATTTGCTTTTTTGGTAGGAATGTACAAAGTTGCCTGCTCTGCATTGAAATTGGTTGCTGGCCTTAGAAAAAGTACATAAAAAAAAGCTGCAGAAACGAAGGCAAGAAGAGCCAGCAAAATAATTGAGGTTTTGCTTGATCGCTTTTTAGTCGTTTTTTTCCTTGATTTCTTTTGTACCATACCTCAATATAAACAAAAACCCCGCTTTCTGAAAGCAGGGTTTTATAAAAATAGAATTTGATTATTTGGGTTGAGTGGCAGCTGGTGCCGGAGCCTGTGGCATTGGAGCAGGCGCCTGTTGAGGGGCTGCATTTCCGGTAGTGGTTGGGATACTTTTCAAAGTATCAGAACCTGCAGTTTTACCAGAATTGATCACCAATGCAGAAATAAGACAAAGAATAACCAAAATACTTGAAAGTACCCAGGTTCCTTTCTCCAGCACATCAGTTGTTTGCTTTACACCCATGAATTGGTTGCTGAATCCTGCAATATTACCGGCAAGTCCACCACCTTTGGGGTTCTGGATCAAAACAATACCTGCCAAAAGAACTGAAACCAATATGATTAAGATGATAAAAATTGTTGTCATATCTTGTTTTCTTTGATCTGTGAAATTTTGTCTGCAAAAATATGGCTATTGGGAGGATTTTGCAAACTTAATTTGTCATAAACCTCAATGGCCTTTTCCCTGAGTCCTTGTTTTAGGTAAACTTCAGCCATTGCCTCAGTTAATACAGCCTCAGATTGATTTTCTTTTTCGTTTTGGGTGTCAAGTATGGATTGAATATCCTTGATGGTGACAGTTTCAGCCCCAGGTTGAAGTCTTTTCATGGTTTTTAGCCATGCTGTGAAGCTTTTCACTTTCATGGATAGCTCATCTTTGTCGCTATCCATGTTGATTTTGATGCCCAGGGAGGCAAAATAATCTATGGTATGGTAAGGGGTAAGGGGGATTTCGAAATCTTCGGTTGTTATAGGAGAAGGGGCTGGTTTGACGTCATTTAGATCATTGGCTAAAACGGTTTCAACGATTGATGGATCATGAATTACGCCTTTATTTTCATAAATTTCTTCTTCAATCGCCTCAACCTCTTCAACAATTTCATCCTCACTGATATTGTTAAACTGGCTATCGTAATTGATTTTCCTGAAGTTTCCTTTTTCACTTTCTTCGCTGAGCTGGTAATTGAGCCAGCTGGAGTCATCAAAAAACAATGCTGTTTTGGTAACCGCTTCAGGAAAATCAAGGTGATATTGTGATTTAAGTTTGCAGGTATATAAATAATGAATGATGGAAGAATAGGGAAAATCTTCAGCTTGACGCTTGAGTTCGTCAAGTGTCATCTCATCCATGCTTTCTCTCTGAAAGAGGGATTGGACCATAAAATCTGTTTCCTTCGTCATTCTGCTAATTTAAGCTCCTTTACCAATTTGAAAAAATCCGATTGAATATCTCATCGGTAAGGTTGGTGACCATCTGTTCATTCAACTCGGTTTCTGCCTGCGTAAGACTTTTGCTGGCAGAAAAAGGGAAATTCCTGGTAATATCCGCCTCAAAGTTCTTTTTTTCATCCTGTCTGTTCTTGAAAATGATGTGTACAGTTACATTCAAGTTGTTGCTGGCTACCTGCTGCTGTGAAATACCAGAAGTGTTGACTGAATAATCACTGATATAACCACTTATTTCGTAATCCGCATCATTATTGGTTTGAGAAAGCCTGGTTTGGTTGATGATTTTTTGCCTGAGTTTATCTGAAAGTTTAGGGCTCAATTGCGGATTGATATACCTGGCTTTGTTTTCAATAAAGAATACCCTAACCGTTTTTATTTCCGGAGGGATAGAAACATCTTTCAATGAATACCTGCAAGTGCCCTGAATACTGACAATTGCCAATACAACAAGCAGTAGTTTTGCATACTTAGTGTAAATGGACTTAATCTTCAATATCATATTCTTTCAATTTTCTGTAAAGCGTTCTTTCACTGATCCCTAAATCAGAGGCAGCATCTTTCCTTTTTCCTTTGTGCTTGCGCAACGCTTTCTCGATCAGTTCCTTTTCCTTGTCCATGATGTTGAGGGATTCATCAACAAGGATGGTATCCTGCATTTCCCTGTTTTCAGTCAGAAGCATGGGTTGACTCGTGACAGGAATAATGTTTCCATGGGTATGATGATCTTGTTGTCTTGCAGTGGGTAAATCTTGCAGATAAGATTCCTCCATCACATGTGAAACTGAAGGAATATTGGAAGGATTCTGAACGATTTCAAGAAACATTTTCTTCATCTCAGTAACATCCTTTTTTAAATCAAAGAATAACTTGTAAAGAATATCCCTTTCATTCATGAACTCACTTTGGCCAGAAGACATAGGGCCAGATCCAACCAGCATGGGTAAGTTGTTGATGGTATTTTTGGGTAAAAATCGTTCAAGGTCATTGCCTGAAATGGATTTATCTTCAGCCAATACAGATATCTGCTCTGCAATGTTTTTCAATTCACGCACATTTCCTGGCCATGGGTAGTTGAGCATCATTGATTTTGCCTCTTCTGTAAGTTGAATGGGGCTTGTTCTGTATCGCTCCGCAAAATCAACGGCAAATTTTCTGAAAAGGAGGATGATGTCTTCTTTTCGCTCTCTTAGTGATGGAACCCTGATGGGAACTGTATTGAGCCTATAATAAAGATCTTCCCTGAATTTGTTGTTCTGTGTTGCGGTCAGCAGGTCTTTGTTTGTGGCCGCAATAACCCTTACATCCGTTTTCTGCACTTTGGAGGATCCTACCCTGATGAATTCTGAATTTTCCAATACCCTCAACAACCTGGCTTGGGTGCCTAAAGGTGTTTCCCCAATTTCATCCATGAAAAGAGTGCCGCCATTGACAGTTTCAAAATAGCCTTTTCTGGAGTCAACAGCTCCTGTAAAAGATCCTTTCTCATGACCAAACAATTCAGAATCAATGGTTCCTTCTGGAATTGCACCACAGTTGACCGCAATGAACGGATTGTGTTTTCTTGGCGATAAGGCATGGATAATCTGTGAAAAAATTTCTTTACCGACACCACTTTCTCCAACAATAAGCACAGTAAGGTCAGTATTGGCCACCTGGGTAGCTACCTGCAACGCGTAGTTGAGGGCAGGGGAGTTGCCAATGATACCAAACCTGTTTTTTATGCTTTGAATATCCATTGATGTTTATTGTTAGGAATGGTTGACAATTTTCCCCATCAGGGTTCCTTGGGTACAGGATTCTGCCATCACATGCACAAAACTGCCTGGTTGTAGCAGGCTGTTTTCAATTTTATCGAAAACCATTACTTTGTTTTGGCTGTTTCTTCCCATCCATTGCTGGTCACTTTTTTTGGAGTTGCCTTCAATCAACACCTCAAAAACCTTTCCAATATCCTTTTTGTTGGTTTCAAGTGACAGGCTGTTTTGTAATTTGACGATTTCATCAAGCCTCCGTTTTTTTACCTCTTCGGGAACATCATCAGTATATCGCTTTGCAGCAAGAGTGCCAGGCCTTTCAGAATATACAAACATATAGCTGTATTCGTATTCAGACTGGCGCATGATGTCAAGGGTATCTCCATGGTCTTGCTCGGTTTCTGTGCAAAATCCTGTGATAATATCCGCACTGATGGCGCAATCAGGCATTATTTCCTTAATTCTTTTCACTTTGGCCATGTACCATTCTCTGGTATAGGTACGGTTCATCAGCTGAAGTATTCTCGTTGAGCCACTTTGTACAGGCAAGTGGATGTATTTGCAAATGTTGGCATGTGCCTTCATAGTGTGCAAGACCTTGTCTGTGATATCTTTGGGATGAGAGGTACTGAATCTAATACGGAGGGATGGGCTGATTTGTGCAACTTTCTCCAATAACATGGCAAAATCAACCGGATGGTTGGTTTTGGGGTCTACCCAATAATAACTATCAACATTCTGACCAAGCAAGGTTACTTCCTTATAACCCTGTTCAAAGAGGTCTTTGCATTCGGCAACAATGGAGGCATCATCCCTGCTCCTTTCTCTTCCTCTTGTAAAAGGAACAACACAAAAAGCACACATGTTATTGCAACCTCTCATGATGCTGACAAATGCATTGATTCCATTGGAGTTCAGACGAACAGGAGAAATGTCAGCATAGGTTTCTTCCCTGCTCAGCAATACATTCACAGCTTTGGTGCCTGAATCAGCTTCGTCAATCAATTGGGGTAAGCTGCGGTAAGCATCGGGCCCTACTACAATATCAACCAATTTTTCTTCTTCCAGCAGCTTGCTTTTCAGCCTTTCTGCCATGCATCCCAATACGCCAATCAGCATAGAGGGCTTTTGTTTCTTGATTTTTTTGAATTCAGTGAGTCTTTTTCTGACTGTCTGCTCTGCTTTTTCTCGAATAGAACAGGTATTCAGGAAGATCAGGTCTGCATCTTCAACATTTCTGGTAGGACCAAAACCTTCTGTATGCAAGATGGACGCGATGATCTCGCTGTCGCTAAAATTCATCTGGCAACCATAACTTTCTATATAAAATCGCTTTCCTGGCGTCGCATCAGTAGCAAGTTCACCAGCATAAGCTTCACCTTGACGGGTTTCATCAATTGTTTTGTTGGCAAAATTGAGCATCTAGCAAAATTAGTGAAAAAGGAGAGATATGACAAATTGTCACACCTAAAAATTGAATTATTGATGAACCTCAGGCAGAATTCGCTTACCCAGCCAGGAAGCCTTTAGCGGAGTTATCCATCGGTTAAGAAAATCAGCCTTGGTCAATACAGTATTGTCAAAAAACAAGGTTTCCTTGTCAATGAAAGATTTCTCAACAGCATATTCCAGTTGTGTGAAGGGTAACAATTGCACTTTTTCATTGATACAAAAAGCCAGGTTCATCCTGTCGAACATAGAAACTTTGTATTCTTCCTCAAGTGCCTTGATCAGTCTTACAGAACTGTCAGTGCTGCATCCACTAACGCCAGTCACTTCCTCATCTGCCATCAAGATGATGAACTGGCCAAAAAATAAGGTTCCAAAACCTTTGACAGGTGTTCCATGAGATTTCCAGTCAGCGGTGAAGTCTTCCAGAATTTTTTCAATGGTGAGTGCCTCAGATAGGGTAAATATCCTGTTGCTTTGGTAAATCCATACCCTTGACGAATCACTAAATGTTGATGGTATGAGGTGTTGGTAGGCTAAATTCATTTTTATATAGTTTGTGGCAAGTGTACTAAATTACAGAACTATTCAATAATCATACCAACACCATGGAAAAGAAGTACATCCTTACACCAGAAAAAGCCATGATGAAACTCAGGAGAATGGCATTTGAAATCCTTGAAAGAAATAACGGCACAATATCTTTATCCATTGCTGGCATCAGGGAAAATGGATTCGTTGTTGCACAAGAATTAAAAGCCATCCTTGGAGAAATTTCTTCTTTGCAGATTGATTTGATTGAGATCCAGATTGACAAGTCCAATCCACTCAATTGCTCTATTCCCAAGGGTATTGAACTGAAGGATAAAATCCTGATTGTTGTTGATGATGTGGTGAACAGTGGAAAAACCCTGTTGTATGCCATTCTCCCTTTTCTGCCCCTTTCTCCCAAACAAATACAAACACTTACACTTGTGGAAAGAAGCTACAAGGTTTTTCCGGTTCATGTAGATTTTGTAGGTATTTCACTGGCAACCACCTTGCAGGAAAATATTTTTGTTGAGGTAGTGGATGGTAAATTGGCAGGTGCCTATGTGGATTGAATTAAAATAAGAAAGGGTGAAATGCTAATTTTCCCTGTCCATTCCATTCAAGCGTAGGTGCTGGAATTTTCAACACATTGACAAGAGAAAAAACTGTCTTTAATGTTTTGTTTTTCGTCTTGATACGCGTCAGATCAATGTCTGCTGACAAGTAAAACCTTTTGTACCTGGGTATGTCAGACCGGTTGATGGTGATTCCTGATGCTGTTGTCCAGCTATTTTCATAACCGCCCAACATGGTTCTTGCGCCATAGCCAATGGCAATATTGAACCAATCGGGGAAATGGGAGTCTGGAAGAAAAGATTTGATGTTGACACTCGCCCAATAGGTTTGGCCGTTATAGTCCTTGAGCACTTTTTCAACATCCCCTGATCCAAACAATGCATTGGCCCTGTTACTCAATGTTCCATAACGGTAGGGAGAGTAGGAGAGTTTTATGGTAATTCTTTGTTCATTCCAACCCAGTTCCTGGGCAGCATAAATACCTGCACCTGCGGAATTAGCGAGAATGTCAGGAATGCTGAACCCCCATTTGTCTGAATATCCATCTAAGATTTCAATTATGCTCAAATAAGCCATGCCACTGATTCCTCCAATCATAACAGCTTTTCTCTTTTCCATGCCCGCCCATTGCCAGATTTTACTGGTATGGTTGCTGATTTGATAACTGGACCAGGCATGACCTGCCTTGTCCATCTGTTGCCATTCTTTCCAGTCGTTGTAAAAATGGAAATCACTGCGAGGATAATTGGCATACCAGGTTTTGTTCAGCGAGTAGAATGTTCCACCCCATAAGCCTGCCTGAACACCTGCCAGCACCCATTTTTTTGTATTGACATGGGAAACCGAACTATCCTGACCATGAATACGTAAACCCATGGTCAACAAGAAGATAGTGCAAAAAATATGGCATAAACAACGATACAACATTCAAGCCTTAATATATAGGATGAAGATAATTGCATTTACGGCTCTGTTTGTTAAGTTTGTAAAAATAATTGTCAAATGGAAGCTTTGATCAAGTCGAGGGTAGACAAATGGTTAGCAGGAAATTATGATGAAGTCACAAAAAATACCATTCGAGAACTCATTTCTAATAGTCCTGATGAGTTGGCTGATGCTTTTTACCGTGACCTGGAATTTGGAACTGGTGGTCTCAGGGGAATCATGGGTGTTGGCACCAACCGGATCAACCAGTACACCATTGGCATGGCAACACAGGGCTTTGCCAATTACCTCATTCAATCTTTCCCAAATCAACAAATAAGGATAGCCGTAGCCCATGATAGCAGAAACAACAGTCGTTTTTTTGCTGAAATTACCGCCAATGTGATGGCGGCCAATGGCATTCAGGTTTACCTTTTTGAATCTTTAAGGCCTACCCCTGAGCTCTCATTTACCATCAGGCATCTCCAATGCCAGGGGGGAGTGGTTTGCACAGCTTCTCATAATCCAAGAGAATACAACGGATATAAAGCATATTTCAATGATGGGGGACAGCTGGTGCCTCCGCATGATAAAAATGTAATTGCAGAAGTAGAGAAAATACAATCAGTTGATGAAGTCAAATGGAATGGTGGAGAAGCCAATATCCATATCGTTGGTGATGAGATGGACAAGGCATACATCAACATGGTAAAGGGTTTGAGCATCTATCCTGATGCCATTGAACGCCAAAAAGACCTTAAGATTGTGTATACGCCTATCCATGGAACTGGTATCAAATTGGTACCTCAGGTACTGGAGGCCTTTGGGTTCTCCAACCTCACACTGGTAGATGAGCAAATCATACCCGATGGAAATTTTCCTACGGTCGTTTACCCCAATCCAGAAGAAAGTGAGGCCATGAGCCTGGGTTTGAAAAAGGCCCAGTCCATTGATGCAGACATTCTTCTTGGTACTGATCCTGACGCAGACCGGGTTGGTGTAGGCGTAAAAGATAACCATGGCAATTGGGTATTGCTCAATGGAAATCAGACTGCTGTGCTTGCCTTCAACTACATGATTGAAGCCAGGCGTAAAAAAGGACTGGCCAGAGACAATGATATGGTAGTCAAAACCATTGTTACTACTGACTTGATTGACATTATATCAGCCAAGAATGAAATCAAATGTTACAATGTTCTAACAGGTTTCAAATGGATTGCAGAACTGATCAAGTCAAAGGAAGCCCATGAAAATTATATCATTGGAGGAGAGGAATCTTATGGCTTGATGATTGGAGACCAATTAAGGGACAAAGATGCTGTGAGTGCAGTAGCTTTCCTTTGTGAAATGGCAGCTTATGAGAAGGATGCAGGTAAAAGTCTTTTTACAAAATTGGTAGACCTTTATAAAGAATACGGACTTTTCAGGGAGCACCTCATCTCAATTACCAAGAAAGGGAGAGATGGTCAGGCGCAGATTGCTGAAAAGATGGATCAGTTCAGGAGCAATCCTCCTTCATCCTTGGGTGGAGTTCCCGTCATTGGGCTCTATGATTATGAAAGGAGAGAGGCCAAGGATTTGGCCAATGGACAAGTCTGTACTATTGATCTTCCCAAGAGCAATGTGCTCCAATTTGTGCTGGAAGATGGCAGCAAAATCAGTGCAAGACCATCCGGAACAGAGCCTAAAATAAAATTTTATTTTAGTGTACAGGGTAAGCTGGATCGTGTAGAAGATTTTGACGCCGCCTATGCATCCCTCGGTGATAAGATCAATTTGATCATTGATGAGCTTGGTTTGATATAACAGAATTGTAAAATATCAAGTGGAATAAAGACATGAGGAATAAAGAGGACAGGCCTGTTCACAAGGGACTTAGAAACAAATTGGTCAACCTGATCAAGGAGAAAGGTATTACAGATGAAAATGTCTTGCAGGCATTGATGAATGTTCCGAGACATTTCTTTCTTGATTCTGCATTCGAGCAACAGGCATATGAAGACCGTGCTTTCCCAATAGGAGAGGATCAAACCATATCACACCCTTACACTGTGGCCTATCAATCCCAGCTATTGCAAATCAAGCCATTTGATAAGGTATTGGAAGTAGGAACAGGAAGTGGTTACCAGGCAACTGTACTCTGTGAATTGCAAGCGAAGGTTTTTTCCATCGAACGACAGAAAAAACTTTTTGATGCCAATAAGGAGTTTCAATTCCTCAAAAAGTACCATACATTGAGGATGTTTTATGGTGATGGTTTCGAAGGTTTGCCAACTTTTGCACCTTTCGATAAAGTTTTGATCACTGCGGCGGCACCATTTTTGCCTGAAAAGCTCTTGGCTCAATTAAAGATAGGTGGATGCATGGTTCTACCATTGAATGAAGGTGAGATACAGCGCATGCACAGGATTACCAAATTGGCCGAAGGGAGCTTTGAAGAGGAAAAATTTGATGAGTTTTCATTTGTCCCCATGTTGTTGGGCAAAAAAGGATAAAAAAAGCCGCTTGTTTCCAAGCGGCTTTTCATTTAGGGTAGTTGTTGCATTTGCATGCCTTCCTGCATGCTATCCATTCCACTCTTTGTATTCTTTCTTTTGAAAATTGTTGCATCCACTTTTCCAAATCGATAGCTGAAGTTCAGCCTTAACACCTGCCAGTCACGCCTTCTTGAATTGGTTTGGGTGAAATACTGTGATTCAGAATATGAACCATAGACTTTGGTTTTGAACATGTCGTTCATGCTCAGTGTGAGGGATCCTCTCTTCTCTTTCATAAAATCCTTTCTGAGTGCAAATTCAAATCCATAATTGGGCATTACATAGCCCTGAGCTGAGGTTTGCTGAAAGCCACCCCAGTTTCCACCGCCCATTCCACTGCCCCCACTTCTTCCTCCACCGCTCCATCCACCACTTGAGCTGTTTTGTGGCAAGATCGATTTGCTCCTGAAATCATAAGCCAACTGAAGAGTGAAATTAGAGGGAAGTTTGATGTTGGCATTTGCCTTTCCAAATAAACTAAACAATGAATTGTTGAGGTCAACTTGTAGATTGCTGCTATTGATGCTGGAATTAAAGAAATTGAGGTTGGTGGTCAATTCGAGCCATTTGGTAAGGGGATTTCTGGATGTCAATTCGAGGCCATAAGCACGGCTGCTATTGGCGTTGATGTATGTATTGACAAGGATATCCTTGCCCGGAATTGTGCTGGCTTCTTTTACCTGAAAACGGGTCATCAGGTTATCGGTTTGTTTGAAGTAGGCAGAAATCAACAAGCTGTTATTTCCTTTGAATGTTTTCTGGTAGTTCAGCTCAACTGAATTGGTAAATTCAGGAATGAGGTCAGGGTTACCACGGCTGATATTCAGTGAATCGGTATAGTCAACAAAAGGTAAAATCTGGAAGAAACTTGGTCTGTTGATTTTTCTTGCATAGCTGAATTGCAGATCCTGGGTTTGGTTGATCTGGTGTGTAAAATTCAAGCTTGGAAAAAGACTCAACGGATAACTGTTTCCAAAACTCTTGCCATTTGTTAGCAAGGTGCCTGTATATCTAGAGTTCTCAGCCCTCAGACCAATCTGATAGTTCGTTTTTTTTCCAATAACATTGCCATAAGTTCCATATACCGCAAATACCTTGTCATTGAATTTATAGTTGGCATTGATAGAGGTAATGGGAATAAACTGGTTCAAGGCAATGTTATAAATATAATTGAGGTTTTCACTTTGAAAATCCCTGATAGCCGCCCTGAAACCCAGTTCCGTTTTGGATGATTCTCCCAGCGGATTGGTGAAATCAGTTTGAACAGTGTAAAGCGTATTGCCTCCTACACCATTTTGCTTTTGATTGATCAGACCGCCTTTGGGCCTGCTTTGCAGATCAAAATATTGTGTTTGAAAGCCACCATTGCTTTCGTTGCTGCTTTTGTTATAGTTCAGATCAGCGGTCAATTCCATTCCTTTTTTGCTGAAAAGATGCTTGAATCCTATGGCCGAACCATAATTGTTGAAATTAAAACCTGAACTGGTGGACCGTTCAGATAAAATTGATTTTGTTCCGGTATTGAACAGGGTATCTGTTTTTATGGACAGTTTATCTTCATTGTTGAACTCACCCATAACCAGACTTCCTGAAACGGTCAAAGTGTTTCTGTTGTCAATAAAATAATCGAGACCAGCCCTGTTGTAGTTGAAAAATCCAAGGCTTCTGGGATTATTGGATTGGTTATAGCTTATGGAAGGGGAGGCAAAGAACTCTTCTCTTACAGACTGACCCTCACCGATTGACTTTCTTCTGTTGTACATGGAACTGGCAAATACATTGACCTTGTCTTGCTTGATGTTGATATCGCCACCAAAATTGGGCATCAACCTCGAATCAATCCCTACACGAAGGTTACCATTGTAACCAGCTTTCCTGTTTTTCTTGAGAACAATGTTAATGATACCTGACATTCCACCGGATGCATCAAATTTGGCTGAAGGATTGGTGATGAGTTCAACACTTTGAATGGCATCAGAGGGTATTTGATCAAGAGAAAGGTTGGTGGGTCTTCCATCTACGAAGATGGTTGGAGATGCATTCCTGAGGCTAACATTTCCATCTATATCAACATCAACACCAGGTATGTTTCTCATCATCTCTGACGCGGTTTGTCCGGTAGAAATAAGGTTCTTTTCAACATTGAAAATTTTCCTGTCTACGCCCATTTGCATGAAAGGCTTTGTTCCTACTACTTTGATTTCCTCTAATTGCTTTGCGTCAACTTCAAGCTTGATGTTGCCAAGATCAACGTCTGCATTGCTCATGATTTTTGAAAAATCATTTCCGTTTGCGCCTAGGTCAAATTTTACCGATTTTTCCAAGGTAAGGTATCCAATGGCTGTGACCCTTAGGATGAATTGACCCCTTACAGGAAGACCTTCAAGACTGAAATCACCATTGCTCTTGGTCAATTGACCTGAAATAATTTTGTTTTTCTTTGCCTTAGTTGTGCTATCAAAAACCGATTGTACAAGCTGAACTGAAGAGGCTTCAACACCCTTATTGGTTTTGGCATCCATGATTTTACCATAAAAGCGACCAATATTCATGTTTTGGCTGGCTCCTGATGGTCTACTACCTCCAGGATATTGAGCAAAGGTGTTTAGCGATAGGAGAGTTAACAAGGCAAGAAATAATTTTGACATTAAGCTGTATTTTAATGGATTGGATGCTTTTTGATCTTTTAATCTTTCGGATTGAAAGTCAAGTATTTGTTAAACAAAAAAGGAAGAATTAAGTTCAGGATGCCAATAAAGTGATCAAAACCTGAAAAATACCGATGATTAGTCCTAAAACACCTCCAATGATTTCAACAAACCTGAATTCTTTGGACATGATCTGATTGAGGATAGTTTCCATTTTATCAATGGAAAATCCAGAAACCTTTTCTGTTACCATTTTTTCGAGGTCAAGCTCAGATTCTAAATGCTTCATATATGACCCAATGATTTCAGGGAACATTAATTCCAGCTCCTGCATGAAAACCATTTTTAGCTGGTTGATGGTATTTTGACCGATAAACATTGAAATCATGGGGAAAACGCTGCTCAGTTTCTCACGAAGGAAATGGTCGATTTTACCTTCTACGAGGGGCATCATTTTGGAAAGGTTCTCAGGATTGGTGATTTTTTCTTCAATTTCACTAAAGGACAATAGCTCTTCACTGACAAGTTTACCCAGCTTTTCAGCAAATTGACGTTGCCTTTTTGGAAAAATTCCTTGAAAAGTAATCCCAAGAATCTTTTTGGGTTCTTTGGGGTGAAAAAGCATTTTTATGGCTATCCAATTGGTAAACCAACCAATAAAGGCAGATATCAAAGGGATCAGGATTAGCCAGTAATTCATTCTTGATGTTTTTTACAAAGTTAATTGATCTTAATCAAGTCAAATTCAATTTTGGTGGAGTAAACATTTCCATTAATTTTGCACTCCATTATCACGGAGGTTGTAGCTCAGTTGGTTAGAGCGTCTGATTGTGGTTCAGAAGGTCGTGGGTTCGAGACCCATCATCCTCCCTCCAATATAAAAAAGGGTATTCTGCAAAAGAATACCCTTTTATTTTTCCACGTACTATACATTCTATGCTTTCTTAACATAACTTTTTGGCTCCATTTGTCACAAAAACGGCCCAAAAGTGTCTGAAAGGGTTAATTTTGAATATGTCATCTAAATTTTTACAATTTATGTTCAGTAAAAGATCTTTACCAGTTGTGATTGTTCTTGTATTGGCCGGCTTGCTGATTACCTTCAATTCTTCAGGGATTGGTAATCCGCCAGATAAATATCAGATGATTTTTCAGCAGGTGGCAGATATGCTTGAGGCTGCACACTACAGTCCCAAGAAAGTGGATGATGTTTTCTCTCAAAATATTCACAAGAAATACTTGGAAGCCCTTGATCCGGATAAGAATATCTTTCTGCAATCAGACCTTAAAGAATTGAAAAAATTTGAATCCACCATTGATGACGAATTACATGGTTCGCCAATAGCTTATTTTTATGCAGTTGATCAGGTTTATTCAAAACGCACCAAGGAAGTTGCTGCATATTATCCTGAATTACTCCAGAATCCTTTTCAGTTTACCACTGATGAATCCATTGTATTAGAGCCAGAGAAGCTGGATTATCCAAAGAATGAATTGGCAAGAAAAGATGCCTGGAGAAAAAGATTAAAGTTCTTGACCCTTGAACGTTTGTCAGATCTGATGGACCAGCGAAATACTTTGAAGAGAGGAGATACTGCCTATAAATCAGATTCAGATCTGGAAAAAGATGCCAGGGCCAAAGTGAAGCTGATCATGACAAGAAATTTTGATCGGATCATTACCAAAACCAAACCAGATGAAAGATTTGATATGTTGGTGAATGTCATCACCAATTATATGGATCCTCATACTACTTTCTTTCCACCCTTGGAGAAAAGGTCTTTTGATGAACAAATGAGCGGAAGATTTTATGGCATTGGTGCATCATTGCGAAATGATGAAGGTGGAGCCATCCGGATTGCAACCATCGTAGCAGGACTTCCAGCATCAAAATCACAACAACTTGCAGTTGGAGATCAAGTATTGAAGGTTGGTCAGGCCGCCGAAGAGCCAACTGATCTCACTGGATTTGAAACCGAAGATGCTGTAAAGCTTATCAGGGGTAAAAAAGGTACTGAAGTAAGGTTAACAATCAAAAAAGCAGATGGAACAATAAAGATTGTTTCTATGATCAGGGATGAAGTGGTATTGGATGAAACATACGCTAAAAGTGCTGTAATCAATGAAGGTGGCAAAAAAATCGGTTATATATACCTTCCTGAGTTTTATGCAGATTGGGAGAGACCCAATGGTGCAAAATGCTCTCAGGATGTAGCCAAGGAAATCATCAAACTGAAGGAACAATCCGTTGATGGAATCATCATGGACCTTAGGAACAATGGCGGAGGTTCTTTGTATGACGTTGTTCAGATGGTAGGATTTTTTATCCCGGAAGGACCCATAGTGCAAGTAAAGGACAGGGAGGGAAACCCTCAGGTACTCAGAGACAGGGATCGTTCTGTATTGTATGATGGACCTTTGGCCGTGATGGTCAACGAATTTTCTGCTTCTGCTTCTGAAATTTTTGCAGCTGCTATTCAGGATTATGGCCGAGGAGTTGTAATTGGCAGTACTTCGACCTATGGAAAAGGTACAGTTCAACGAAATATTGGGTTGGAGCCTACTACTGGTCTTTTCAACAAAGAGCCCACTGATATTGGGACCATAAAACTCACTTTGCAAAAGTTTTACCGCATCAATGGTGGATCTACACAACTCAAGGGGGTAACACCCAACATTATTCTTCCTGATCAATATGAAACCCTCAAATACAGGGAAAAAGACAATCCAGATGCTCTTCCATGGGATGAAATTCCCAGGGCTTTTTACAACCGTATTTCTCCAGGGTATGACTTGGAATATGTAAAACGAACCAGTGCTGCAAGGGTTGCAGCGAATCCAACATTCAATGCCATAAAGGAATCTTCCAGCCTCATGGAAACAGCCAGTCAGCGGGTTTATTCCCTTCAGCTGAACAAATACCGTGAGGGTCAGAAAAGCCTCCGGGAGTCGTTCAAGAAAATTGAAGAAATGAACAAAACCACCAAAGTAATGGATGTGAAAATGCTGGATTTGGACCAGAAAAAACTTTCTGCTGAAAATGATAAGCTTGAAAGGCGTAAGCAATGGATCGGAAACCTTTCAAAAGATATTTACATCAATGAAACTTGTCAAATCATCTCTGACATGATAAGACAAGTTGTTCTGGTCAAAGGAAATTAACTGTCAGCGTCTAACACAACACCATATTTTGTTTGCAGTATTTTTCTATGGTGTAACCAGTGGCCAATGATAATGTATCCAATGGAGAGCAAGCTCATTTGCTCTCCATTGTCAGTTATTCCTGAACGGTTCAGCCAATCCTCATCAAAGCTTTTGAAAAGCAGCGCAGTGGCAGATCTTACATGAACGAATTCTTGTATAAGCATTTGTAAATCATATGCTTTTTCTGACTCAATCGCATATTGATTTTCTTCAAAACTTCTGATAGGATGAGGGTCTTGCCTGGCGATAGAAATTGCTCTGAAGGCGAATATCATTTCTGCATCAATGCAATGCCTTATAAGGGTATTGATACTCCATTTACCGGGAGCATAGGCATATGTACTATCAACAGAAGCGATGATATTTAAGTCTTGAACAAGCAAGTTGACAGAAGTTTCAAGCAGACCACAGATTTCACTTGGTTCAACCTGTTCAACATAGCGATTGAAAAAAGCAGGGTGACGGATGGCAGAACTGACTGGTTTCATCACTTATTTTTTCATTCTTTTAATGGATTTATCTGAATTGCCTTCCGAAGACTTTCTTTCTCCTTTGAAGGTGGATGCCAATTTGAGCGCTTCCAATGCATTGACAATTCCACCTGTTTTGGAAAGCTGATCCAAATTTGTTTTTTCATCTTCTGTTCCAGGTTTTGTAAAACTGGAAGTGGATGGTTTCAGAGCAGATCGTTCAATGATGAGTTTTACTTGTTCTGCTGTTAAATCAGGATAGTAGGACAGGATGAGGGCTGCCAAACCAGCAACTACAGGGGATGCCATGCTGGTTCCATCTTTGTCTCCGTATGTATTTACACCAGGTATGGATGAATAAATTTTAACGCCAGGAGCAAAAACATTGACTTCTCGTTTTCCATAATTGGAGAAAGAAGCTGCCAAGTCTGTGTCGCTTGCACCACTGGCTCCAACGTTTATCCAATTGGAAAAAACCTTTAGCGTATCATTCGCTAAATTGCGAGAAGGAAAATTATCAGCAACATCAATATTTTTGGCATCATTGCCTGCTGCATGCACCAAAAGGACGCCTTTTGACTCTGCGTATTTCACGGCCTCATCAACCCACTTTTTTTCAGGAGAGAAGCTTTTGCCAAAGCTCATGTTTACCACCCAGGCTCCATTGTCTACGGCATAGCGGATTGCATTGGCGATATCCTTGTCGTGTTCATCTCCATCTGGAACTGCACGAATGGTCATGATTTCAACGTGGTTGGCCACTCCATTGATGCCTACCTGATTTTGCCTTGATGCTCCAATGATTCCGGCAACATGCGTGCCGTGGGATGCGTCTGTACCCATAAGATCATTGTTGCCATAAAAACGATCATTGATATCATTGTAATTGTCTTTGACAACATCCTGTCTATACTTAACAGGTTCTTTTTCTACGGCTTCTACTTTTGATTTTTCTCCTTCATAAAATTGAATAAGATCAGCAATCAAGCTGACATTGGTGTTTTCCATTTGCCTGGTTTGTTGGAAAAATCCCAATACCATAGATTTGGCTTTGATCACTGAGGCTTCTGACGGTTTGAAATCTTGAAGCTCATCACCAGTATAACTTTCCTTGCCCATCGACAATTTAACAATGCTGTCTGCTGAAGGAATTTTTGCAACCAGATCCTTGAGTATCATAATATACATACCCGCCTCCTTTGCTTGTGCTTCAATTTGGATTTTTGCTTTGGTGTACAATTGATACTGTATTTTTTTCTCTTCCGAAAGGGTTTTTTCATCTACAGAACCATTTCCGAATTCAGGCTTAAACTTGTAGTAAACCCTTACTGCTTCGTAGCTGTCTTTACCTACGTTCTTGCCATCTTTCCCACCAATAAAATTCCAGCCGTGGATGTCGTCAATGTAACCGTTTTTGTCATCATCAATGCCATTGCCTGGGATCTCTTTTCTGTTTTGCCATAAGATTGGTTTTAAATCTTCATGTGCAGTATCAATGCCTGAATCAATAACCGCTACAATAACCTTCTTCTTTGGGGACTTCCCAGTTAAGAATTCATTGTAGGCCTTATCTAATGAAATACCATAAATACCAGTAGATTGATGATCTTCAAAATGCCATCCTTTTTTATAGGGATCGGGTTTTTCATTGAGCGATTGAGCTCCGACAAACGAGTAGCTGAGAATAAGCATGATCACGATCGGAAAGCATCTGGTATTTTTCATATAAAATGTTGATTATTAATTATTTAATTAGCTTCTAACTGATTTTTTGTTTAAGGTGAAAAGCAAAATAAGTGAAATAGGACCGGTAATGAAGAGCATAACTGTTTGAACTGACCATAACAGCCATCCAAAAGCAAGTCCTGAAACTTCTTTTACGCCATACAGCAACAGGGTCTTTTGAACTGCAAATTGATAAGCGCCAATCCCTCCTTGGGTAGCAATCATAGCAAAACTACCAAAGGTCAGGATAGATAGTGAGGGGACCCATCCAAGATGAACCAGGTCTTGCATGGCATAAAAACCAACCCTGATGCTGGAGAGGTAAAGAAACCATATGGCCAGTGTATAAAAAATGAACATCGGCTTGTTTTCAACCTGCCTGACACTTACCAGTCCTTCTACAATTCCTTTCATCCAATTTTTTATCTTTATAATGAACGAAGAATGGCGGGTTTTTTTATAAATCACGTAAAAAATTACAGCCAGGGATAAAAATATCATGATCATCAATAGAATGGCTCTTGGAGATGCATTTAATTTAGACAGAATTTGATCAAAAAGCTCTTTTGCATATCCTCCAACAAGATCAATTTGTGTTGAGATGGCAAGAAATATGACCAAAAAAAGGCAAATCAGGTCCAAAACCCTTTCAGCAACCATCGTGCCAATCAGTTTATCAACCGGAATTTTTTCATACTTGCCAAGAAGGGTGCATTTCATGACTTCTCCCAATCTTGGAAACAGAAGATTAAAGAAAAAACCTGTAAGTACGGCAAGAAAAACATTTAATGTCCCAGGGCTTTTTCCTAATGGTTTTATCAACATTTTCCATCTGATGGCCCGGATATAATGACTGAGTACAAGGATGAGGATGCAGGGAACAATAATAATCGGTTTAGCATTGAAAACCAATTGTTTGACTTTGTTGATTTCATTTGCAGTAAATGATTTAGTGGAGAACCAAATCAGGAAAATACCCAATGAAAGGAAAATAATGAACTGCAATATGGTTTTGACCCTTTTGATGAAACTCAATTGTATTTGAATGGTAAAGTTAACCAAATGCTTGGTTGAAGAAAATGTAAATCTTTGTCAAATATTCAGCCTAAAATGACCTGGAATGGCTATTAGCAGGCAAATCCGATAAAATTTCTTATTTTTACATGCAATTTCGTCCGCTTCATCAATCCAAACAAATGGTAAGCAAAAAAAGAATTCTCTTTATAGCCAACGAGATGTCGCCTTACCTTGAACTCACTGAGTTCTCGGAAATCGTAAATAAACTTGCGATCAAAGCCAATGATACTGGCTATGAAGTAAGGTGCATCATGCCCAGATTTGGAACAATCAATGAAAGAAGACATCGTCTGCATGAGGTGGTAAGGCTCTCAGGGATCAATATTTCTATTGAAAACGATGATTATCCCCTCCAAATCAAGGTCGCTTCGCTGCCCAATGCCAGGCTCCAAGTGTATTTTTTGGATAATGAGGACATGTTCAAGCGTAAATTTGTATTCCAGGATGAAAACGAAAAATGGTATGATGACAATGGTATTCGTTCCATTTTTTTCTGCAAAGGAGCCCTTGAGACAGTTAAAAAATTCGGTTGGCCTCCAGATATCATCCATTGCAGTGGTTGGATGACCGGTCTCATACCGCTCTTTTTGAAAACAGCGTATAAAAAAGAGCCTGTATTCAGCAACAGTAAAGTTTTATTTACCCTTGGTCAGAATACCTTCACTGAGAAACTGGGGGATGATTTTATTAAATTAAGCATGATTAATGTTGGAATCAAGGAAAAAGATCTTGATCCTTATAAAAATATTGACAACACAGCCGTTTTCAATGGAGCAGCTACCTATGCTGATGCCATTTCCTTTGGTGATGGGGAAGTTGATAAGACATTGATCGATCAGTTTTCCAAAGTGAAAGGCAAGAAAGTAATTCCCTACAATCAGGACTCTGATTTAACAGAGTATTTACAATTGTATGGCGACCTTGCAAACAAGTAATTAATCAGTCAGGAAACGTTAAATTATATTAAGTGAGATATCGAAGTTTGTTGAAAGTCCTGGTATTTGTTTTTTCAATAGCATTCTTTTCAAATTGTACAAAAATTAAGGGTACAGACATTGGCGCAGGACTTCTTCCTGCCATTGACAATGTAATTACATTTGATACCACTTTTGAGGTGGTTACTTCGACATACACAACACCAGATTCACTCGTTCCCCGCTTGGGCAGGGATATCAATGGCAATGCAGGTCAATTTATCCTGGGACACATTTCCAATGACCCCCAGTTTGGAAAGACTACAGCCTCCATTTTTATGGAGTTAAAACCAACCAATTATCCCCTGAGTTTTGAAAATGTTCCTGACAGCCTTTATCTTGATTCAGCAGTACTATGCTTAAGATGGACCAATACTTTTGGAGATACCAATGCGCTCCAAACCATCAATGTTCACCGCATTTCTGAAAAATTGAAACCAGATTCAGCCTACCTGACGAACAAGTCTGTTCAGTATGGAGAATTGATCGGAACAAGAACTTTTGCTCCTTCTGTATTGAATGATTCACTGATTCTCTTTCGTCAAAGCCTGAACAACCAGTTGCGTATCAGGCTAAACAACTCCTTTGCAAGGGCCCTTCTTTCCTTTGACACAACCGGCCGTAGTCCTTATAAATCTGATTCGCTCTACCGTGATTTCCTCAAAGGGTTTGCGCTTGTTCCACAAACCAGTGGAAGCAACGCCAATGCCCTCATGAGTTTTGCCATGAGTGATACTGCTACCCAATTGCGGATCTATTATCGTTACTCAAAAGCAGGAAAATTGGATACCACTTTCAAGAATTTCGTTTTTGACAATGGAATTCCTGGAGCATCTGCCAATCAAATAGTCAGAGCCTATACTGGCAGTGAAGCGATACGTCATTTTGGTACAAAACCAAGGGGAGATAGCTTGATTTATATGCAAGCAGCCCCTGGAACCTATGCCATGCTCAGGATTCCTGGCTTAGATGATTTCAAGCAAAAAAAAGGGAATGTAATGGTTCACCTTGCTGAGCTTTCTATGCAGGAGGTTTCAACGCCAGGAAGACGTCCCAACATCTTTCAAACCCCAGAATTCTTGTATACCGAAATGTTGGATTCTGCCAATAAACAATTCTATCCCTTCCTTTCTGATGGTTTTATCAATGGTAAATTCGAATCATTCCTTTTTGGAGGACAGCGAAAGTACATTACTGATAATTCTGGACTGTATTTGTCTGCTTATAGGATGAACCTCACCAGATATCTTCAGGGTATTATTACCAAAAACAATCCCAACTTTCAGTTGCGATTGACTGCACCATACAGCCTTCGTTATGAAGATCTCTATATTACATTTGCCCTCAACAATCTATCTAGGGGAAATGTGGTGCTTGGTGGCGGAACCCATTCATCAAAGAAAATGAAATTCAGGGTCGTTTATTCTAAACTTTGATTTTCACATTATATTTACACAAACCAAACCAACATCATGCCATACCTGTTTACATCAGAGAGCGTTTCCGAAGGACATCCTGACAAAGTAGCAGATCAGATTTCAGACGCCCTGATCGATAATTTCCTTGCATTTGACCCTATGGCCAAAGTGGCCTGTGAAACATTGGTAACTACCGGACAAGTGGTACTTGCGGGAGAAGTCAAAGCCAATTGCACACTTGATGTACAAAAAATTGCACGTGACGTCATCGCCAAGATTGGATATACGAAGAGTGAATACATGTTCGAAGCAAATTCTTGTGGTATTCTTTCTGCCATCCATGAACAATCAGCAGACATCAACAGGGGTGTTGAACGCAAAAAGAAAGAAGACCAGGGTGCAGGTGATCAGGGAATGATGTTTGGTTATGCTACAAACGAAACAGAAAACCTCATGCCATTGGCTCTTGATCTTGCCCACAAAATTCTTATTGAGTTGGCAGACATCAGAAGGGAAAAAAGAAGCAAAATGCCTTATTTGCGCCCTGATGCAAAAAGCCAGGTTACCATCGAGTATGACGACAATGACAAACCCCTCAGGATTGATGCTATTGTTGTATCTACCCAACACGATGATTTTTCCAAAAGCGATAAGAAAATGTTGGATACCATCAAACATGATATCATCAACATTGTCATTCCTCGTGTAAAGGCAAAATGTAAAAAAGACGTTCAGAAACTTTTCAATAACATCACCTACCACATTAATCCAACTGGCAAATTTGTTATTGGGGGTCCACATGGTGATACTGGTCTGACCGGTAGAAAAATCATCGTTGACACTTATGGAGGCAAAGGTGCTCATGGTGGTGGAGCCTTTAGCGGAAAAGATCCTTCTAAAGTGGACAGGAGTGCTGCATATGCTGCACGACATATAGCCAAAAATATGGTTGCGGCAGGTGTTGCTGACGAAATCTTGGTACAGGTTTCATATGCGATTGGGGTTGCTAAACCCATGGGTATTTTTGTAGATACCTATGGCACCTCAAAAGTTAACCTCACCGATGGCCAGATTGCCAAGAAAGTGGAGGCTTTGTTTGACATGCGTCCTTATGCTATTGAAACAAGGTTGAAGTTGAGAAATCCCATTTATCAAGAAACAGCTGCCTATGGACACATGGGAAGAAAGAACGAAGTGATAAAGAAAACATTCGCTCAACCTGGTGGTGGAAACAAAACAATGGAAGTTGAATTGTTTACCTGGGAAAAACTTGACTTTGTTGCAAAAGTAAAATCAGCATTTAAGATCAAATAATTGAGCTTATTTTTTAAACTGTAAACCCTCCTTCATGGAGGGTTTATTCATTATCAACACTCATGGATAACAACTGGATTAAACTTGGAACTACTCATCAATATGACAATCCATGGATTTCTGTTACAGAAGACCAGGTAATCAATCCTGCGGGCAATAAAGGAATTTATGGCATTGTACATTTCAAGAACCTTGCCATCGGGGTTATCCCTATGGATCAAGAGGGTAATTTATACATGGTTGGACAGTACAGGTATGTAACTGGCAATTACAGCCTTGAAATTCCCGAAGGTGGTGGCCCGATTGGCATTGATCCATTGGATTCCGCCAAGCGTGAACTAAAAGAAGAAACTGGGCTTCAGGCAAAAAAATGGGAGAAGTTGTTTGAAATGGAACTTTCCAACTCCGTAACTGATGAGAGGGCAATTGTTTATCTTGCAACTGATTTGCAACAAGGCGAACCAGATCCTGAGGAAACAGAAGAATTGACCGTTTCAAAAATTCACCTTAACGAAGCTTATCAGATGGTGCTGGATGGTAAAATAACTGATTCAATAACAATTACAGCGCTTTTTAAAATGAAGATCAAATTGTTGGAAAATGAGAAATGAAATTAACAAATCCTCCTCCAATATCATTGGCCGTCAGCCTGTATTGGAAGCTTTAAGGGATGGTGCACAACTTGAAAGGATTTTTTTGCAAAAAAATGTTGGTGGTGAAGGCATTGAGGAAATCAAGCAATTGGCCGAGAAACTCCATATTCCCATCAATGCAGTGCCAATTGAAAAATTGCATTCCATGACCAGGGCCAATCACCAGGGTGTAATTGGTGTAAACAGCATCATATCATTTCATGATTTACAGGAATCTATTGATAATGTGCTTCAAAGGGGAGAAGTACCCCTATTCGTCATGCTTGATGGCATCACTGATGTGCGCAATATTGGTGCTATCGCAAGAACTGCACTTTGTTGTGGAGCGCAGATCATGATTATCCCAGACAAAGGCATTGGTGCCATCAATGAGGAAGCAATGAAATCCTCAGCTGGAGCACTACAGCGTATCCTGGTATGTCGTGTAAACAGTTTGCTCAAGGCAATCGATACACTGCATCTAAATGATATCAAGGTTTTTACCGCTGAAATGAAATCAGATCTCAATGTTTTCAATGCTGATTTCAATCAACCTGCTTGTATTGTAATGGGCAGTGAAGACAAGGGTATACAGCCATTTATCACAAAAGCTGCCGATTTTCAATTGACCATTCCCATGCAGGGCAATTTTGATTCTTTCAATGTTGGTATCGCCACAGGTATTATTCTATTTGAGGCCAGTAAACAACGCATGGGTTTTTCATCCTAAAACAGCTTGACCATGGATTTTCGTTTGGAATTTGAGCCACCTTCATTGAGCCAGAAAATCGACATGGATGAAAAAATCATGCTTGTTGGTTCATGTTTTACCGATCATGTATATAAATACCTCGTTGCTTCAAAATTTTGTGCGCTACAAAATCCCAATGGCATCCTTTTCAATCCTATTAGTATTGCTCAAGCCCTGAGCAGATTTATTGACAATAAACACATATCCTCCAACGAGTTGTTTGAACTCAATGGACTCTGGAATCATTGGGACTTTCACTCTAACCTCAGCTGCACAAGCCAGCAAGAAAGTCTTGCGCGCATGAATGAATCAATCAGTTCTGCACATGCATTTTTAAAACAATCCCAATGGCTGATTGTAACCCTTGGTTCAGCTTATGTATATGAACGACAAGGAGGTAGTATCGTAGCCAACTGTCATAAAATGCCAGCATCTCATTTTACAAAGAGAATGTTAGATCCTGAAGAGATTATCTCAACATATGCCAAGATAATAGCAGCACTTAAACAGTTTAATCATAACCTTAAGATTATATTCACCATAAGTCCTGTCAGGCACCTCAAAGATGGTTTTGTTGAAAACAACCGCAGCAAATCTGTTCTTATTCACGCTGTTGATAAATTAATTCGCCTTCAGGAGCATCTTCATTATTTTCCCTCCTATGAACTGGTTGTTGATGATCTTCGTGATTATCGGTTTTATGCTGAAGATATGGTTCATCCCAATTATCTGGCTACCCGCTATGTTTGGGAAAAATTTTGTGTCGCCGCCATCAATGGAAAATCAAGAGAGGTGATGAAAGAATTGGATCAACTGAACATGGCCTTTCATCACAAACCACTTCACCCTGACTCAGCTGAACACATCAAATTCCGGAAAAAGTATAAAGAAATTGCCCAGTCTCTCTCAGCTAGGTTCCCATCATTTGACCTCAGCATTGAAATCAACCATTTCAGTTAAATTTTTGTAGCTAACTTTAAGTCAGATTTACAGCCATGAAATATTTTATTTTTCTTGTTTCCCTCTTGTTGAATACTGCAATTGTATTCTTACTTGGTACCAGAACCATGCTTCCATTGCCACTCGGAAGTTTTTTAAGTGTACAGGAAGGTATTTGGCAGAATGCAGAGCCTGTAGATGAGGACTTTAACGCATCGCTGCGTTTTGGTAATCTTAAAGGCAAGGTGGATGTTTACTTGGATGATCGCTTGGTGCCGCATGTTTTTGCGGAACAAGAAAATGATGCCTATTTTGTACAAGGCTATTTGCATGCAAAATTCAGGCTTTGGCAGATGGAATTCCAAACCCATGCCGCAGCAGGAAGAGTTAGTGAAATTGTTGGTGAAAAGGCCATCAATTTTGACCGCAGCCAGCGCAGAATGGGAATGGTTTATGCAGCAGAAAATGCATTGGCAGCCATGGAAAATGATCCCCAAACAATATCAGCCATTGATGCTTATACAGACGGTGTAAATGCCTATATCAGTTCGCTCAAGACCAGTCAGTTACCCATAGAATACAAACTTTTAGGTTACGAGCCTGAAAAATGGACAAACCTAAAATCTGCACTGTTTACCAAGCAAATGACCCAAACACTTGCGGGCTATGACAGGGATTTTGAATTCACCAATGCCCTGAAATTGCTTGGTGAAGAAAACTTCAGGATCCTCTATCCAAGTCTTCCCGACTCACTGTATCCAGTTATTGCAAAAGGTACTGTTTACAACAAGCCCCTTGCAGCGCTCAATCCTCCTGCTTCTGCAGACTCTCTTTATTTCAAAAGAAAAGATACCATTCAGTTTGTAGAAGATTTCAAGCCCAATCCATCCAATGGCAGCAACAGTTGGGCAGTATCCGGAAACAAGACCCTGAGTGGTAAACCTATTCTCAGCAATGATCCACATTTGGGTCTAACCTTTCCCTCAATATGGTTTGAGATACAAATAAAAACACCTGAATTTAATGCATATGGAGTTTCTTTTCCCGGCCTTCCTGGTGTTGTGATTGGTTTCAATGACAGTATATCTTTCGGTTTTACCAATGCCGGTCGGGATGTTAAAGATTACTATGAGATTCAATTCCGCGACACAGACAAAAAGGAATACTGGTTTGATAGCTCCTGGAAGCCGACAACCCGACGTCTAGAAGAGATCCGAATCAAGAATGCGAAAACAGTTGAGGATACAGTTGCTTATACCGTATTTGGCCCTGTGATGTACGATAAAAGTTTCAAAACAGATCTTACTGCAGAAAAAGCATATGCCCTTAAATGGGTTGCCCATGATACGTCCAATATTCTAAAAATGTGGTTGTTGCTCAACCGCGCATCCAATTACACAGATTATTTGGAAGCAATAGGTCATTTTAATGTACCAGGTCAGAACATGATTTTTGCTTCCAAGTCAGGTGATATAGCACTTTGGCAGCAAGGTAGTTTTCCTTTGCGTTGGAAAGACCAGGGACTTTTTGTGATGCCGGGAACTGATAGCAGCTATATGTGGAAGGGATACATTCCCCATGAAGAGAATCCTCATCAATATAATCCTTCTGAAGGGTATCTCAGCAGTGCCAACCAGAGAGCCGCTGACTCCAGTTATCCATATTTCATGCCTGGAAGCTATGAAGTATACCGTGCCATTACCATCAACAGGAAGTTGGCTTCAATGAATAATATTACAGCACAGGATATGCAATCCCTTCAAAACAACAACTACAATGTTTTTGCCGAAGATGCCCGTCCCATTCTGCTCAAGTATACCATCAAAGAACAGCTGTCTGCTGATGAAGAAAAATACCTTTCATTGGTTGCATCATGGAACCTGATGAATGATGCTAAAGAAACAGGGCCAACATGTTTCACAGCATGGTGGGATTCCCTGCATGCAGAAGTTTTCAACGATGACCTTGTTCAGGAAAAAATGCCACTTGCGAAACCTGAGAAATTTGTTTTGCTTGAAGCACTTGAAAAGGACAGCAGTTTCAAATTCATTGATAATATCAACACACCCAATAAAGAAGACCTCTATCAAATGGTCACGATTGCACTTAAAAAAGCATCTAAAAAGTTGGCTTCCTTGGAGAAAGAAAATAAGCTTGAATGGGCCCTTTATAAAAATACAACTGTTTATCATTTGCTAAAGACCAATGCCATGGCTTTTGCCAGAGAAGGATTGATGAACGGCGGCGGCAATGGAATCATCAATGCCACGCAGCATGACCATGGCCCAAGTTGGCGCATGGTGGTGGAAATGTCTAGCCCCACTAATGCTTACGGAGTTTATCCTGGTGGGCAAAGTGGTAATCCGGGAAGTAAATTCTATGATAATTTTATATCGCAATGGACCAAGGGGGCATATTATAAACTTTGGTTCATGGAGTCTGCTGCCATTGAAGGAAAAAAATGCAAATGGAAAATGAGTTTCGCATCTAAATAAACAAAACAACATCATGAAATTTCTTGTATCTGCTATCATAACTGCAACATTGGCATTTGGATTTGGCCTTTATTTTCCCTGGTGGACCATTGTTGTTGCAGGAATGCTCACTGGTTTTTTCATTCCACAACATTGGGGTTTGTCGTTCTTGTCTGCGTTCACCGGTGTATTTTTGCTTTGGGGATTGATGTCCCTTTTCATTAGTATATCGAATGACCATATCCTGGCAAAACGGATTTCAATGTTGGTTGTTAAGCATAATTCACCTTATCTTATTATCTTGATCACTGCGCTGATTGGCGGATTGACATCCGGATTGTCGGCCAGTACTGCACGTTCGTTGCTCAATCTTTTCAAGAAATAAAACCAGTCAAGTGTAACCGGAATGAGGAATAGCAAATATTTGGTGGTATTCATGTTGTTATTGATTTTTTGCGTCAATTCCTATGCTACAAACATCAACGGGCTTGTTGTTGATCAGTCAAATAATCCAGTTGGCTTTTGTTCTATCACTGTAAAAGAGAGCAAAAAGACAGTGTTGTCCAATGATCAGGGCAAGTTTTTCTTGGACCTCCCCAAAGGGAAATATCATTTTGTGGTTCAGCATGTTGGTTATGAGACCATAGCCATTGATACATTGGTTAATGGAGATGAAATGCGTTTGACTTTTACGATGAAGAATACAACGCTTACTCTTGCTGAGGTGAAAGTTAAGGCAGGAGGTGAAGATCCCGCCTATGAAATCATCCGCAATGCCATTAAACAGCGTAAGTTCTACCAAACACAAGTTGGTGGATATACCTGCGAAGCGTATTTAAAAGGAATGATCAGAACAGCAGATTTCCCTGATAATTTTATGGGACAACCCGTTGATTTTGAAGATGGCGACAGTTCAAAAAACAAAATTATTTTCCTTTCAGAATCCATTTCTGACATTGCTTTCCGCCAACCAGATGATTTAAGGGTAGTGGTCAAGTCAACGCGGGTGAGTGGTCAAACCAATGGATTAGGGCTGGCCAACCCCATCTTGATTTCTTTTTACGACAACATAGTTTCTTTGCCCAAAACATTCAATCCCAGGGGTTTTGTTTCTCCTATTGCAGAAGGAGCACTTGCTTACTATAGGTATAAATACCTGGGTGTTTTTTTTGAAAATGGATACCAGGTAAATAAAATCCAGGTTATTCCAAAGCGGAAATGGGAACCGCTATTCACCGGTTACATCCAGATCATTGAGAATAGCTGGAACATACACTCTGTCAATCTTTCTATTGACAAGGAGTCTCAGTTGGAGTTTGCTGACAAGATTCGCATAGAACAACAATTCAATCCGATCAATCGAGATACATGGATGGTTTCCACGCAAACCATTTTTCCTGAGGTAAACTTTTTGGGTTTTGCAGCATCAGGATATTTCTCAACCATTTATTCTAGATACGTTATTGATCCTGTATTTGATAAAAAACAATTTGGAAGAACAGTTTTAAAATTTGATTCGTTATCGAATAAACGGTCATCATCTTTTTGGGATGAATCAAGGCCAATCCCTTTGTTGAAAGAAGAAATCGAAGATTTCAAAAAGAAGGATTCACTCCAAAAGAGGAGAGAAGATCCCCTATACCTTGACTCGCTTGATAAAATTCAGAACCGTATCACAGGTTTGGGCGTATTGGTTAATGGTCCACGTTTCATCAATAGAATCAACAAAACATCCCTGAGTTTTGATCCTTTGCTAAAATCAGTGAGCTTCAATACCGTAGAGGGGTGGGTATTGCAAGGCTCTGCCACCTTTGAGAAAGACTTAAAAGGAAGACGACAATTTAATTTTACTCCTGTGTTGCGGTATGGAACTTCAAACCATCTGTTCAATGCTCACTTCTCCAGTTCCTTCCGGTACGGTAAAAAATTTGCCAACAGGATTTTCATTTCAATGGGCAAAAAAGTATTTCAATTCAACAATGCCAATCCCATTCCTCAGATCATGAATACGGTTTCAACACTGTTTGATGGTTCCAATTACATGAAACTATACCAGGCAAAATTTATCCAAGCTGGTTATTTTAAAGCCCTGGGCCATGGAATAGACATGGATGCAAATATTCAATACCAAAACCGAAACCCATTGTCCAATGTCGATACCTTGCATATTGGCGGCGATAGGGCTAGGTTTAAAAACCTGACACCCAATTATCCTATTGAAGCTGGAACTGGGCCATTGGTAACCCATCAATCGCTTCTAGCTTCGGTCAGGTTTCGTTTCAGGCCTGGTGCCAGGTATGTTGAATTACCGGATGGTCAGGTAAATACATTTTCAAGATCACCTGTTTTCACCTTTCAATATACCAATGCCATTAGCGGTTTATTTAAGAATGATTCGAAGTTTGGGAAATGGAGAATTTCAGTGGTTGGGGACATTAACTTCAAAATTGGCGGTGAATTCAGGTATAAAATTCAGTCAGGAGGATTTCTACATGCACAACGTGTAGAATTGCCAGATTACAATCATTTTATCGGCAATTTGACGGGAAAAGCTACACCTTACGTGGAAAGTTTTCAAGTTGCGCCCTTCTATGCCTTTTCCAACAAGGAAAATTTCTTTGGAGAGTTTCATGCAGAATACAAGCTCAATGGTTTACTCACCAACAAGATTCCAATTGTCAAAAAACTCAATTTGCGTCTTGTTACTGGTACCAATATGATCCTGTTGAAACAGAAGAATTACCAGGAATTATTTTTAGGTATTGACAACATCTTTAAATTGTTTCGGATTGATTTCATCAAGGGGCATGGACAATCGATTGGTTCAACACAAGGTTTTAGGCTTGGCATCCGAGGTTTCTCCTCGCTTTTCACAGATAACTGATCAAGGCATCAATCCTTTTTATTAATTTTACCCTGTTTCGGATTTTGTTCGGCCTGCAACCGAATTTCCAACACCTAAAGGAATTAAAATCATTTATGGCAACACTTCACAACAGGGTTTCAAGACAAGTCTTGAAGGAAAGGGCACAGAATGATCCCACACCCAAGAATACCGTTTCTTTTTATTGCTATTTTGCAATTCAGGACCCTTCGAAAATGAGGGATGAATGGTATCGCCAACTCAATCAACTGGGTGTTTTTGGTCGCATCTATATTGCAGAGGAAGGCATCAATGCTCAAATCAATTGTCCCGTAGATCATTTTGAAGAGCTGAAGTCCTTTCTTTACAGCTTTCCTGCCTTGGATGGCTTGCGGTTGAACAAGGCAGTAGAAGAAACGGGAAATGCTTTTTATGTGCTTGATATCAAAGTTCGAAAAAAAATAGTGGCCGATGGGATCGAAGACCCATCTTTTTCAATGGAGAATAAAGGCCGCTATGTAGATGCCCATTCATTCAATGAAATGGTTAAAGATCCTAATACCTTGGTGATTGATATGCGCAATCATTACGAATATGAGGTGGGTAGGTTTAAACAAGCGATTGAAATACCCAGTGATACTTTCAGGGAACAGTTGCCTATGGCTTCAGACAAGTTTGAAATGGATAAAGACAGACAAATAATCATGTATTGTACTGGTGGTATTCGCTGCGAAAAAGCCAGCGCCTGGATGCTTCACAAAGGATTTAAGAATGTTTTTCACCTGGAGGGTGGTATCATAAACTATATTAATCAGGTCCGAGAACATGGACTAGAAAATAATTTCATAGGAAAAAACTTCGTGTTCGATGAGCGGCTTGGGGAACGCATCACAAACGATGTAATCTCCAATTGCCATATATGTGGTAATCCTTGCGATGAACATGTGAATTGCAATAACAGCAGCTGTCATTTGCTCTTTATTCAGTGTGATTCATGCAAGAATGCCCTCAGAGGATGTTGTAGTCAGGATTGCCTTGAAATCATCCAATTGACTCCACCTGAACAAAAAGAAGCCAGAAAGGGGATGGACAAAGGCAGAAATATATTCAACAAGTCCAAGCAGCGGATGAATGCTCTTTCCAAGGAAAATAAATATCCCTAAGGCAGTAAATTCAATGCGGCGACCACTTTGTCATGGGTTTCCTGATCTGATATCTCAGCAGGTGAGAAGGGCTGACCAATCAGTTTTTCATACAATTCAATATACCTTCCTGAGATGGTCGAAATCCATTCATCAGACATTTCAGGCACATTTTGTCCTTCCTTGCCCATAAACCCATTGGCCATCAGCCATTCCCTGACAAACTCTTTGCTCAATTGAAGCTGTCGTTCCCCTTTGGATTGTCTTTCTTCAAATCCTTCGGCAAAGAAATACCTTGAAGAGTCGGGTGTATGAATTTCATCCATCAATACAATCTGATCTCCAAGTCTTCCAAATTCATATTTGGTATCGGCCAGTATGAGACCTTGTTTTGCAGCAATGGCTTTGCCTCTTTCAAACAAGGCCAGTGTATATTTTTTCAGCACCTCCCATTCATCTGCAGTTGCCAGTCCCTGGGAAATAATTTCAGCTTCGCTGATGTCTTCATCATGGCCCGCAGCAGCTTTTGTTGAAGGGGTAATCAATGGAGTGGGGAAAAAATCATTTTCCTTGAGGCCATCTGGCATGAGTTGGCCACAGAGCAACCTGCCTGTTTGGTATGTTCTCCAGGCATGACCAACCAGGTTACCCCTGACAACCATTTCTATTTTAAAAGGAATACAAAGATGGCCGATCGATACATTGGGGGCGGGTACATCCATAAGCCAATTGGCGCATATGTCTTTGGTATTGCTTAACATATATGCAGCTATCTGGTTCAAAACCTGACCTTTATAAGGTATTGGTTTCGGCAAAATCACATCAAAAGCGGATATCCGGTTGCTGGCCACCATTACCAAATATTGATCACGAATGGTGTATACATCCCTCACTTTACCTGAATAAAAAGAGGTTTGCGAAGGAAAGTTAAATTGATTCATTCCACTAAATTATATTCAGTGACTGAAACTTCCAATTTTAAACAGTATGAACATTAAGCTTTTTTAGTTGTTTCAAAATTTGTTAATAATATTAACAATGCCTATTTTGGCCTCAAATTTGATCAAAACTACTGCTTATGAAAAGATTAGCTTGCTTTGCAGCTTTGCTATTGATGATGCTGCCGGCTATTGTTAACGCGCAAAGTGTTGTTATAACCGGAAATGTGAAGAGCGCTTCTGGAGGTGAGTCTTTGGGCTCAGTATCAATTACTTTAAAGGGAAACTCCAATGGAACATTTACCGACAACAAAGGTAATTTCAGGCTCAGTTTACCCTCAAAAACCAAGTTTCCTGTTAGCATCCTTTTTTCTTCCATTGGTTTCGGCATTACTGAAGTGAGTGTGGCTGCAGCCGGTGAAATGAAATCTGTTTCCTTGAATCCTATTTCCACTCTTGGAGAAGAAGTTGTTGTTTCTGCCACAAGAACGCCAACAAAAATTCTTGAATCTCCTGTTTCTATTGAGCGTGTGAGTCTAGCCGCCATAAGGAATTCACCTTCTGCTGACTACTTTGACATGGCAACAAACCTGAAAGGTGTTGACATGGTTGCATCAAGCTTAACCTTCAAAACTGTTACTACCAGAGGTTTCGCTGGTAGTGGTAATACAAGGTTTACCCAAATTGTTGATGGGATGGATAATCAGGCTCCCGGTTTGAACTTTTCTGTAGGTAGCATAGCCGCACTCAATGAACTTGATGTTGAAAGCATGGAGCTTTTGCAAGGTGCATCATCTGCGCTCTATGGACCTGGTGGCATGAACGGTACTTTGCTGATCAACAGCAAAGATCCTTTCAAATACCAAGGATTATCATTTCAAATGAAAAATGGTATGATGCACACAGATGGTAAATACCGTGATCCAGCCCCATATTATAACTGGGATGTACGTTATGCCAAGAAAGTTTCTGATAGGTTTGCATACAAATTTACTGCAGGTATTATTCAGGCTAAAGATTGGCTTGCTGCTGACAGCAGAAATATCAACAGGGCTCCTGGAGCCAATTTCAATACCGTTAATCCTGGTACACGCAATACCGACCCCAATTATGATGGTTTGAACTTTTATGGTGATGAAACGAACTTGGATTTGAACCTGGTACTCAATGGTATTGCTGGCCAAGCTCCTTTTTTGGCCCCTTATATCTCTACATTAACGGGTTCTCCAAACCTCGTTTCCAGGACAGGATATTCCGAAAGAGAAGTCACCAATCCAAACACCATTAATTTCAAGCTAGGTGGTTCATTGAATTACAAGCTTACCAATTCTATTGAGGCTATCCTTTCTGCCAACTGGGGAACTGGTAATACTGTTTACACAGGCAGTGAACGTTATTCAATTCTTGACCTTAAATTGGGTCAGTATAAACTGGAATTCAAGCACAAGAATTGGATGCTGAGGGCATATACCACACAGGAAAATGCTGGACAGGCATACAACACAACTATTACAACGCGTCTTTTTAACGAAGCATGGAAACCTTCACCGCAGTGGTACACTGAATATGGTCAGGCCTTCCTCGGTGGAAAGTTGAATGGTATGTCTCATATGGATGCCCATAACCTTGCTCGTTCTTTAGCTGATGCAGGTAGGCCAGTTGCAGGTAGTTCACAGTTTCAATCTTTGTATGATGCTGTGAGGTCAAGGCCAATCTCGAAAGGTGGTGGTAGATTGATTGACAGAACGAATTTGTATGCTGTTGAAGGTCAGTACAACCTCAGTGAACTGACTGGTAAGTTTGCAGAAGTGCTCGTTGGCGGTAATTTCAGGAGATTTTTATTGAACTCTGAAGGTACTTTGTTTGCGGATTCTGCCAACAAAATTCCCATCAATGAATACGGTGCCTATGTTCAAGTTGCCAAAGGATTTGCCAAAGACCTCATCAAGTTTACTGTTTCAGGTCGATTTGACAAGAACGAAAACTTCAAAGGTCGTTTTACCCCAAGAGCTACCATGCTCTTTAAGGTTGCAAAAGACAATCACCTGAGGTTCTCTTACCAAACTGCATATAGATTCCCTTCCACTCAACAGCAATATATTAACCTTGCAGTGGGCGGAGCAATCCTTTCGGGTGGTGTTCCTGCAATGAAAGACTTCTATAAGGTTACAACCAATCCAGTTTACTCTGTTGCTGCGCTTGGAGCAGGACAGTTGAAAATACAGGAACTTCCTGAATTCAACCCTGAAGCTGTAACTTCTTTTGAATTAGGCTATCGTGGATTGCTTGCCAATTCAAGGTTGTTGGTAGACGTCTACGGTTATCTTGGAAATTACCAGGATTTCATTACCCGTGTACTTGTAGCACAATCAATCAGGAGTACACCAAGCCCTGCAGATGTTATCAATGCAGCTACAAGAAGAATCATTTCATTCCCCATCAATTCACCAACTCCTGTAAAAACTTCAGGATACGGCATATCATTGGAGTACAAATTCAAGAAAGGGTTCTACTTGAATACGAATTTCTCTTCTGATAGATTGGGTGAAGTTCCAAATGGCTATATCACATATTTCAATGCACCAAAGTACAGGGCCAATGCAACTTTCGGTAACACTGGCCTTGGAAAAAGTAAGCGCATTGGATTCAATTTCGTTTACCGTTTCCAATCTGCGTTTTATTTTGAGAGCGATCTTGCCAATGGTGATGTTCCTGCTTACCAGGTTGTTGATGCACAAATCAGCTACAAATTACCAGCCGTCAACTCTGTTCTCAAATTGGGAGCCAATAACTTGTTCAACCAATACTACATTACAGGCCTGGCCAACCCTTCCATCGGTGGCTTGTACTATGTATCTTTTGGGTATAACATTTTTTAATTGGTCAGCACAAATCATTGAAATAAAAAAAATATCATGAAAAAAATATACAACTCATTCAAGTTTGTTCTTCCACTGACCTTATTGATTGTGGTGGTATCAACTTCTTGCAACAAGGATGTACCTGCAGCCATGCCCATTGTTTCAATACCTGCTGGTAGCACGATTGGAGACATTCTTACTACCAATCCTAATTTTACCATACTAAGGGCAGCTGTTACAAAAGCAGGCATGCTGGACGCAGTTTCTAATAGAAGTAATGTATTCACTGTTTTTGCACCCAGTGATGCTGCATTTATCGCGTCTGGTATCCCATTGGCAGCCATCAATGCACTTCCAGCTGCATCAGTTGCTAGCATTGTTCAGTACCATGTTATTCCTGGTCGCAAACTCATGTCTTCTGCAGTGCCAACCAGTTTCCCGAATGTACAAATGCCAACATCATTTATCATTCCTGCTCCAAACACAAATCCATTGGTGAGGTTTAGCAATTTTCCTTCCAGAAGGGGAGACAGGGTTTGGGTCAACAATATTCCGGTAGTTACTCCAGATGTTAATGCTGCCAATGGTGCTATCCACGTAACGGCAGCAGTTGTTGCTCCACCTACAAGGGTATTGTTGGATACCATCTCTCGTGATGCTGATATGTCCTACCTTGTTGCTGCCATTCTCAGGGCTGATAATGGTGTTCCTACAGGTTCACGTTTCCAGGATTTTTTGGCCAATCCATTGGCCAATTTCACAGTAATGGCCCCTACCAATACTGCTTTCAATGCCTTGTTCACATCTCTTAGGTTGCCGGCTTCGCCTGCTTCTTTTGGATTGTTACCAGTAACCACTGTTCGTGGTATTGTTGCTTACCACCTGTTGATGGCAAGAGCTTTTTCTGCGAACCTTCCTTCTGCAGCTACCCTTGTTCCAACATTGTTATCTTCTTCATTGCCAACAGCGCCATTGCTTACTGTAGATGGAACCCAGGGTGTAAGAGGTGCAAGAAACCCAAGCTTTTCAAGAATTACAGCAGTTGACAGGCATGCGATCAATGGTGTATACCACAAAATTGATCAGGTGCTCATGCCACAATAGATAGATATTATAATGCATAAAAAAGACCGGTCTCGATTGAGCCGGTCTTTTTTTATGTAGATCAATAAATTCTAAAATCTTGATCGTTAAACGTTGAACCTAAAATGCATGATATCGCCATCCTGTACAATGTAGTCTTTGCCCTGCACAGCCATCTTACCAGCCTCTTTACAAGCGGCTTCTGACCCAAGCGTGGTAAAGTCCGTATATCCAATAACTTCAGCCCTGATGAACCCTTTTTCAAAGTCAGTATGGATTACTCCAGCAGCCTGCGGAGCCAGCATCCCTTTTGTAATGGTCCATGCCCGAACCTCCTGTACGCCGGCTGTAAAATAAGTGGCGAGGTTAAGCAATTTGTATGTTGATCGGATCAGCCTTACCACGCCGCTTTCTGAAAGCCCGAGGTCAGTTAGGAACATCAATCGGTCATCATAGCTTTCCATCACAGCAATCTCACTTTCAATCGCTGCACTGACAAAAAGTATTTCAGCATGTTCAAGTTTGATGGCTTCTTTTACCTGTTCGGTATATATATTTCCTGTAACAACGCTTTGTTCATCAACATTGCATACATAAACGACCGGTTTGATGGTCAGCAAAAACATATCATTGATGTATTTCTCTTTTTCTTCCTCACTTATTTCAAATGCACGGGCATTCTTTCCCTGGTCAAGATGATCCTTGAGCGCCCTCAATACTTCAATACCCCTCAAAATTTCCCGATCACTGCTCTTTGAGAGTTTTTCTGATTTAGAGAGTTTTTTCTCGACACTTTCAAGGTCTTTCAATTGCAATTCAGTATCGATGACTTCTTTGTCACGGACAGGGTTTACATTACCATCCACGTGAATAACATTATCATCCTCAAAACACCTGAGCACATGAATAATGGCATCAGTTGCTCTGATATTGCCCAGGAACTGGTTTCCAAGTCCTTCACCCTTGCTGGCGCCCTTTACCAAACCGGCAATATCTACGATTTCAACAGTGGTTGGCACTAGCTTTTGTGGCTTGACAATTTTTTCAAGTTCAATGAGCCTGTCATCAGGAACAGTAATTACACCAATATTGGGTTCGATGGTACAGAAAGGGAAATTCGCTGCCTGTGCTTTTGCACTGCTTAGTGCATTAAATAGGGTTGATTTTCCTACATTTGGTAATCCGACAATGCCAGCCTGTAATGCCATAATTTTGATTTTGCGTGGCAAAGATAGTGCGAATGATGCGATAAGGGCATCCTTTGTTGGAATAACATTCAAAGCAATCACCCACAAATGGCGTTAAATTACATCTGGTTCGTTTTTTTCATCATCGCTTTTGCCATAGCACTAGGCAAATGGGTAATCACTGGTGATCCCCTCATTTTCAAAACTGTTACAGAAGGTATATTCAAATCTGCCAATGATAGCGTTGATCTTTCTTTCAAGCTGATTGGCATCATGACACTTTTCCTTGGATTCATGAACATAGGGGAGAAGGCAGGAGCAATCCGCTTTCTTTCAAAACTTGTTGCTCCTTTTTTCAGCAAGTTATTTCCCGAAATTCCGCCAAAACACCCCGCCTATGGACACATGATGATGAATTTTTCAGCCAATTTACTGGGCCTGGACAATGCTGCAACCCCTTTTGGTCTAAAGGCCATGGAAAGTCTTCAAACCCTTAACCCGAACAAGGAAACAGCCAGCAATGCTCAGATCATGTTTTTGGTATTACACGCCTCTGGACTTACCTTGATCCCCATCAGTATCATCGCGATGAGGGCATCGGTAACACCCCCTGCGGCTAATCCTACCGATATATTTATTCCCTGCATGATTGCCACCTTTGCTGCCACAGTTGCGGCACTTACCATTGTTTCCATCAGGCAAAAAATAAATCTTTTTCAGCCGGTCATATTTGCCTGGATTGGGGGTATTTCATTGATCATTGGACTTTTGATCGCCTACCTCAAGATATTCCTGTCTCAATTGCAAATCGAATCTTTTTCAACAATTTTGAGCAATGGACTGATTCTTTTTATTTTTCTTGTCTTCTTGACTGGAGGGGTTTATAAAAAGGTCAATGTTTTTGAGTCATTTATTGAAGGGGCCAAAGGTGGATTTGAGATTGCCATCAAGATCATTCCATATTTGGTTGCCATGCTTGTTGCCATCAGTGTTTTGCGTACTTCAGGGGCTTTTGAATTCATCACTGATGGATTGAAAACGATATTTTCTTACATGGGGATGGACACACAATTTGTTTCAGCGCTGCCAACTGCCATGATGAAACCATTGAGTGGTAGTGGCTCCAGGGCCATGATGGTAGACACCATGACTACCTATGGTGCTGATTCTTTTGCAGGAAGGCTGTCAGCTATTTTTCAGGGGAGTAGTGATACAACCTTTTATGTAATCGCTGTATACTTTGGATCTGTGGGCATCAAAAATACCCGCTATTCCATACCAAGTATGTTATTGGCCGACTTGGTGGGCATAATAACAGCTATTTTTGTAGCTTACCTCTTTTTCGGAAATTGACCATGAACATCATTCTAAAAGATATTAAACTATTTGGTTATCATGGAGTTCATCCATTGGAAAACACTTGTGGCACTGAATTCATCATCAATATTGTTGTAGGGATAAATAAAATTCAACCCATCACAACCTTGTCAGATACCATTGATTATGCTGCTGTATACAATATCATGAAAGAGGTTTTTTCCATACCAGAGCAGTTGCTGGAAGTTGTGGCTGATAAAATATTCAATGCAATTGCCGAAAATTTCTCTGCTGCTGCAGATATTGAAATCAGTATCTTAAAGTCAAACCCCCCGATTGAGGGATTTATGGGTCAGGTGGGAGTACACCTTAAAAAACGAACAAATGAAATATAGCTGCCTAACCTCAATGATGTTACTCGCCATTGTTCATCTTTTTGCACAACAATCACCATTGTTGGATGAGGCAAGAATGTTGGAGCGCCAATTCAAGACCATGGAAGCCATCAAAAAGTACGAGTCATTGATCGTTAATGAACCTGCCAATATTCCCGTGCTGGTTCGATTGGCTGAGCTTTATTGTATGGAAGGTCAATCAATAGGAAAAGAAGAAGAAAGCAAATCACTCTATTCATTGGCTGGTAAATATGCTGAAAAAGCAGCTGCAATTGATTCCAATAGGGCAGATGTTCAATATGCCAATGCAATGGTAATAGGCAAAATGATTGAATACGCCTCCATAAAGGATAAAACGAGGCTAACCATGCAACTTCGGGAAAGGACAGACAAAGCATTGGCCATCAATCCCAATTACACAAAAGCCCTGTACACATTAGCCAAATGGAATGATGAGGTTTCCTCATTGAACCCAGCAGCAAGGGCTGCGCTCAAAATCATGAATAAGGGTTTTCCTGCTGCATCTGCGGAAGAAGCAATCACACTTTATGAAAAAGCCCGTAAATTAGACCCAGGTTTCATCTTGAATAACCATGATCTGGCACTTGCCTATAAAAAAATGGGTAAATCTTTGCAAGCAATTGAACTGCTCAATTATCAGTTGAAATTGCCTTCAAAGACAAAAGAAGACCAGGAAATAAAACTCAAGTCAAAACAATTGTTGGAAAGCTTAAAATAAATCAATTCTCAATTCATAAGTATGTTAAAGAAAATCTCTGTCGCAGTCTTGGCTTTTGTTTGCTCACTGGCATTTTCATTTGCTCAGGTTCAGGAAAAACCTGTTTCCAAATATGATGCGAATGAACTGTTCAATCCTCTTTTTTACAAACAATATGGTAGCCTTACCCGATCAGGGAATGGAGAACCTGGCAAGTCATATTGGCAAAACAAGGCTGATTACAAAATCAGTGCTGAATTAAATGATCAGAACAATCAGATTACTGGATCGGTTACGTTGACTTATTCCAATAACAGTCCACACAACCTTGGTTTCCTATGGTTTCAATTGGACCAGAACCTTTTCAACCCCAACTCAAGAGGTTTTGCCAAGCTTCCTGTCGCTGGCAGAAGTCGGTATGGCAATGCAGCAACTCCATTCGAAGGTGGTTATACCATCAAATCTGTGAAAATCATATCTTCTGCTTCCGGAAAGACTACAGAAACCATGGTTGAACCTGAAATCACTGACACCCGCATGAGGGTAGACCTTCCAAAACTGTTGAAGGCTGGTGGAGACAAAGTAGTGGTGAAGGTAGACTATGCCTACATTGTTCCAGAATATGGAGCAGACAGGACAGGCATCCTAAAAAATGCAGATGGCAACATTTATGCTATTGCGCAATGGTATCCCCGTATTTGTGTTTTCGATGATATTCAAGGATGGAATACCCTTCCTTACCTTGGTGCAAGCGAGTTTTACCTCGAGTATGGTAATTTTGATGTATCCATCACCGCCCCCGCCAGTCATGTAGTAGTTGCCTCAGGAGACCTGCTCAATCCTTCAGAAGTGATGACAGCTGAGCAGTTGAAAAGATATCAGAAAGCCCACCAGAGTGATGAAACGGTGATGATCAGGAGCAAGGAGGAGATCAAGGATCCAGCCTCCAGGCCATCAACAGCAAAACTTACCTGGAAATATTTAATTACCAATTCAAGGGATTTCGCCTGGGCTTCATCAACATCTTTCATCTGGGACGCGGCAAGAATCAATCTTCCCAGTGGTAAAAAAGCCTTGGCTCAATCTGTTTATCCCAGCAGTTCAGATGGCAAAAATGCATGGGGAAGAAGTACAGAATATACAAAAGCAAGCATTGAAAACTATTCCAAAAGATGGTTTGAATACCCATATCCTATTGCTACGAATGTGGCCAGCAATGTTGGCGGAATGGAGTATCCCGGTATCGTATTCTGTGGGTCAACTGCAAAAAACGGAAGCCTTTGGGGTGTAACTGACCATGAGTTTGGACATACCTGGTTTCCCATGATTGTAGGCAGCAATGAAAGAAAATATGGCTGGATGGACGAAGGGTTCAACACTTTTATCAATGATATCGCAGCACAGGACTTTAACAAGGGAGAATATGCCTCAAAAGAAGCAAATGCGCATAGCATGGCCAAGTTCATGTACAGCGACAGGTCTGAAGCCATCATGAAAACGCCTGATGCATTGAAAGAAGCCAATATTGGACTTTCACTGTACATGAAGCCCGGTTTTGCACTTACACTATTGAGAGATCAAATTGTTGGCGCTAAAAGATTTGATTCCGCATTTAAAAAATACATCCGTGATTGGTCCTTCAAACATCCTTCCCCCTGGGATTTCTTCAGGAGCATGGAAAATGGAGTAGGTGAGGATTTGGGTTGGTTTTGGAAAGCCATGTTTCTTGAAAACTGGAGATTGGATCAAGCCATCACCAATGTTGAGTACCAGAGCAACAATGCCCAAAATGGTGCCATCATCACCATTGAAAACCTGGAAAGAGCTGCCATGCCTGTAGTCATTGAATATGAAACTGTTGCAGGCAACAAGGGAAGGGTTAAACTTCCGGTTGAAATTTGGCAGAATGGAGGCGTTTTCAAAACTAGGATTCGCGTAACTGAAGAGCTCTCGAAAGTGACCGTTGATCCAGATAAGGTATTCCCTGATTATAACAGTGAAAACAATACCTGGACGGCCAAAAAGCAATAAACAGGATTTTTTGGGGATAAATTTCTGATTTATCCCCAAAATCATTTAATTTTGCACTCCTTTCAGTTTAAACATTGAAAGCTATTCCCAAACGGTTCCATAAGTTCTTCGTCTGTTCGAAGACACCAGTAGGGGTAAATTTAAAAACAAACTCATGCCAAAAGTTAAAACCCATTCAAGGGCCAAAAAAACTTTTAAGATCACCGGCAGCGGAAAGATCACTTACAGAAAGCCTACAAGAGGTCACTTGCTTACCAAGAAAACCAACAAACGCAAACGCGCTCTTCGCGTTCAAGGTGTTGTTCATCATGCTAATCTTGATTTCGTTAAAAGACTCCTTCGCCTGAAATAAGGCCTTTCTCATTACTTCAAATTTAAACTCATTACAATATGCCACGTTCAAAAAATGCGGTAGCCTCCAGGGCCCGCAAGAAAAGAATTCTCAAGCAGGCGAAAGGATTCTACGGAAAAAGGAAAAATGTTTATACCGTTGCCAAAAACGTTCTAGAGAAAGGCCTTACCTATAGCTATGTAGGCCGTAAACTCAAGAAAAGAGACTACAGAAGCCTCTGGATTGTACGTATCAACGCAGCAGTTAGGGAAGAAGGAATGAAATATTCTGAGTTCATCAATAAGCTTAAAGTCAAAGGAATCGATCTCGATCGCAAGGTACTTGCAGATCTTGCCATGAACAACCCTGAGTCTTTCAAGCAATTGGTTGATTCTGTAAAATAAACCACGCTGATTAAATCAGTAAACCGGATGTCAAATAAACATCCGGTTTTTTATTTTCAGATGGTGAAAAAAATTAATTTTGCTTCTCTTTGCAATTCAACAACTTAAACAGACCGAAACGGTAAAATGAGCAATACCTATACAGACCTTGTCAAACAGACATTTTATTTTCCGCAGGAAGGCTTTGAAACACGAGATGGTTACCTGCATTTCAATGATCTGGATTTAAAAGCCATCATTGACAAGTATGGTACTCCCTTGAAACTAACCTATCTTCCTAAAATAGGTTCTCAGATCAACAAGGCCAAGGACTTGTTTCAGAAGGCATTCAAGAAACACAACTACGAAGGGAAATACCATTATTGCTATTGTACAAAAAGTTCTCATTTTTCATTTGTTGTTGAAGAGGCCTTGCAGCATGACATTCACCTTGAAACTTCTTTCGCCTACGATATTGAAATCATCAATAACCTGTATAAAAGAAAAAAGATTACCAAGGATACCTTTATCATTTGCAATGGTTTCAAACAGAAAACGTATACTTCCCGTATTTCACGTTTGATCAATACAGGCTTTAAAAATGTAATCCCCATCCTTGATAATAAGGAGGAGCTTGACCGCTACAAACGAGGCGTCAGGGTTCCCTTTAAATTGGGTATCCGTGTTGCCGCAGAGGAAGAGCCTAACTTTCCTTTTTACACATCTCGTCTTGGCATCAGGGCCAAAGATATTCTGGAGTTTTATGTAGACCAGATAGAAGGTTACGAAGAGAAATTTCAATTGAAGATGCTGCACATATTTCTGAACAAGGGAATAAAAGACGATATCTACTATTGGAGTGAATTGAACAAAGTCATCAATCTCTACTGTCAGTTAAAAAAAATCTGCCCTGAATTGGATTCAATCAATATTGGTGGCGGTTTTCCCATCAAGCATTCACTGGGATTTGAATATGATTATGCTTTCATGATCAATGAAATTGTGGGTACCATAAAGAAAGCCTGTAAAAAAGCCAAGGTTCCGATGCCGAATATTTTTACGGAATTTGGCAGCTTCACGGTTGGTGAAAGCATGGCGCATGTATACTCAGTATTGGCCGAGAAGGTCCAGAATGACAGGGAAATCTGGTACATGATTGACTCTTCTTTTATCACAACCTTGCCAGATACCTGGGGGATAGGAGAGAAGTTCCTGATGCTGCCCATTAATAAATGGCAGAATGAGTACCAAAGGGTAGTCTTGGGTGGACTGACCTGCGACAGCCATGATTACTATGATTCTGAGGAGCATATCAATGAAGTTTTCTTGCCCAAGATTACAGGAGATGAGTCAAAAGAGCCATTGTATCTTGGCTTCTTCCATACAGGTGCTTATCAGGACCAAATCAGTGGATATGGTGGAATCAAACATTGCATGATTCCATCGCCAAAGCATATCATTGTAGGAAAGGATAAACATGGTAAACTGCATGATTGGGTGTATGCAAAGGAACAAACTGCACTGAGCATGCTCAAAATTCTTGGTTACCTATAGTTTAAGAATCTTTAGTTGACCTTGAGCTTGTATTTCTTGTTTACCTTGGGATTGTTGAAGTACTTTTCTGCATCCTCCTGAGAGTAACGAGGGTCAAATTCGACCAATGGCAGGTCTACCAATTGTAACTGGGACTGTTTTAGTTCATCCCTTAATTTTTTTGTTTTGGATAGAATATCCGGATCCCGGTCACCAACGGTCATGTTCTCCGTCATCATGTAATCAAGCCGTTTAATGGTTGCCCTGACTTGGGATGCTGTATTTTGTTCCTGAACTTTGTTGGGTGAGACGGCTTCTTTTACTGGAACCAATGTAAGACCAACAGAGGGAAGTACTTTACCCATATTTTTTGAACCTGCTGAAGTTCCTGTACTGGATATAATGGTTCCCATCATGGCTGTAGTTGAACCAGTAATATCAAAACCCGTTCTTGTATTTTTTGTTTTTTTGATGTTGGTGCTTATGACAAAAAAAGTCAATTTGAGGTTGGTGACATACTTCTTTATTTCATTGGTCACCTGCAGATGTTCCTGGTTTTTTTGAGGGTAGTTGATGCCAGGTCGTATGAATAACCGTACCGTTGCAGTATCACTGTTCCTGAATTTATCCGTTCCAATAAACTGTAGGACTAAAATTTTCTGGCGTGCGGTATCATTTTCCCGGATAAAATCATAGGGAATCATCCAGCCAAACTCATCATCGCAGTTATTGACTGATTTGAAATTGCTGATGGGAAGATTGGTATTGATCGTGATTTGTTCAACTGGAAAGGTGCCGGTTTCGCATTGAACCCTGAATTTGACTGAATCACCTTCTTCAAGCAACACAGTATTGCCGATGGTAGGTTTTAGTTTAGACACCACAACTTCGGTGCTGTAAAACATGATGGTAAAACTGGATTCAATGCGGTCTTTTGCATCCCTCAGGTTCTGTACACCCACCTCAACTTTATAAGGGACATCATATTTTAATTTACCGCTTTTGAAATATGATTTTTCTGCTTTGAAATAAAGCAAGCCGGTATTCTTGTCTATTTTGACACCAATAGGAGCATTTTTGAGGTACCAGAAATAGAATTCAGAAGGTTTGTTGATTTGGAGGTCATAAATTAAGGTAGAGTCCACCTGAAGGGTGAAAAAAGGATTCAGGTTGATGATCCTGAGCACCGAATCAAGGTTGATTGGTTCTGGAGGAACAGGCAATAGGGTATCTTGCTTGACAATGAGGGTGTCTTGCTTGGTTTCCTGGGAAAATACAGTTCCAAATAGGAAAATGGTAATTATAAAAACAAGTGTGCTTTTCAAATCAAACTTTGTTTAAACGAAATTAACTCAAAACCGGCAAATGTGTAACTTCGCTTAAAATCTTAACAATATGTATCCAGCAGAAATAGTGATTCCAATGAAAGAGGAGCTTACAGAGAATGGTTTTGATGAGCTCTTAACCCCCGCATCAGTAGATGAAATCTTGTCTGCACCAGGCACAACACTTGTGGTAGTTAACTCTGTGTGTGGTTGTTCAGCAGGCAGTGCAAGACCAGGTGTACTCATGTCTGTACACAATTCCGCAAAGCGACCTGACCATCTTACCACAGCCTTTGCAGGTTTTGATCTTGCAGCAGTACAGCGCTTGAGAGAACATCTTCTGCCATATCCTCCTTCTTCACCTGCCGTTGCTCTTTTCAAGGATGGCAAATTGGTACACATGATTGAAAGGCATCAGATTGAGGGTAGACCTGCACAAATGATAGCGCAAAACCTCATGGCTGCCTACGAAGAATATTGTAACTGATTCTATGTATCCCAACCTTTATTTTTTCCTGAATGATGCGCTAGGCATTGACCCTCCGGGCTTCACCCAGTACATCAATACTTTTGGATTGCTGGTAGCCATTGCCTTTGTTGTGGCTGCCATCATTCTTTCAAAAGAGTTAAAACGCAGGGAACAGTCAGGGCTGCTTTCCCCAATGGAAGAAACCATTGTGGTGGGTAAACCAGCAAGCAAGGCTGAGCTGATTTTCAACTTGGTCTTTGGCTTCATAGTAGGATATAAAATATTGGGGGTTTTCCTCAATGACAGTCAGGTTAATCCTCAGGATTACATTTTTTCCTCAAAAGGGAGCCTTGTTGGAGGATTGGTGCTTGGAGGACTTTTTTCCTGGTTAAAATACCATGAAAAGAAAAAGCAAGCTTTGGCAAAACCAGAGGAGCGTAAGGTAAAAGTCTATCCCCATGAAAGGGTTGGTGACATCACAGTATATGCTGCCATAGCTGGTTTCATTGGTGCAAAAGTTTTTGACAATTTGGAAAACTGGGACAGGTTCATCCAGGATCCCATTGGTAATTTACTTGCACCCAGTGGCCTTACTTTTTATGGTGGTTTGATTGTAGCTGCCATAACTGTTATTTTGTTTGCAAGAAGCAAAAAAATAGGTACCAGGCATTTGATAGATTCCGCTGCTCCGGCTTTGATGATTGCCTATGCCATCGGCAGAATGGGCTGTCATTTTTCAGGAGATGGAGATTGGGGAATTTTCAACAGTGCATACAAAGTCAGTGAAGCCAATAAAATAGAATTGGCATCTCCAGGCGACTTTGACAAATCCCTAATGCAATATCCTGAATACACCAGGCAACTCATTGCTGAATATGGTAGCATAGACAATATTCCCCATGCTTCCTTTCAGGGTTCTCCCTTTTTACCCAATTGGTTCTGGGCATATAATTTCCCGCACAATGTAAATGGAGTAGGGGTTCCAATGAAGGATTGTACAGGAAATTATTGTGCCCAGCTCAGCCCACCCGTTTTCCCTACCACCTTGTATGAAATCATTGCTTCAACATTGCTATTCATTTTGCTATGGACTGTTCGGAAAAAAATAGTTGCTCCTGGTAGGATGTTTGGCCTTTATCTGATGTTGAATGGAATTGAACGTTTTCTTATTGAAAAAATACGGGTAAACTCAACTTATGATCTGTTTGGTATGCATCCCACACAGGCAGAACTTATATCGGTAATACTATTCTTGTTTGGCGCCTGGTTATGGGTTGATTCAGGCAGGAAACTCACCTTAAACACTAAATAATCTGTTTATGCCATCATTTGATATCCTCAGTAAAGTAGATCCACAATTGCTTGATAATGCAGTGAATGTTACCAAAAAAGAGGTTGCCAACCGTTTTGACTTCAAAGATGCAGTAGTTGAAATTGATTTCAACAAAAAAGACATGAAGCTTGCCCTAGAAACTTCAGATGACATGAAAATGCGTCAACTTGTTGAAATTCTGATCAACCGAGCCAACAAGCAGGGCATTTCTCCCCATGCCTTTGATATGTCCAAAGATGCCTACCAAAGCGGCAAAACCGTTAAGCAGGATGTCATCGTAAAAAATGGATTAAAACAAGAGGATGCCAAAAAAATCAATAAACTGATCAAAGATTCAGGACTCAAAGTCCAGTCTCAGATCATGGATGATATTTTGAGGGTTACAGGTAAGAAAATAGATGATCTTCAGGCTGTTATGCAGGTTTGCAGAACCGCTGACCTTGATTTGCCCCTCCAGTTTGAGAACATGAGGAGCTAGTTTTGATTAAACTGGTTTTTTACCTGAAAAAACAGTATATTTGCAAACTCATAAATGCCATGGCCAAATCCATGCAGCTTAAAAAATAAATACAATGAAACAAGCTATCCATCCAGACAATTACAGATTCGTGGTTTTCAAAGACATGAGTAATGGTACAACATTCTTGACCCGTTCAGCGGCTCAGTCTAAAGAAATGATCAAATGGGAAGACGGCAACGAATATCCTGTTATTAAACTTGAGATTTCCAACACCTCACACCCGTTCTTTACCGGTCAAAACATACTGGTAGATACAGCTGGTAGGATCGACAAGTTCAAAAAGAAATACGCAAAGAAGTAATTTCAACAAACCCTCCACTTGGAGGGTTTTTCTTTTGCCTTCAAGGTTGTAGCTTTGTCATAACACATGCCCAAACTCCTTTTACAATACAGCCATTTTCAAAAGGATTTCCTACCACTTACACTCACAAGGTCATTTATTGACCTTAGGGTAGGAATATTAAGTGTTGCAGACAAGTGGATTAAAATTGCTTTTTCTCAAAATATTGACCTTGAAATTATTGAACAGGGAAAATCAGCAGATTTCAGTTGGGATGCAGGTCTGATCCCAAAGATTTCATTGGATATCAAATCCTTTTTTGAACATAAAACTGCCCCTGAGGATTCATTTTTTGCACTGAAAACTCCTTGGGATATCATTCATCACAATACTTCATTGGTATTGGACGACATTCAATTGCTCTGCCCAACATTTGCTTCCAACCCTTGCCTTGATCAGGTGTCAACATCAGGGATTCATCCATTGTATGTCCACCAAACCGCTCGATTGGAGCATTGCTATATCAATACCGAGGAAGGTCCGGTAATGATTGATGAAGAAGCCTACATCATGCAAGGTGCCATGCTCAGAGGGCCAATGTATATTGGTAAAAGAACTGTGGTCAAAATGGGTGCTGCCTTGTATGCAGGCACCAATATAGGAAGTGATTGTATAGTGGGAGGGGAGATAAAAAACACAATTTTTCAAGCTTACTCGAACAAGGGACATCATGGATACCTGGGCGATAGCTACATAGGAGAATGGTGTAACATGGGTGCCGGAACAAGTTGTTCCAACCTGAAAAATACTGCTGGTGAATTGAAGGCTTGGAACATGGATACTTCATCCTTTATCAATGCAGGAAAGAAAGCAGGTATCCTTATGGGGGACCATGTTAAAACAGCCATCAATAGTTCATTCAACAGTGGTACAGTGATTGGCGGGTTTTCAAATGTATTTAACCCTGATGCACTGCTTCCCAAATATATTGCTCCATTTCAATGGGGCCAGGAGCAGTACTATGAACTCGATAAGCTTTTGGAAGAGGTTAATCGCTGGATGACCATGAAAGGACAAGAGCCCAATGCATCTATACTTGAATCAATTAAATCATATTATCTTAATACCATTCAACAATGAGAAAACAGATCGCAGCAGCCAACTGGAAGATGAACAATACCTTGGACGAAGGAACAAAACTCCTCAATGAAATTGTCAGTTCAGATGTACAAGTAAATGATAATCAGTCTGTAATATTTTCCGTCCCATTCCCATTTTTAATCAATGCCAATCAACAAGTGAGCAATAAGTCAAATATGTTTGTTGCTGCTCAAAATTGCCATAACAAAACATCAGGGGCCTATACGGGCGAAGTTTCTGTAGATATGCTGGCATCCATCAATATTCATTATTGTGTGGTAGGACATAGCGAAAGGAGAGAGTATTTCTCAGAATCCAATCAAATGTTGGCTGAAAAAGTTGATCGTTGCCTCTCAAAAGGCATTACCCCAATATTCTGTTGTGGCGAACCTCTCACCATCAGGGAAGAAGATATTCAAAATGATTATGTGGCCCTGCAATTGAAGGAATCCTTGTTTCATCTTGATGGAGAAGCCATTCAAAAGGTTGTTATTGCCTACGAACCCATTTGGGCGATTGGTACAGGCAAAACGGCTACAGCTGCACAGGCACAAGAAATGCATGCCCATATCAGGGCCGTATTGGCCAATCAATTTGGAGACGCTGTAGCATCAAATATCTCCATTTTGTATGGCGGAAGTGTAAAAGGGGCAAATGCCAATGAAATTTTTTCACAACCAGACGTTGATGGCGGCCTCGTAGGTGGTGCATCTTTGATTGCCAATGAATTCATTCAAATCATCAAGGCATTAAAATAGTTCTTGTTTTAACTTTTGAGATATCATCAATGAACATGGCAGCTCAGATCTTGTTATGATATTGCAATATACAAGCACACTTAAAATGACTAACTTTGCACATCTTAAGAAACAGTATACATAATCGTTTTACCGCTGAAACCATTCGATGAAAAAAATCAGGAATTTCTGCATCATTGCACATATTGACCATGGTAAGTCCACTTTGGCAGATCGTTTGCTTCAGACCACCAATACCATCAGCGAAAGGGAAATGATGGATCAGGTCCTCGATGACATGGACCTTGAAAGAGAGAAAGGCATTACCATCAAAAGCCATGCCATCCAAATCAATTACAAGCATACGGATGGTATTGAATATATACTAAACCTGATTGACACTCCAGGACACGTAGACTTCAGTTATGAGGTGAGCCGCGCCCTTGCTGCATGCGAAGGTGCACTCTTGTTGGTAGATGCAACCCAAGGTATTCAGGCCCAAACAATCTCCAACCTGTATTTGGCAGTAGACAATAATCTTGAAATCATCCCTGTCATTAACAAGATCGATATGGATGGCGCCATGATTGAAGAGGTAAAGGATCAAATCATTGAACTAATCGGTTGTAAATCAGAAGATATCCTGTTGGCCAGCGGAAGAACAGGAATCGGTATTGAAGGAATCCTTGATGCGATTGTAAATAGAATTCCATCACCCAAAGGTGATCCTGATGCACCTCTTCAGGCGCTTATTTTTGATAGTGTTTTCAATTCTTTCAGGGGCATCATTGTATACTACCGGATCATGAATGGTAGCATTACAAAAGGTGAGAAAATCAAGTTCATCTCTACAGACCAAGACTATGTAGCGGATGAAGTAGGGATTTTGAAGCTGACCATGCAGGAGCAGAAAAAAGTACAATGTGGTGATGTGGGATACCTGATTACAGGAATCAAGAATGCAAAGGAAGTAAAGGTTGGTGATACCATTGTTAATGCCATCAATCCTGCCCCCATGATCAAGGGTTTTTCTGAGGTTAAGCCAATGGTTTTTGCAGGAATCTACCCAGTACTTACAGAAGATTTTGAGGAACTGAGGGAATGCATGGACAAGTTGCAGTTAAACGATGCATCACTAACCTATGAGCTTGAAACATCACAGGCACTTGGTTTTGGATTTAGATGCGGTTTCCTTGGATTGCTTCACATGGAAATTATCCAGGAGCGTTTGGAAAGGGAATTCAACCAGACGGTGATCACAACTGTTCCGAACGTAAGCTTCATTGCATATAGCACCAAGGGTGACGTCATTAGGGTAAACAACCCCAGTGAAATGCCTGATCCTACCCAAATGAATAATATTGATGAACCTTTCATCAAAGCCCAAATCATCACAAAACCGGAGTATATTGGCAATATCATGACACTTTGCCTTGGCAAACGCGGCATGTTGATCAACCAAAGCTACCTTACACAAACCCGTGTAGAGTTGATCTTTGAAATGCCGCTTACCGAGATCGTATTTGATTTTTATGATAAATTGAAAAGCCAGACCAGAGGATATGCTTCCTTCGATTATGTGCCAATTGAATACAGAGAAAGTGATATTGTGAAGATGGACATCCTCCTGAATGGTGAAAAAGTGGACGCCCTTTCTGCATTGATTCATCGCAGCCGCGCCCAGGATTTTGGCAGAAAACTTTGCGAAAAATTGAAAGAGTTGTTGCCACGTCAGCAATTCCAGATTGCCATTCAAGCTGCCATTGGCGCCAAAGTGGTTGCAAGGGAAAACATTTCCGCCATGAGAAAGGATGTTACTGCCAAATGTTACGGTGGTGACATCAGCCGTAAACGGAAATTACTTGAAAAACAAAAGGAAGGGAAGAAGAGGATGCGTCAGATAGGCAATGTTGAAGTACCTCAGGAAGCATTCCTCGCGGTGTTGAAACTGGATGATTAACCCTTTTTGAACGGTTTCAATTTGCTTTCATTCAGTGGCTTTTCTACTGGTGCCTGCCCATCCAATAGTTTGAAGGTAAACACTTTCTCTACATGTAACCATTTCCCATTCACCCATTTGAAGGCTTCATAATCGCCATCAGGGACATAGGTGAACTTTTTAGCGGGTTCATTTGTCTCAGAGATAAGATGATCATACATGATCATCTTCATTTCTTCGTCGTACAGCAATCTGCCGTTGCCGTTTTTCTTGTATTCAATCCAAAACCTGGATTGATCTTTTTTTCTTACCGTATCCTGGGCAAAGCTGAAAAATGAGCCTCCAAAAACGGGCTGGCCAGCATCATTAAATTGAAGTACTTCAATCCTTTTTTTTGTGCTTCTGATGGAGTTTTCGTCGTATCCCAAAAGGGTATAATATTTTTTCTTGTTGAATTCATTCATCAGGACCTTGTAATATATAGCGCCAATCCACCATTCATGATTTGTTACCGTATCTTTTTGGTCACTGATCAGAAAACTTCTGTCAATCAATGGAAATAACTTTAAACTTCCATCATTGGTATTCATTTGAATCGCACCATGTCTTCGGTGTAAATCTTCATCCCTGCTGACTTGCCAGGTAAAAATCCTGAAAGTACTGTCTGGTGAGTAAAGTCTTGAAATGGTGGTCAAGGAATCAAATGGAAATTGAAAAGAATGGGGTGTTTTTAGGGCCCTAACCAGTATTCTTGTAAAAAAACTATCTGAACGAAACCTCGTCGCAGCATCAGCAGAAGCCACCATCTGTTGACCATATGTGGTAAGGCTGTCTTGTTGTTGAACAAGGATCTTTTCAGCCTCTTTTTTGATCAATGACTGTGACATGATCGTATTCAAGCAGATAGAAAAAATGATCAGTAGTATAAAACGTTTTTTCACAAATAATATATATGAATTAAAATTCGGATAAATTGAACGGAAACAATAGTCTTGGGTGTTTATTTAGCATTCTTTTCGCTCTTCAGTCGGATTACGAAGTTCATGATGCCTGCTTTCATCACCGACCATGAATACGTTTTCTTCTGTTGAATCAGTGCGGGAATGAAAAATTCCTTCCCCTTCATGAAATATTCTAGAATACCATTCGCGATAGATGTTGCATTCTTTTTTACGATGAGACCAGTAATTTTATCAATCACCATTTCTTTTAGACCGCCTGCATCAGTTACAATCATGGGCAATTCAAAATGCATAGACAGTGGTGTTACACCACTTTGTGTTGCATGCCGATAGGGTTGCACCAACACATCAGCTGCACTAAAGAAATAACGAATCTTATTTTCAGGGATGAATTCATTGAACAATATTACCTGATCATCCAGTTCGTAAGAATTGATAAGATTGGTGTATTTGACAGGATCCTCATAAAACTCTCCGGCAATGACCAACTTGTATTCACTTTCTTTGATGCGGGGATCAGCCATGGCTTCTAACAATAAATCCAATCCCTTGTAATTCCTGATGAAACCAAAAAACAAGATCAATCCCCCTTGGTGATCAATGCCTAATTCCTTTCTGGCAGTATTTCTTTCAACAGGGTCTCCAAAATGATCAAACAACGGATGGTGGAGCAATTGAATTGGTTTTTTAATCCCAAGGGTGGTAATATCTTGTTGAACCTGTTCACTCATTACGATATATCCATCAACAGCTTTGTTGAAATAGGAAGTCAGTAATTTATCGCCCAATCTTCTTTCATGAGGGATGATGTTGTCAGCGATGCAAATCACTTTTGTATGCTTGTTTTGCCTGACAATCCTCAATATTGTACCAAAAGAGGGGGCCATAAAGGGCAGCCAATACCTCACAATGATAAAATCTGGAGAAAGTTTCTTCAATTCACTTCCTACACTAAACCAATTCAGTGGATTAATGCTGTTTACGGTTTCCTTGATCTTGAGGTCTGCAGGCCTTGCTTCTTTGGAGTATTGCGTTTTTCCAGGAAATAGAAAAGATGGATACTGCAAGGAAAATGTATAGAGTAAACAGTTGAAACCTGATGATTGAAATTCACGAGCCAATCGTTCGGTGAAAGAAGCAATGCCTCCACGATAGGGATACGATGGTCCGAGGAAAACGATGGTCGGCTTATCGGACATAGAAGTGTTTTAAATCAAATGCCCTTGGTGGAATCAATATTGTAGCTGTTCCTGTCTGCTGCATTTCTTGAAACGAGTTCTCCAATAAACCCGGCCAGGAAAAGTTGTGTTCCAATCATCATGATGGTGAGGGCGATATAAAAACCTGGTCTATTGGTGATCGAAAAATCAACGTTGATGATTTTTGAAATAATGAGGTAAAGGCTGATCAAAAATCCAATCATGAAAGATGCTGTACCCAGAAGTCCAAAAAATTGCATGGGCTTTTTCCCAAATTTACCAATGAACATGATTGTTGTGAGGTCTAGAAATCCATTGATAAACCTTTCCCAGCCAAATTTTGAACTGCCATATTTTCTTGGCCTGTGTTCCACTTCTTTTTCTCCAATCTTGCTGAAACCAGCCCATTTGGCCAGGACAGGAATGTAGCGGTGCATCTCACCGTAAACATCGATATGCTTGATGACTTCATTTTTGTAGGCTTTTAATCCACAATTGAAATCATTTAATTGAATCCCGGACATTTTTCGGGTGACGGCGTTGAAGAATTTTGATGGGATGTTTTTGGTCAAGACGTTATCAAATCGCTTTTTCTTCCATCCACTCACAAGATCAAAATTTTCATGCATGACTTTTCGATACAAGGAAGGGATTTCATCAGGGCTGTCCTGTAAGTCTGCATCCATGGTAATAACCACATCACCTTTGGCTTCTTTAAAAGCAACATTCAAAGCTGCAGATTTACCATAATTGCGTTTGAATTTGATTCCCTTGAATCGATCGTCAGTTTGATGAATAGACGAGATGACATCCCAGGATTGATCACTGCTACCATCATCCACCAAAATCACCTCATACGTGTAGGCATTTGCCTCCATCACTTTCTTGATCCAGGTAGTCAATTCTGGAAGTGATTCAGCTTCATTTTTGAGCGGTATGATGACAGAAATGTTCATTTATTGGTTTTGGAATGGATGAGATGGATTTTTCTTTGTTACAGCTGCTCCGATCAATGATCCAAATGCCCCAACCAACATGGTACCAAAAATGGTACCACCAATCAGAATCGGGAAATAGAATTTTTTTGTCATTTCTATTGCTGAATCAATTGTTTCCTCTGACATATTGGGTTGATTAGACATCTGCTCTCTTGCTATATCCATGGCTTTGTCTGCTGCATCAGGAAAAGTAAAAGAGTAAATGATCATAAAGGCGGTTAGAATTAGGGTAGTGAAGGCAGTCGCCTTGAATCCAAAGCTGAAAAGTTCACCAAAGGAATTGGCATACTCATTTTGTTTTCCAAATTCAAGGATAAAGTAGATCAACAACCCAATATTGATTACTGATCCAATCCAAGAAACTTTAGTATTACCAGTAAGGTCGAATACGATAAAAACTACATTTATCAATACTGATACGGCACCTATGATACCACCAGCAAGAAGGTGAGATGTTTTATTTTTCATGTTTTTTATTTGAATTGATATGGGTGTTAACAATGGTAGCAATGACTTCTCCTTTAAGTAAAGTACCGATAAAAGGTGAATTGGAGGACTTGGACTTGATGTCACTGCTATTGAATGTCCATTCTGTCTGCTCATTGAAAATAGTGAGATCAGCGCTTTTTCCAACTGAAATGTCAGATTGCAGTGAGAATATTTTTCTGGGATTGTAACAGATCAATTGCAAAATTTTGTCTACTTCAAGACCCACCATTCCTAGAATTCCAAACGCAGATTCCAGCCCAATCATGCCTAATCCTGCATATTCAAATTCACAAATCTTGGCATCCATGTTTTGTGACGTATGGTGTGTAGTGACGCAGTCAATCGTGCCGTCTTTTACTGCAGCCATGAGTGCCAGGCGATCTTTTTCTGTGCGCAGGGGAGGATTTACTTTGAGGTTGGTGTCATACCCCGTCAGCAAAGACTTGTCTGTAAATACCAGATGATAGGGGGTTGTGGAACAGGTTATATTCAGGCCATCTTTTTTGGCTTTTCTTATCATCTCAACAGAGGTAGACAAGCTGATGCCGGTGAGATGTAGCTTGGAATGGGTGTACCGCAACAGTTCAATGTCTCGGGCAACCATGATTTCTTCTGCGAGTGCAGGTTTTCCAGGTAACCCAACCTGGGTGGAAACGATGCCTTCGTGCATCAGTCCATGCGGCGCAACAGAATGATCGTCTGGAACTTGAATGATGATGCCGTCAAAAGCATTTACATACTGGAGTGCTTTGATGAGGAGGCCTGCGGATTGAATGCTTTTGGTACCGTCACCAAAAGCAATTGCACCAGTTTGTCTCATTTCAAACATCTCCGTCAATTCTTTCCCCTCTGTATTTTTGGTTACAGCACCAATTGGATGGAGTGAAACCGGTTGTGGAGCTTGGTGATTTTTTATATACTGAACACCTGTCTTGTTTTGGGTAACTGGTTGAGTATTGGGGGTAAGGAAAAGATGGGTGAATCCACCCTTTGCAGCAGAAGCCGAAACGGAATCAAGATCATCCTTGTATTCAAACCCAGGATCAGTTCCCTTTACAAACAAATCGACCCAACCCGGAGAAACAGAAATGCCAGGAAATTCTATTACAGTTTCAGCAACTTTGTCAATTTGCTCAGCAATTTCAGTGATTATTCCATCAGAGAGGAATATGTCCATCCTCTTGTTGTGAAAAGGGGAATGGATATCTTTAACCAATGCTTTGCGGACGAGAATCGTCATAAAATGAGAATTAAGCGAAGATAAACCTTTTGACAATAACAGGAATAAACTAAAAGTTACGAAGAGATCTTGTATTGGCGATGAAAGGAGAAAAAAAGAGCCTTGGAAACCAAGACTCTTTTTTGTCGGGACGACTAGATTCGAACTAGCGACCTCTTGCACCCCATGCAAGCGCGCTACCGGGCTGCGCTACGTCCCGAACGGGGTGCAAAGCTAA
>JBIIQT010000089.1:0-6273 GCA_044341875.1 Chitinophagaceae bacterium | reverse complement strand
ACCAAAGAGGACATCAATGCCAGGATCAGGCAGTTTGTAGACCTGGTGAATTTTGACATCAACATCATCTGATCCATTGCGGTCAGAAGCGGATGCCAATGACTTTCTTAAGCCGCTGTGTTTTACCATTCAAATTGAAAGTTTCAATCAATACAACATAGACTCCCTCCGGGAGTCTATTGTTTTTTGCATCAAATCCATTCCAGCTAAAACTGCCTGATATACCACAAAGCCTGTTGTCAATGATCTTCGAAAGGAGTTGACCATTTTGATGGAAAACGTAAGCAGACAGGAGGTTTCCTGTTTCGTTGAACTGGTATTGAATATTGAGCAAATCATCCTGACCATCATTGTCTGGGCTGATCAATGCCGGAGATAGCCTGATGTTGCTGTTGGCGGTACTATCCAATTTCCTGTACTGGGAATTGGTCCAGCCCGGCGTACCATGATTGACATCAGATGATGCTGAATGCCAGTTGCCAGTGGAGGATGAGGAGGATCTGGGATCAACCCTCTCCAAAGAAACACCTGCTTTATTGGTCAACAGTGGGTAGTGCATATCACCCGTATAGTTGAGTTCGTCAATCAGTTTTCCCTGTTTATTCATCACCATGCAATTGCCCTTGTCGTCTGGCAAACTGGGCAAAGACTTGACCACTATCATTTTTTGACTGATGCTTTTGGTCCATTGACGCTTCACAAAACCAGTATCTGCAGACAATAGAAGATAATCTCCAGGAAACAGGTGAAGGTCTTTGTTTGATACCATCACTGCAGTGCCAATACTTCCACCGGCATTCCTTGCGCCGATCATCAGCTCCCTGACATTGATCAATGCGGTGGATGGATTATGCAGTTCGATGAAATCGGCACCTCCAGGCGGTGGATCAAACATGATTTCATTGATGACAATATCTCCGGGTTCAGGTGCTTTGGCCAGGCCTGTCCTGATCTCAAGGCTGTCGAGCCTTTTGCTGTTGCAACCTTTGATGGGAGAAGCTTTCAGGTGATAAATTTTGTTTGGTTCCAGGGCCTGGTTCAGCACTATTTCAACGCTCATGAACAGCGGTGGAATGGCCTTTGCATTGATGACTGCACTGCTCGATCCTGACAGTTGGTAATGGTTTGCCATTGCAAGAGATACACTGTCTGCTCCCTGGTTCAGTGTCAGCAACAAAAGCTTGTCGTTGATAGCAGTGCATTGAAGGGCTTGTAGCGCGTTGTCAACCGAAAATTGCTTGTAAAGGCTGTTTTCTGTACCTGGTGTTCCACCTTTGCTGTTGCTGCTGGCCCGCCAGTTGAGCCCATTGCAGGGCATGCGCGGATCAATCATTTCAATCGACCATCCGCCAGTTGATTGAAGGGAATTTCCATAGCTGTTGATGTCATATGATATAGCGTGAATCGTTTTCCCGTCGGGTGCAGTAAGGGTTAACAGGTCGCCTTCATTTGTCAATGCAGGAAAGGAAGTCAAACCCAGGGTTTTTGAAGGGGCATTAAAAAAAACTGCTTGTGATTTTGAACAGAGTATCACCAGGCTATCTGGGGCAAGCAGGTAATTGACAGAAACGGTTGCTGTAGTGCTTCCATTGTCAATGCGCCATTTGTTGAGATTGATGGTTGAGAATGAATTGTTCCTGAGCTCGATGTATTCTGCATTGGGAAGTCCAATGACAGGCGATGGATCTGCCATGATCTCATTGATCACCACTGCATACCGCTCCATTTGTGCATGACACACCTTGCCAAACATCAACCCCAAAAAAATCATCAGCCCCCACTTCATTTAACAAAACTATTTTCAACTGCAGGGCCGAAAAAGGTGAAAACAACATTTATTTGGCAGAAAAATCTTTCATAATTAGCTTTGCATCCACATTATGAAACAAAATAAACACACTAAAAAGAACAAGAAACAGTCCCAGCGGGAAGGTTAGTTCTGTTTGTGTGTATCAAATATGTAACAGCCTTCCAGATTTGGGAGGCTTTTTTTTAACCAAACCCGAAAGGGAAAAATTAGACAATATGAAAGTTGCAGTCGTTGGTGCAACCGGCTTGGTGGGCACAAAAATGTTACAGGTCCTTGAAGAGAGAGACTTCCCTGTTACTGAACTTATTCCAGTGGCTTCAGAAAGATCTGTAGGCAAAGAAGTGACCTTCAAAGGGAAACAGTATAAAATAGTGGGGATGCAGACTGCCATCGACCTCAAACCGGCTGTAGCGTTGTTCTCTGCTGGTGGTGGAACCTCCACTGAATGGGCTCCGGCATTTGCTGCTGCTGGCATTACTGTTATCGATAACTCCTCTGCCTGGCGCATGGACCCCACCAAAAAACTGGTGGTTCCTGAAATCAATGCCGATGACTTGACTGCCGAAGACAAGATCATCGCCAATCCCAACTGTTCTACCATTCAAATGGTGGTGGCCCTTGCACCTTTGCACAAGCGCTATAAGAGCAAAAGAATTGTGGTCAGCACCTACCAAAGTGTTACAGGTACTGGCGTGAAAGCCGTTACACAATTGATGAACGAAAGAAATGGCATTGAAGGCGAGATGGCATACAAATACCCCATCGATCTCAATGTGATTCCACAGATAGATGTGTTCCTTGACAATGGATATACCAAGGAAGAAATGAAAATGGTGTTGGAAACAAAAAAGATCATGCGTGATGACAGCATCCGTGTAACCTCAACAACTGTAAGGATTCCGGTGATGGGTGGTCATAGCGAAAGTGTCAACATTGAGTTTGAAGAGGAGTTTGAACTGGACGAAGTGAAGCGTATTTTGGCTGATTCACCCGGCATCATCGTGGTAGATGATCCTGCTACACAGCAGTATCCTATGCCCATGGATGCACATGAAAAGGATGAGGTTTTTGTTGGAAGGATTCGCCGCGATGAAACCCAGCCCAAGACACTCAACATGTGGATCGTGAGTGATAACCTCCGCAAGGGAGCTGCCACCAACGCAGTGCAGATTGCAGAATATCTGTTGGCTAGTGAATTAATTTGATGAAGCCGTCTTCATCCAGGATCTGGATGGAGGCGATCTTCTTTGCTTTTTCCAGCTTGGATCCTGCATCTTCTCCAACGATCAGGTAATCAAGTTTTGAGCTTACGCCGGACAATATTTTTCCGCCGTTGGCTTCCACAAGGGCTTCCGCTTCAGAACGCTTCATTTTATACAATGTGCCGGTGAAGAGGAAGCTCTTTCCTTTGAGGTTGCCATCAACAGGCTGTTGTTTGATGCTGTTCAATTGCAAGCCTTCAGCTTCCAATCTTTTCAACATGTCAATATTGGCTGGATTGCTGAAATACTGGTGGATGCTCTCTGCGACTTTCACGCCCACATCCTCTATTTTTTGCAGGTCTTCTTTTCCCATTGTACCCAGGTCAAGCAGATGGGATACTGACTGGGCAAGGGTTTTGGCCGTTGTTTCACCAACAAAACGAATGCCCAATGCATTGATCAGCCGGTACAATGGTTGCGTTTTTGATTTTTCTATCGCTTCGCTGATGTTGGTTACGGATTTTGCACCGAAGCCTTCCATTTTTCTCACTTCATCCAGCGGAAGGTTGTAAATAGATGGAATGTCTTTCAGCCAACCCATCTCATGGAATTTTCGGATGATGGCATCGCCCAACCCACGGATGTCCATCGCGTCTTTGCTCGTGAAATGAATCATCCTCTCCACCACCTGTGCATCACAGGTTTCATTGGGGCATCGCCAAACGGCTTCCTCTTCTGTTTTGACCAGCACAGTATTACAGACCGGGCAGACAGTGGGAAATGCAATCTCCGTTTCACTGCCATCCCTGAGTTCGGGGAATGATTTTACAATGTAGGGGATGACATCGCCAGCGCGCTCCACCAGCAGGGTATCGCCGATGCGGATGTCTTTTTCCCGGATGAACTCCTGGTTGTGCAGGGAGATGGAGGCAACGGTAACACCACCAATCGGAACGGGCTGGATCTTGGCTACAGGTGTTACACTGCCCGTTCTTCCCACCTGGTATTCCACCTGCAACAATTTGCTGGTAGATTGTCTTGCCTTGAATTTAAAGGCAATCGCCCATCTGGGGTGATGGGTGGTCATGCCCAGTTTTTCCTGCAGGGCCAGTTCATTCACCTTGATGACGAGTCCATCTATTTCGTAGGGCAATGCATCCCTTTTTTCTTCAAATTCTTTGCAGAAATCAATCACGCCTTGGATGCCATGGAATACTTTTTTCTCATGAACAGGACTCCTGAAACCCATATCCCACAGCATTTCAAGGCTTTTGGCATGGGATGGAATTTCTACGTGTTCGGGCGTAAAATTCAGGTAGGCAATATGGTAAATAAAGGCTTCGAGGTTTCTTTTGCCTACCAACCTTGCGTCTTTCAGCCGAAGTGATCCAGAAGCAGCGTTGCGCGGGTTGGCCAGGGGAGGGAGGTTCTGTTCCAGCAATTGCTCATTGAATTGTTGAAAACTGTTCTTGTTCATCAATACTTCACCACGGATCTCTGCCTGTTGGATGCCATATTTGGAAAAAGCCGCAGAGAGTGGGATCGACTTGATCTGCTTGAGGTTCAACGTGATGTCTTCTCCTTCAACGCCATCGCCCCTTGTGGCACCGCGGGCAAACAGGTCGTTCTCGTATACAAGGGAAATGCTGGCACCATCAAATTTGGGCTCTACACAATAATCAAGCCGCTCTAACCCAGATAGTTCCCTTGCCTTGCGGTCCCATTCCAACAAATCTGCAGCGTCATAAGAATTTTCCAAAGACAGCATGGGGACAAGGTGCTGAACAGTCTTGAATTGTTTGGTGATGCCAGGCCCTACACGCTGGGTGGGAGAGTCTGTAGTAATGAGCAGCGGATTGGCTGCCTCGGTTTTTTCAAGCACCTTGTACAATAGATCAAACTCAGCGTCCGAGATCAACGGATCATTCATCACATAATAACGGTTCTCATGAAACCGGATGACATCCCTGAGCAGGCCGATGTTTTCTGTCAAGTAGCCTAGATCGGCTGCATGCGCTTCAAGCTCCTTGCTTTTGTCTTGGTAAAAACGGGTATGTTCGTTGTTGCTTGTCATTGGATGGGCTAAGTTAAAATGAATCTCTGCTGAAATATGTTTTTTGTTGTTGATGATAGAAATTATTTTTGTTATCCCACTCCCCAGAACATCTCAACATGAAAGAGGCAAAAAAGCCCAATATCAACACCACTCCCATAGAACAGTTGCCTGCCTTTCAGTTTGCATTATCCGTAGACTGTGTGATATTTGGTTATGACCAAGGCGTATTGAAGGTGTTGCTGATTGAGAGCGACCTTCCTGCTTACAAAGGACAATGGTCCTTATTGGGAGACCTTGTCAGGCCAGATGAAGACCTGGATGATGCTTCTCAAAGGGTATTAAGGGAAAGAACCGGACTGGCAGGTATGTTTCTTGAGCAGGTAAAAACATTTGCGGCCGTCAACCGCCATCCTGCCGGAAGGGTCATCACCACCGCCTATCTGGCCCTGGTAAATGTAAGGGATCACCAGCTCAAGACACTCGACAATGCTTTGCATTGGCATGCGGTCTCAGATATCAAAACCATGGCCTTCGATCACCAGATGATCCTAGACACCTGTGTGGCGGCGCTGCAAAGGAAGATTCAGCAAGAGCCCATCATTTTCAATCTACTGGAAGAGAAGTTCTCACTTCGCGACCTCCAGCAACTTTTTGAGCAAATCCTGGGCATAGCATTTGACAGGAGGAATTTCAGGAAAAAATTGTTTACAACAGGCCTGTTGAAAGATGAAAATGAGATGGAAAAAATGGTCCGACACCGCCCAGGCAAATTGTATTCTTTTGACAGAAAAGCATATGAACAGATCAAACGCAAATCATTCGTAGGCCTTCAATTCTGAACATAGGCCAAACGCCAAGCCTTATTTTATCAGCATGCTATCGCTCATATAAAAAATTAAAGCTAATTTTTTATTGAAAATCAATGTATTGTAAAGGTGCGCATGAAAAAACATCCTTTTTTGTTCGTTTTTCAACCTTCTTTCTGCTAACTTTGCGCTCCCTTTCGAAAGAAGGGGTGTTTCCCGGGATGGCGGGGACAAATTTTTAAACCCGGATGTAAATCCGAAAAATTGTACATATGAGTAAATTACATTTCACCACAAAGCATGCAAATGCAGCTTCCGTGCAACGTAAATGGCACGTTGTTGACGGGACCAATCAAACTGTGGGACGAATCTGTAGCAAGATTGCTTCAGTATTGCGCG
>JBIIQT010000088.1:0-6488 GCA_044341875.1 Chitinophagaceae bacterium | reverse complement strand
TTAAAACCTATAACCAATGCCGCAAGAATGGAGTGTAAACCGTAAGGTTTCGGATTGGTTTTCCTTTTTGCGGTCTAATAAAAACTGCAACAGCTTTTGAAAATTATTAATTTCACGATGCCTGAAAAGATAGGCAAGTCAATACATATAAAGGAGGATAAGTTACCTTATTTTTATCCTCACCTGCATCGCCATGTTGAAATTCAAATCACCTGGGTGCTTAGTGGTGAGGGCACCATTGTAATCGGGAATAACATGAAACCCTTTCAACCGGGTGATCTGTTTGTCATTGGAGCCAACCAGCCTCATTTGTTCAAAAGCAACCCTTGTTATTTTGAGCCCGATAGCCGAAAAAAAATTCATACCCTGAATATATTTTTCAATCCGGAAGGATTTATTTCACAACTGCTCAGGTTTCCTGAAATGTACAGTATTAAAAAGTTTATTAAATCGAGCAACTATGGTATACAGGCATCTGAGAAAGATGCGCCTAAATTGTTTGAACATTTTCTTAAAGTCATCAATAATGAGGAAGGGTTCATGATGGCCTATTTTATTGAGATGCTTCAGACAATGGCGAATTTAACCGAATGGAAATATTTTTCGACCGAGTCGTTTGAATACCTTTTTACCGACATAGAGGGCTTGAAAATGAATGATATTTTACGGTATACCATGGATCATTATAAGGAAGAAATATCTTTGGAGCAGATTTCGGCTGTTGCACACCTGGCACCACAGTCTTTTTGCAGGTATTTCAAAAAACACAGTGCTAAAACGTATACCAATTTTTTGAATGAACTGAGGATCAATGAGGCTTGCAAGCGGTTGATGGAAAAGAATTTTGTTTCCATTGGTGATATTGCTCATCAGTGCGGGTTTAACAGTGTGGTTTCTTTTAATCGGGTATTTAAAAGCATCGTCTCTAAAACACCCCGTGAGTTTATGAAAACGTATGAAAAAAAGACTGATTTACTCATTTATCATTGACCCAATACAAATACAGCGCTGAGGTTGTGGCAATCCATATTTCATCACATTAAATACACTATCATGGCATCTTACCCAAGCATTTTTAATGACGTTATCGGACCTGTGATGAGGGGTCCTTCAAGTTCGCATTGCGCAGCCTCTTTGAGAATTGGAAGGCTATGCCGGGATTTGATGGGCGGCTCCATATCACATGTATTGATTGAATTTGACCCCAATGGTTCTCTTGCAACGACACACAAGAGCCAGGGCTCAGACATGGGTTTGTTTGGTGGGTTTTTGGGATGGGAAGCCTATGATGAGCGATTGCCCCAATCAGAGAAACACCTCGAAGTAGAAGGGATTAAAGTTGACATTGAAATACACGATATAGGTGCTGATCATCCCAATACCTATAAGCTTACGGTGAGCAATAAAGAGGAGTGTCATCGCATGACTGCGATTTCAACTGGGGGTGGAATGATAGAGGTCATTGAAATTGATGCCTGTAAGGTTTCTCTTGCAGGAGATTTTTATGAAACACTTGTCTATTGTGACTTTGCAGAAAACCTTATCCCCTATCTTAAAAATACAGTTGCTTATGATGAAATCATTTGGCATGAAACCAATGATGACGGGCTTTGTTTTCTTGAAATAAAAGCCCAGCAATTCCTGGATGAAAATATTTTGCAGGAAATACTCGACATGGGTGAAGTAAGGGGTATAAAAAAACTATCTCCTGTTCTTCCAGTTTTATCCAGAAATAATTTGCAGGTGCCGTTTATTACAAGTGATGAAATGCTTGCTTATAATCAAGATAAAAACCTGTCCCTTTGGGAATTGGCCATTGACTATGAGTGCATGCGGGGAAATATTTCCAGGGAGGAAGTATTTGAAAAAATGAGATCCATTGTTCGCATCATGCGCAATGCCATTGACACAGGGTTGAAGGGAACGAGTTATCCTGATAGGATTTTGGGCAGTCAGTCTGTTCAGTTAAAAGAACAACTGACAAACAAGCGGTTGATGGGCGGCGACGTGAACAACACCATCATCATGTATGTTTCAGCCATCATGGAGGTAAAAAGCTCCATGGGTGTTATTGTAGCCGCACCCACTGCTGGTTCTTGCGGTGCTTTGCCTGGCGCAATCATCGGAATGGCAACTTCATTGGATTTGTCTGAAGACGAAATTGTAAAGGCGATGCTTGCTGCTGGACTCATCGGGGTTTTTGTTGCAGCCCATGCCACCTTTGCTGCAGAAGTGGGGGGATGTATGGCTGAATGTGGTTCCGGCTCAGGAATGGCTGCTGCTGCGTTGGTGGGTATGGCCAACGGAAGCTTAGCACAATCCCTCTCTGCTGCTTCATTGGCCTTGCAGAATGTACTCGGATTGATTTGCGACCCGATAGGAAACAGGGTAGAAGCCCCTTGCCTTGGAAGGAATGTAATGGCGGCAACAAATGCCGTCTCCTGCGCCAACATGGCTTTGTCTGATTACAATCACCTGGTTCCGTTGGATGAAGTCATTGAAACCATGCAAAAGGTTGGCAACGAAATTCACCATACCCTGCGTTGTACAAATCTCGGAGGTCTTTCCATTACCAAGGCAGCAAAAGCAATAGAGCAACAATTGGAAAATCAACCCCAATCATTTTTCAAAATTTGTTAAAGCAACATGTTCGACAAGAATATATATATTGAAAGAAGGAAACAATTGCAACATGCTGTTGGTAGTGGCCTGGTTGTATTGTTGGGCAACGAAGAGAGCAGCATGAATTACAAGGATAATCTTTATCCTTTCAGACAGGACAGCAGCTTCTTGTATTTTTTTGGCATTGACAGGCCAGCATTGATAGGGATCATTGATATCGACAATGACAGTGAAATTATTTTTGGTGATGATTTTACAACCGAAGAAATGATCTGGACCGGCTATCGCGAACCCTTGAACCTGCTTTCAGACAGCATTGGCGTTTCAATTGTCAAACCCAGAAAAGATCTCTGGTCTTTTATACGATTGGCAACAGAACACAAGAAGACGATACATTTTTTGCCACCCTACAGACCCGAACAGCATGACCTATTGGCTGACGTATTGGGCGTTTCATCGGGGTCGCTGTCAGGAATGTTTTCAATCAGTTTGATCAAGGCAATTGTTGCCCAGCGGTCTTACAAATCAGCAGTGGAAATTGACGAAATCAACAGGGCTGTAAACACTACTGCTGCTATGCAACTTGCAGCGATTACCATTGCAAAGGAAGGGATGACTGAAGCACAAATTGCAGGGAAAATGCAGGAAATAGCCATTGGTGCAGGAGGCAATCTTTCTTTTCCTACCATTCTTACCCAGCAGGGTCAAATCCTTCACAATGGGTATAGCCATTCCCTGTTGACAGCGGGAAACCTCGTTCTGTCTGATTGCGGTGCTGAAACTGGAATGCACTATGCTGGTGATCTTACCCGGACTTTTCCAGTAAGCAACAAATTCACCTCAGCACAAAGGGATGTTTATGATATTGTACTCCATGCCCATGAGTCGGCAGTTGCCTTGCTGCAACCAGGGAAATCTTTCAGGGAAATTCATTTGCATGTCTGTGAAAAATTGACGGAGGGCTTACAGCAACTGGGGATTATGAAAGGCGATGTAAAAGAAGCCGTTGCTTTGGGCGCGCATGCACTTTTTTTTCCTTGCGGCCTTGGCCATATGATGGGGTTGGATACGCATGATATGGAGAACCTGGGTGAACAGTATGTAGGTTATAATGAAGAAATAAAAAAAAGCACACAGTTTGGTTTAAAATCATTGCGCTTGGCCAAGCCGCTGGAAGAAGGATTTGTAGTTACGATTGAACCTGGCCTTTATTTTAATCCATCACTTATTGATGAGTGGGAAGCCAACAATCAGTTGGGGTCCTTTATCAATTATGAAAAACTAAAAGCCTACAGGAATCTGACTGGAATCAGGGTTGAGGAAGATTTTGTCATTACGCGAAATGGCAGCAGATTGTTGGGAAACCCATTGGCCAAAACGGCTAATGAAATTGAAGCACTTCGGATAAAATAAAAACCAACAATATGCCAGTGCATACATCCAAACGTATTTCTTCCAATGGCATGAAGTTGACTTTAATGGGTCTTGTCTTTGTGTTTACAATATTGAAACTGGCAGCACAGGAGAGACCGAATATTATTTTTATCCTTACAGACGATCAACGTTGGGATGCTCTTGGATTTGCAGGAAATCCCATCATAAAAACACCAAATATTGACAGACTTGCCCGTGGTGGAATTTATTTTAAGAATGCATTTGCAACCACACCCATTTGTGCGGCAAGCCGTGCATCCTTGTTTACAGGGTTGTACGAGCGTACCCATGACTACACCTTTGGAAAGCTACCATTGAGCAACGAATACATGCTGGAAAGTTATCCTTATCTGCTCCGAAAAGCGGGATACCAGACAGGGTTCGTTGGTAAATTTGGTGTAAAAGTCAACAAGGGAATTGAAAGCGCCATGTTCAGCGTAAGCAAACAAACAGCATGGCCATATATAAAAGAGATTGATGGCAAAAAAATACACCTGGCCGATATCAATGGTAACCATGCCATTGATTTTATACAATCAAATAAAGATCAGCCCTTTTGTCTTTCACTTTCATTTTGGTCGCCACATGCTGATGATGATTCGAAGGAACAGTATTTCTGGCCTTCCTACTGTGACAGTTTGTATACGGATGCCCGTATTCCTGTGCCATCAACTGCAGACCCTTCATTTTTTAATGCGCTGCCAACATTTCTGCAAACAACCATGAACCGTGACAGGTGGTATTGGAGGTTTGATTCTTCTGACAAATACCAGAGGATGGTAAAAGGATATTACAGGATGATCAGTGGTGTTGACAGTGTTATAGGACGTATAAGGGCCACATTGGAGGAACAGGGCCTGGCAGACAATACAGTCATCATTTTTATGGGGGACAATGGATATTTTTTAGGAGACCGGGGCTATGCTGACAAATGGCTGATGTATGAACAATCCATTCGTATCCCAATGATCATTTATGATCCGAGGCAACCGAAAGCTAATCGGGGAAAAATATATGATGAAATGGTTCTCAATGTGGATATAACCCCTACCATACTCAAACTGGCTGGCTTGGATATTCCTGCACGGTACCAAGGTGAAAGCCTGACCTCCTTTTATCAGGGAAGACCAAAGAATTGGCGAAACGCTATTTTCTGTGAACACCGGTTGGAAGGCAATCCACTTTTATTGAAGACTGAATGTTACAGGGATGATACATGGAAATTTATCCGGTATGAAGATCACCCGACATATTTTGAATTGTACAATGTAAAAAAAGACATCAATGAGACCCATAACCTTGCTTTTGATAAAAAATACAAGGATAGGGTTGGTTTTTATGCTCAACAGTGTGATTCAGCAGCGGCTAAGTTATTGTCGAAAAGGGTCAGCCCTCTTCATTGAATACCTTTTGTGTTATTGATCTTCGAGTTGTACGGTGAATTGGTAGCTTCCCGATCCCAGCGAAAATATCGACTCCTTTTTTTCAGTCCCCTTGAATTGAACAGCGCCATCACCCGTTACTGGCATCCCTCTTTCTTTTATATTTTTCAAGGAAGCGGGGATGAATACTTCGGCGGTTGCATTCACGGGTATGGTGATGTCAATCGTCAATGTTTTGCCTGATTTTTTCCAGTAAGTGCTTACTTTCCCCAGTACAGCATTGTAGGAGGCTTTTGCCCACTGCAGGTCATGTATTTGCGGATGGATGATGATTTTATTGTAGCCTACAGCATCATTTGCAGGACGAATGCCAGCCAAATGTTTATAAAACCATTCGCTGATGGATCCAAACATAGGATGATTGTGTGAATAGATATTTTCTTCCAGTGGCCAGTGTTCCCATAATGTAGTGGCTCCGTTCGCCAACATATATCCCCACCCTGGAAATGTTTTTTGTGTTGCCATTTTGTAGGCCTTGCTCTCATTCCCTGTGCTGCTCAATACGTCCATGATGAATTTTGTGCCAAAAATTCCTGCAGTGATGTGGTCATCATTTTTGGTGATATTCTCCAGCAAGACCTTGAGTGCCGCATCAAATGAACCTTCTGGAATTAAATTAAAAAATAGGCCATATGCCTGTGCCGAAGCAGTATGAATGTCTATGTTTCCACTGACAGCATCAACATATTTGGCAATAAAGGCGGCTTTAATGGTTTCTTTTAGTGCATTGTATTTTTTATAATCATCCTGTTTGTGCAGCAGATCAGCAAACTTGGTTAGCAGAAGGGTATTGTAATAGTAAAAAGCAGTAGCGCTTGATCCCTCTAATTTTTTATCAATGCTTTCATGGTCCCCTATTGTTATATTGATGATACCCTCTTTTGCATTGCGTTCCATGAAATCAACCCAGTTTTTTACAACAGGATATTGTTCACGGACCATATCAATATTTCCATAATACTGATAAAGCTGATCAACCAGCATTGGATG
>JBIIQT010000045.1:0-22027 GCA_044341875.1 Chitinophagaceae bacterium | reverse complement strand
TTTACCGGCTTGTTTTTTATGACAGGGACAAAAGTATTTATGAGCAGGCTCCCGTTGCTCTTAGCCTTGTCAGACAGGGAAATGAATTCAAGCCATTGGGTTTGGTGGAACTGCCATTTGACAGGGCGTTCATCGCCATTCAGGCCACAGACAGGATGACCGGGATTCCCAATCCCAATGGTTTTTTCAGTGCATCCTTGTTCAAAGACGACGGATTGATTTCGAGCTTTGAGATGGACTATATTGGTTATGATAAAACCAGGTACCTCAACGGCCATATTGATTACCTGACCAGGGTCAAAGGAGGAGCGTATTACCAGATGTTGTTCCCATCCAAAGGTTATGGAGTAGACATGTACAAGCCCAAAGATGACAATATTGACCATATTCGTATTTCTTCGTCCCAGGAACCCTACAGCATCAAGGTGACGGATGCTTATGGAAACAGCTCTTATGTGGAATTCAAGGTAGTCAGAAAACCAGGTGAACGACCGGCGAATGTATTTCCAGGAATGTCTATGGAGCCCAATATCCTCAATGTTTACGAGGATGAAAACATCCAGTTTGTTTTCAAGGAGGATGCATTTTATGATGCCTTCCACTTTTCTGTTCAATCATTTTACGCCAACAGTGCTGCGGAACTTTCTTCTGTTTATCAGTCACTTCCGGCAGATATCCCCGTTCAGTCTTATTTTACAACCCGCCTCAAACCCAACCGGAACAATCTTTTGGTAAACAAAGACAGGGTGGTCATGAAAAGAACCTATAAGGCAAAAACAGAAATCAAAAAAGCGGTGGAAGAGAGAGGTTGGTATGCGGCCCAGTTCCGTGATTTTGGCTATTTCCAATTGCTGGAAGACCTTCAGCCCCCAACCTTATCCTCCGCGCTCCAGTCTGGAGCAACTGTTCGAACAGGATCAAGAATTGTTTTTGACGTTGCAGACAACAACAAGGTCATCAGGGATTTCAAGGCCAGTGTTAATGGACAATGGCTCATGTTCCAGCCCTCTGGTAACCGGTTTGCGTACACTGTCGATGAACATTTTCCTTTGGGTGAACATAAGCTTTCCGTTGTTGTTTATGATGAAGCGGGGAACAATGTGACCCGGGAATACATCATCAAACGCAACTAATTCAACAGTATGGCACTTATCGAAGGCAAAAAAGCACCTGCATTCACAGCAGTGGACCAGGATGGACAGAAAATCAAACTTGCAGATTTCAAAGGGAAAAAACTGGCCCTCTATTTTTACCCCAAGGATGCTACCAGTACCTGTACGGTGCAGGCCTGCAACCTCAGGGATGGTTTCAAAGAGCTCAGTAAAAAAGGGATTGAAGTGGTAGGAGTGAGTCCAGACGATGAAAAATCACACCTGAAGTTCATCGCCAAGCAGGCCCTTCCTTTTCGCCTTATTGCAGATACGGATAAAACCCTTTGCGAGAAATTTGGGGTTTGGGCTGAGAAGTCCATGTATGGCAAAAAATACATGGGCGTCTTGCGTACCACTTTCCTGATTGATGAAAACGGTGTATTGGTCAAGATTATTGACAAGCCAAAGGTGAAAGAACATGCCCAAGAGATTGCGGCGGAATTTGGATTAGGGTAACCAGGTGATTTCTCCGAAGGGAATCTTTTCTTCCACGCCATGGAAGATCAGCAAATGACCATCTTTGTCTACTCCATTGACTTTTGCCTGGAACATGATGTTGTTTCTTTTGAAAGATACCAGCTCATGATTTTTATACAGGTGCTCATTGTAGGCAGATAGCAGTTGGTCAAAAGGCTTTTTTTCAAGCATGGAGAACCAGTGATCAAGATGACGGCAGAGTTCTTTGGCAAGGCTGATGGGATCAAACGCCTTACCGGTGATTTGTTTGAGGGAGACTGGCTTTCCTTCCAATGTATCAAAAGCAGTCTGGTTGATGTTGATGCCCATACCGATGATCGCTTTGTCCCATCGGTCTGATTTGACAATGTTTTCAATCAGGATGCCTCCTGCCTTTCTGTCACGCCAGTAGATATCATTCGGCCATTTGATCCTGGTTTCGTCTCCAGCGTAAGAAGAAAAAAAATCAAAACAGGCCAAGGCGACGGCAACGGAAAGTTGAAACTGGTTGTTGAGTTGGAACCCTGAACAGTCTTTGACAACAGTCAGGATAATGTTTTCGCCTGGTTTGCTGCTCCAACTCCTGGCCCTTTGCCCCTTACCCTGGTACTGGTCAAGGGCAAAATAAGCAGCGCCATCCGAAGTTAGTCCTAAACGGGCCTCATTCATGGCATGGTTATTGGTACTATCAGTTGTGGGCAATATGTTAAATGGTTCGCCGGTCATGTTGCTCTCCCAAAGGGATGGAAATAATCCTTATTTTTGGGCAAGTTACTTAAGGAACAATTAAAATAAATTCATTGGCATCAATATCCGAGTCAGCAACACCACGCAAGAGAGTCACACGACTAACCAGAAGCAGCAAGATCATGAAAGTGATCATCAATGCAATCCACGATAAAAAAGGCGAAAATGTGGTTTCCCTGGACCTTAGAAAAATTACAGAAGCGGTTTCAGATTTTTTTATTGTTTGTGAAGCATCGTCCACCGTACAGGTTAGGGCCATCGCCGATTGGGTAGAGGCAGAAGTCAAATCAGAGTGCGATGAGAGGCCATACAAGCATGAAGGGCACAGTGCAGGCCAGTGGGTACTGATTGATTACGTGAACGTAGTTGTTCATGTTTTCCTGGCTGAAACAAGAAAATTCTATAAGTTAGAGGAAATGTGGAGTGATGGAGTAGCCGAAGAAGAGGCGGATCTTATCACTGAAGCGCCTGCAAAGGCCACAAAAGCAGCAAAAACAACCAGAAAGACAACAAAGAAATAAAGTGCTCATATGAACCAGGAAGACAACAGCAGCGAAAAACGTTCCAATCCCTTCAGTGCTTTCAAGCGCAACAAGGCATCTGGAGGAAATGGACCTTCATCAAAGGTGCCCAAGTTCAGTTTTTACTGGATATACGTGATCGCAGCGGTCATGTTGATCGGTTACCAGGTGATGCGGGGCGTTAACCCTGATGCCCGCAACATTACAGAGTTGGAGTTCAAGCAGAAAATGCTTGTACACAATGATGTTCAGAAGCTGGAGCCTGTGAAGAACAAGGGCGTTATCAGGGTATACATCAAAAAAGACAGTCTTTCCAAGCCTGCTTATCAGGAATTGTTGCGTGACAAGTTGAAATATGCCCAGGCCTCAAAAGGGCCTCATTTTCAGTTCAGCTACTCAAAGGTTGATGATTACCAGGAGAACCTGGATAAATATTTTACTGCCAATCCTCAGGTAGATCCCGTTCCTGTTGATCCAGTGAGCGACCCGGAATTTTTTGGACCATTGCTCAATGTGCTTTTTCCATTGCTGATGTTTGGACTGCTTTTCGTGTTGATGATGCGCAAGATGGGCGGTGGCGCTGGCGGTGGCGGCGGTGGTGGCGGTGGCATTTTCAATATTGGAAAATCGAAGGCCCAGCTTTTTGATAAGGGTACGAAGGTCAATATCACTTTCCAGGATGTTGCAGGCCTGGATGAGGCCAAGCAGGAAGTAATGGAAATTGTTGACTTCCTGAAGCATCCCAAAAAATATACAGCCCTTGGTGGAAAAATTCCCAAAGGAGCCTTGCTTGTTGGCCCTCCCGGTACCGGTAAAACATTGTTGGCAAAAGCCATGGCAGGTGAGGCACAGGTGCCATTTTTCTCCATGTCTGGTTCTGATTTTGTAGAGATGTTTGTGGGCGTGGGTGCCAGCAGGGTGCGTGATCTTTTCAAGCAAGCCAGGGAAAAAGCCCCTTGTATCATCTTCATAGACGAGATTGATGCCATTGGTCGTGCCCGTGGAAAGAACATGATGATGAGCAATGATGAGCGCGAAAATACACTCAACCAATTGCTCGTTGAAATGGATGGTTTTGGTGGAGACAGTGGAATCATCATTCTTGCTGCAACCAATCGTCCTGATGTACTGGACAGTGCATTGTTGAGGCCTGGAAGGTTTGATAGGCAGATCAGCATTGACAAGCCTGATGTAAAAGGGCGTGAAACCATTTTCCTTGTTCACCTCAAGCCCATCAAGCATTCAGAAAAACTGGATATCCACAAGTTGGCCGAGCAGACTCCCGGATTTGCCGGTGCGGATATTGCGAATGTATGCAATGAAGCGGCCCTAATCGCCGCCAGGAAAGGCAAGGATCAGGTTGATATGGATGATTTCCAGGATGCCATTGACAGGGTAATTGGTGGATTGGAAAAAAAGAACAAGATCATCCTTCCTGAAGAAAAGAAAATCATTGCTTACCATGAGGCAGGCCATGCCGTTTGCGGATGGTTCCTCGAGCATGCTTATCCTTTGTTGAAAGTGACCATTGTTCCCCGTGGCGTAGCTGCACTGGGATATGCACAATACACCCCCAAAGAGCAGTACCTCTACAATACTGAACAGTTGACAGATCAGATGTGCATGACCCTGGGTGGTAGGGCCAGCGAACAAATCTTCTTCGGCAAGATCTCTACTGGTGCACAAAATGATCTGCAGCAGGTAACCAAAATGTCTTATGCCATGGTTACAGTCTATGGCATGAGCGAAAAGGTCGGCAATGTGAGTTTTTATGATCCCGCACAGGAAAGCACTTTTACCAAACCCTACAGTGAGGAAACAGGAAAAATCATTGATAGTGAGGTGAGGGTTTTGGTGGATCAGGCCTACAAGCGCACCATTGAGTTGCTGACCGAAAAGAAAGCGGAGGTCGAAAAGATTGCCCTGGCCTTGTTGGACCGTGAAGTACTTCACCAGCAAGACGTGGAAGACCTGATTGGTAAGCGTCCTTACGAGGAGAAGAAAATATTTGCAACAGATACTGAGCCTGCAACAGAGGATCAGCCTGTTGCTGAGGTTATTGAATCAGCAGCACCCGAAGTCGATTCAACCGAAAAAGAATCAGAAGGAGAACAAAATCCTGCATAAGCATGGAGGCATCTACTGGAAAAGAAGGCATACTGAAGAATATCCGAAAAGCGCTGACACAATCAGTGGAACAGCCTTTCCCCGGAATAGAAAAGATCAATTTTGCTTTTGAAAACACAGCAGATGATCTTTCTGTATTGTTTGCTGAAAAATTCAGTTCCCTGCTTGGTAAATTTTCTTTTTGTGCCGATGAGGAAGACTTGGTTGACCAAATTAGGCAGCTCATAACCGACCGGGGATGGGATGAGATTCATTGTGCGGATGAGAACATCAAAGCCGCTTTGTCATCGTTTGGTTTTCCTGAATTTTCCGAAAAGCCACTGGGCGATGCTGATGTTTCCATCACCAAATGTGAAGTATTGGTGGCAAGAACCGGTTCAATGGTGCTGAGCAGCACAGAGTCTTCTGGAAGATTGACCAGTGTATACGCACCCATACACATCTGCATCGCAAAGGCCAGCCAGCTTGTTTACGATATCAAAGATGCCCTTGTGTTCATGCAAAAAAAGTACGGAGATAAGTTACCGTCAATGATTTCTTTTGCCACGGGCCCCAGCCGTACGGCTGATATCGAAAAAACCCTTGTTGTTGGTGTTCATGGCCCAAAGGAAGTATTTTGCTTTCTGCTTGATAAATAGCCACTTAACTCAATTCCCAATAAGCAGTATCTTTGGGCATGCAAATACCTGCAGGAAAAAAGGTTTATTTTCTATCCGATTTTCATCTTGGTGTTCCTGACCATGCGTCCAGCCTTGTCAGGGAGAAAAAAATTGTTGCGTTTCTTGAACGGGCCAAGACCGATGCTGCAACAATTTTTATCGTGGGGGATCTGTTTGATTTTTGGTTCGAATACAGAAAAGTAGTGCCCAAAGGCTTTGTGCGGATTTTGGGGAAGCTTGCTGAATTGACAGACGCTGGCATACCCGTTCATTTTTTTGTTGGAAATCATGACATGTGGATGTCTGGGTATTTTGAAAAGGAATTGAATATTCCTGTTTACCATGAATCCAGGGTTTTTGAATTCAATGGAAAGAAATTGTTGATTGGACATGGCGACGGACTTGGTCCTGGTGATCATGGGTACAAGGCCATCAAAAAACTGTTCAGGCATCCGTTGTCAAAATTTCTTTTCGGCCTGATTCCTCCGTTTTTTGGCATTTCACTGGCCGCTTATTTCAGCAAAAGCAGCAGGGCTTCAACAGGGGAGAGTGATGAAAAATTCCTGGGGGAGGAGAACGAATGGCTGATTCTTTATTGCAGAGAATTGCTCAAGGAGCATTCATATGATTTTTTCATTTTTGGACACAGGCATCTCCCTATCGATTTTCAGCTGAATGAACAAAGCCGTTACATCAACCTTGGGGACTGGATAAAATATGATTCCTATGCAGTGCTCGATGGTACAGCTCTACAACTGAAATTCAACTGACATGAGGACCCTGATTATCATTGCAACAGTGATTGCTTGCTTAATCAATGCAGGAAAGGCCCAACACCTCATCCATGCTGAACCTGCTAAAACCATCAAAGGGGATTTTATTTATTGTATGCCAGATCAGCTGGGCAATGTATTTGCACTGAGCAGTTCAGGTCAGCTCAAGAAATACAATGCCAATCTTGATTCTATGGGTGTATTCAATGAGGTAAGGCGGTATGGGAAACTCTATAGCATTTCAGCTGACAATTCATTGAGAAGCCTGCTTTATTTCAAGGAATACAGGATTATCCTTGTGCTGGACAGGCTGATGCAGGTGGTCAATAAAATCGATATTCGAAAGGCAAATATCTTTCAGGCCCAGGCCGTTGCACAGGGATATGACAATACGATTTGGGTATTTGATGAGCAGGAAAGCAGGTTGAAAAAATTGGATCTGAATGGGAAACTATTGTTTGAAACATCCGACCTCAGGCTGGTGTTCAATGAAACCTTGACGCCCTCCACGATTTTTGATGCTGCAGGATTTGTGTACTTGTATGATGCCCAGAAAGGCTTGTATATTTTTGATTACTACGGGGCCTTGAAGAACCGCATCGCATTGATCGGCTGGACATCTGTGCAGGCCATGGGTAAAAAAATCATTGGATTGAAAAATGACAAAATCATGGTGTATACCCCTGGTGAGATCGATATAAAAGAAATGCCTTTGCAGGTCCCCATTGCCATGGCTCATCAGATCAGGTTCACATCAAACGCCATCTACATGGTTGATGGTACTGGCATTTCCCAATACGAATGGAATAAATAATTTTAACATGCAGGAGGTATTGAACAGGACATTTCTTGACAACAGCTTTAGGGATTACCTGATGGTATTCGGGATTATTCTCAGTGTACTTATCCTTCGAAAAGTAGCCAGTAAAAAAATCACCAGGTTGATTTTTTATGCCTTTAGAAAAATGGGCAGGAAAATCAATGAAAAAGAATTTTTTGACCTGGTATTGGCACCACTTGAGAATTTCATTTTTTTCTCAGCCACCTATGTTGCATTGAATAGCCTGAATTTCCCGAGGGAATTTGACTTCAAGATCATGAAAGTCAAGTCCGATGTATTGTTGGACCGGATGGCTTCAGGGGTACTCATTTATTTCTTTTTTCATACCCTTTTGCGGGTTACTGATTACATGGCCATCGTCATGGAAAAAAATGCAAAGACCACCGAGGATTACAGTGACGATCAGTTGATCATTTTTTTCAGGGAGTTTTTAAAGGTTATTTTGATCATTGTCTGTTTCCTTGTGATGATCAGGTATGTATTCAACCAGGATATCACAAAGTTGTTGGCAGGTTTGAGCATTGTGGGTGCTGCCATTGCGCTGGCTGCTAAGGAAAGCATCGAAAACCTGATTGCTTCTTTTATCATTTTCTTTGACAGGCCCTTTACTGTTGGAGATTTTCTTAAAGTCATGCAAATCAGTGGAACAGTGGAGAAAATTGGATTGCGCAGTACCAGGTTGAGAACCGCAGATGGTACATTTATCACGATTCCCAACAAGCAGATGGTGGATAGTGTTGTAGACAATTTCTCCCTGCGAAACAAATGTCGTTTTGAATTGGTATTGGCCTTGGATCCACGCGCCACAGTTGATCAGTTAAAGCAGGTAATCAAAGAGATGGATGAAATATTCATTTATCCTGAACTAGAGACCAAAACAATTTTGCTCAGTGAAATCCGCATCGATGCCTATATCATTACCATTGAATGCATCACAGGCGTAATCAGCATGTCGGAGCTGAATCTAATCAAACAAAAGATGAATTTACAGGTATTGGAATTGCTGGAAAAAAACGGGGTAGCAGTTTCAGGAAAAGATCGGGTGATTAATTCATTCCTAAATTAATCCGGCTTTTAGCTCCAGCAACATTGCGCGGATATTTTTGAGGCTTTCGATGGCTTCAAAACGTTCATTTACCTTTTTGCCGCTTTTTATGAAAGATTTTGCTCCACTGATGGTGTATTTCCTCTCTTTCAAGAGGAAGTAAATAAGCTTGAGATTTTTTACATCTTCAGGCCTGAAAAAACGGTCTCCTTTCCTGTTCTTTCTGGGCTTTAGAATGTCAAATTCGTTTTCCCAAAAACGGATAAGAGAAATATTTACCCTGAACATGGCGGCTACCTCACCAATGGGATAGTATTGCTTGCTATGGAGAATGCTGTCTTCTGGGATGTCCAGCATTGTAATGTCTGTTATTTTCTTGACAGCTTCAGGCCTTACTTTTTTTGCCTTTTTCAGCGCTGGTGCTGAGAAATCATCAACAGCTGCTTCTGCAGTTTGGCTGGGCAATTCAATCGACGGTTCCTCCACCACCTGGGCAGGAGGAGCAATCTTGTATGACTTTTTTTTTGACTCGGCAGGTTTACCGGTCAGTTTTATGGGGTCACCGCCAAATAGGTCTAATTGCTGGAGCATTGTGGCGAAATTAGGAACTAATTTTTTTGAGTTGTGGTCGAGTTATGCACAAATGGATCAATCAAATGACTGGTTGCGGGAAGCGGCCAGTTTTAGGATTTGCTGGTACTGCTCAGGAGTCAGGTCATTATAGAAGAAATAAATGGGATCCAATCGCTTCCGCCCTTTGAAAACTTCATAGTGAAGGTGGGAGCCTGTTGATTTGCCTGTACTGCCAACGTACCCGATAACCTCACCCCTTTTCACCCTTTGACCTCTTTTTGCCTTGATTCTGGACATATGACCATAGAGAGTACTGTATGAGTAGCCATGCTGAATGACAATGTGGTTGCCATATCCATTACCAAGGTTGCCGGCTGTTTGCACAGTGCCTTCTGCTGTTGCATAGATTGGAGTGCCTTGTGGGGCGCTGAAATCAAGACCTGGGTGGAATTTGACGGTTTTATACACGGGGTCAATCCTGTATCCAAATCCAGAAGACAACCTGTTCAGGTCTCGGTTGCTCAAGGGTTGAATGGCAGGGGTGCTGGCCAGGAGTTTTTCCTTGTTCTTGATCATTTTCTCAATTTCCTTGTACGATCCTTCCTGATTGGTAATCCTGTTATAGATGGTATTGAGCGTATTGTAAATCCCTTCTGTCATTTCACTGTTTTCCATTCCTGCCACAAGCTGCAACTCCTTCTTGGATTCTATCTGCTTTGCCCTTGCGCTATCTGGGATTGGGGTAGCTTCAAATACCGATCGATACACCTCATTGTCCCTTCTTTCCAGCAGCTTAAGCCTGTCGTCGATATCCCGGTAGCGGTCTGCATAGATCCTGTTGACCTCTTCAGCCCTTTCGAGCTGAACTTTCAGTAGTTTTTCCTTTGGAGAATCCACAAATCGGAAGGCGATGGCTACAATGATCAGACCAGTAACGATGGCTGTAGAAATGAAGGCCAATACCCTTAAAAGTGCCACCCTGAGTGGCACAACTTGCTTCTCATAGCGAAGCGTGTGGGTATTATAATAATATTTGATCTTCTTCATCCGCTGCCCATCTTTTAAAAAATGTATTTTTGCTGGCCTGGCGAATTGCAAATATAACCCATAGATCCAAGACGGATCGGTATAAAAGCATTAAGAAATGACATCAGCGGAGATTAGAAATCAATTTTTGAAGTTTTTTGAAGGGAAAGGACACCATATTGTTCCCTCTGCACCCATTGTGTTGAAGGATGACCCCACCCTTTTGTTCACCAATGCAGGGATGAACCAGTTCAAGGATTATTTTCTGGGCAACAAGCCCGCACCCTATAAAAGGGCGGTAGATACCCAAAAATGCCTGCGCGTAAGTGGAAAACACAATGATCTGGAAGAAGTGGGTGTTGATACCTACCACCATACCATGTTTGAAATGCTCGGTAACTGGAGCTTTGGAGACTATTTTAAGAAAGAGGCTATTTCATGGAGCTGGGAGTTATTGACTGAAGTGTATGGCATTGACAAGGACCGCCTTTATGCAACCGTTTTTGAAGGAGATGCAAAGGAGAACATCCCCGCCTCAACCATCGCATTGGGTATTTGGAAAGAACTGCTGCCAGAGGATCATATCGTTTTTGGTAACAAGAAGGATAATTTTTGGGAAATGGGTGATACAGGTCCCTGCGGCCCCTGCAGTGAGATCCATGTGGATTGCAGGTCAGCGGAAGAAAGGGCAGCCGTGCCGGGCCACCTCCTGGTCAACAAAGACCATCCACAGGTCATCGAGATTTGGAACAATGTATTCATTCAATACAACCGATTGAAAGATGGGACGCTGCAACCCCTTGCCTCTACACATGTGGACACAGGGATGGGTCTTGAGCGCCTGGTCCGTGTACTGCAAGGGAAGTCTTCCAACTACGATACTGATATTTTTTCAGGCTCAATACAGGCGACAGAGCGCATTTCCGGCAAAAAGTATACTGCCGGAGACTCAAAACCAGATGTGGCTTTCAGGGTTTTGGCAGACCATATCAGGGCCATTGCCTTTACCATTGCTGATGGACAGCTTCCATCAAATACTGGAGCAGGCTATGTGATCAGAAGAATACTGCGCAGGGCTGTTCGGTATTATTATTCCTACCTGGATGTCAAAGAGCCCATGTTGCATCAATTGTTGCCTGGATTGGCTGAGCAGTTCAATGAAGTGTTTCCTGAATTGCAGGCCCAGTTGGGATTCATCGCTAAAGTGGTGAAAGAAGAGGAGGAAACCTTCCTGCGTACACTGGGCAAGGGATTGAAAAAGATTGATGATATTCTTGAACTGGCAAAGCAATCTGGCACCATTGATGGAGCTGCTGCATTTGAATTGTATGATACTTATGGCTTTCCCATCGATCTTACCCGATTGATTGCATTGGAGCAGGAAGTTGTGGTAGACGAAGAAGGATTTGAACGGGAGATGCAGGTGCAAAAAAACAGGAGCCGGGCTGCAACTGCATCAGATGTTGAAGATTGGGTTGATGTTTCCCAATCAGACATTGCTGGAAAAGCATTTGTAGGCTATGATGAATTGTCCTGCAATACCAAGCTGCTGCGTTACAGGAAAGTAACGGCAAAAGGGCAAACCCATTTTCAGGTGGTACTGGAGCAGACCCCTTTCTATGCAGAAAGTGGTGGCCAGGTAGGGGATACAGGTACCATTACCATGGGTGACCACGTGATTGAGGTACTCAATACCAAAAAAGAAAACGACCTGATTGTACATACAATTTCGGCAATGCCCGAAACTGTTGTTCCTGCTGTTTTTGCTGCAGTCAATTCAGATAGGAGAAAGGAAATCACCAATCACCATACCCTTACCCATCTTTTGCATGCAGCATTGCGCACTGTATTGGGGACGCATGTCGCACAAAAAGGATCTCTTGTATCCAGCGATGGAATGCGTTTTGATTTTTCGCATTTTGCCAAAATGACTGACGAAGAATTGGCTGCTGTGACTGCGATGGTCAATGCAAAAATCCGTGAAAATATTCCAGTCATCATCAGGGAAATGGACAAGGAAGAAGCCATGAAATTGGGCGCTATGGCCCTTTTCGGAGAAAAATATGGCGAAAAGGTCAGGGTAGTGACCATTGATCCTGCATACTCGATTGAACTCTGTGGAGGTACGCACGTTTCTCACACAGGAGCGTTAGGACAATGCATGATTGTATCAGAGTCGGGTGTGGCTGCTGGCGTTCGCCGCATAGAAGCTGTTTGTGGTCATGCAGCAGACCAGAAGCACCTGGAAGAGCAACATTTGTTAAAACAAGTCAGCACATTGCTGAAGAATCCCCGCGAGTTGGTGCGTTCTATTGAACAACACCTGGAGGAATTGTCTACGCTCAAAAAACAGTTGGAACAGACAGAGAACAGGTTGCTGGGGTATCTGAAGACAGACCTGGTGAAGAAAGCAGAAGTCGTCAATGGTATCAATTTTATCGGAGTGATTACAGAAGCTTCTTCTTCTGATTCCCTGAAAAAATTGTGCAATGATTTACGCAGCACCTATACCTATACCCTTGTTGTATTGGCAGCAAATATATCCGGTAAACCTGCCGTAGCGGTTGGTCTTTCAGATACCCTGGTTACTGAAAAAGGGCTGGATGCCGTGGCATTGATCAAAACCCAAGTTGCTGGCCATATCAAAGGTGGCGGAGGTGGACAAAAATCCCTTGCTTCAGCAGGAGGGCAGGAGGTGAGTGGATTAGATGCTGCGATTGCTGCCATCAAAAATGCACTGGTTTGATGCAATACTCTGTTATCTTTTTTTCATTCGAAATCAACAATGGCAATGTCGGAAGACCTGACAACAAAATATGAAGCAGTAATTGGGCTTGAAGTGCATGCACAATTGCAAACAAAAAGCAAATTGTTTGCAGGGGATGCTGCTGCTTTTGGCGCAGGTCCCAACACCCATGTCAGCCCCATTACACTTGGCCATCCTGGCACACTGCCCAGGATGAACAAGGCTGCCATTGAACATGCCATCAGTATGGGCCTGGTCTGTCATTGCAACATTGAGAAAAGCAATTACTTCGCAAGGAAAAATTATTTTTATCCTGACCTGCCCAAAGGGTATCAGATCTCACAGCATACCACACCTATCTGCAGTGGTGGGTATGTGCGCATCCACACTTCAACAGGTCAGCGTGACATTCAGCTCACGCGCATACACATGGAGGAAGATGCGGGTAAAAGCATTCATGATCAGCATGATGGCCTTACATTGCTGGATTACAACCGTGCCGGTGTTCCCTTGATCGAAATTGTTACAGAGCCGGTATTGCACAGCGCTGAAGAGGCTTCTGCCTACCTGACGCAGATCAGAAAGATGGTAAGGTGGATAGGAGTTTGTGATGGAAACATGGAAGAGGGTAGCCTGCGTTGTGATGCCAATATTTCAGTCAGGCCAAGGGGTAGTAAGGTTTTGGGAACCCGGGTAGAAGTGAAAAACCTCAACTCGATCAAGCATCTGCGACATGCGATTGACATCGAGATCAACCGTTTGTCTGCCATGTGTGAAAAGGGTGAGACCATTGTGCAGGAAACCCGGAGCTATGATGCAGACAGGGGCATCACTTTCTCCATCAGAACAAAAGAAGATGCAGATGATTATCGTTACTTTCCTGAGCCAGACCTTGCTCCATTTGAATTCACTGATGCATTTATTGATAGCATAAGGAATGCTCTTCCTTCCCTTCCTGATCAAAGGGCAGGTCAATATGTTGAGGAGTATGGCCTCTCTAAGTATGATGCAGAACAGTTGACAGAAGAAAAGGAACTGAGTGATCTTTTTGAAAAAATTGCAGCTTCAACTCCTCATAAAAAAAACCTGGCCAATTTTCTGATAGGCCCAATTCGTGCGCATCTTCATCTTGTTAACGGATCTTGGAATGATGTTGCCATCTGTTCAGAAAACTGGCATGATTTGCTGGGCTTGGTTGCAGATGGAAAACTTGGGTTCTCCGTAGCTGCCCAAAAACTTTTGCCCATCATGCTCGAGGATAGCAATGCCAATCCTTTGGCTTTGGCAGTTGACATGAATTTGCTACAGGATGCAGGAGATGATGAAATTGGCGCTTGGGTTAAGCAGGTATTGGATGCCATGCCGGATAAGGTAGAAGAATACAGAAAAGGTAAAAAAGGATTGATCGGTTTGTTTGTAGGCGAAGTAAAAAAAATATCAAAGGGAAAAGCAGATCCCAAAACAACTACAGATCTTCTCACTGCACATTTAAATAAAAAACAATAGCATGAAAAAATTCTTGAGGGCAAGCACATTACTGGTTTTCATTGCTGCTGCATCTTGCAAGCAGACAGAAAAAAATGTCAGCTTCAACTTCACTGTTCAAGGCAATACCGAAAAGCAGTCTGTATACCTGGACTTGATCGAGCTGGAAGGCGAGCCTATCACCATGGATACTGCTTTGGCTGAAATGGGTAAAGCTGTTTTTGCACTGAAGGGTGGAGCAGTTGATCCTGAAGCATTGTACAGGGTGAGGTTTGAAAAAACACAGGCATATTTTTTGGTGATACCAGACAAGTCATCCATCAATGTAACAGCAGACCTCAAAAGCCCCGACCTCTTCTCAACCAATTCTGAAGGAAGCAATTCTTTCAGGATCCTCCTTGCGGGCTTCAATACACGCCTTCAGGATCTTGATTCGATCCGCAACGCCATTGTAGCAAAAGGTGATGTGATGGACAGCAGCAGGGTAGTACTTGAAACCGGTTTTCGTGAAAAAATCACTACGGCGGGTTCTTTTCTACTCAATTATGCAGACACGACACAAACCCCGGCCGTTGCCATTTACGCATTGGGCATGTCAAGAAATCTCGTATCACCTGATCAGGTAAAGCCAGCGCTCAATGCTATTGCAAAGCGTTTTCCCAAGTCAAAGAAAATAGCAAAATTGGCTGGCGACTTCAACAATCAATCGGAGCCCAAGCAAACAGAGGATCTTGTTGGGAAAGAAGCCCCATTGTTTGAAATGCCGGATGTGAATGGTAAAACCATTTCTTTGGCATCATTGCGCGGCAAATATGTGTTGGTTGATTTTTGGGCGAGCTGGTGCAAACCATGCCGAATGGAAAACCCCAATGTAGTGGCAGCATACCAGCAATTCAAAGACAAGAATTTTACTGTGCTGGGTGTTTCGTTGGACAAGGAAAAGGATGCATGGGTGGAAGCCATTAAAGAAGATGGACTGGGATGGACACATATCAGCGACTTAAAGCAATGGCAGAGTTCAGTTGTTCCCTTGTACCAGATTGAGGGAATTCCATTCAATGTACTGCTTGATCCTCAGGGAAAGATCATTGCCAAAGGCCTGAGAGGCGAGGAACTCTTGACCAAACTGGCTGAGATCTTGAAGTAATTTTTTTTAGTTGTAAGGTGCTCAACTATTTTTCTTTGCTGCCATCAAAAGGAGTACAGGAAGTAGAATGAGGTTTGTTAAGGTTGCCACCAACAGCGTAAATGAGGTGAGCCACCCCAATGCCTGTGTGCTGCCAAATCCGCTGAATACGAAAATGATGAACCCTGCAATCAATACCAATGAGGTATACACAATGCTGATGCCCGTCTCCCTGATGGTTTGTACAACAGTCTCATGCACCTTTCCATTGAAATGCGGCAGCTCCTGTTTGTAATTCACCAAGAAACGTATGGTGATGTCTATTGCAATGCCCAGTGCAACACTGAAAACCAAAACGGTAGAGGGTTTGATGGCAATGCCCATCCATCCCATCAAACCGGCTGTCATCACCAAAGGAATCAGGTTGGGTATCAGCGAACAGATCAGGATCCTGAATGACCTGAACAAGTAAAGCATGCAAAGTGAAATAAAAAGAAAGGCCCAGAAAATGCTTTCTTTCAAACCCTTGATGATAAACCGGCTGCCTTCAAGAAATGTTATGCTCGATCCGGTTAATTGAACTGAAACTTTGCTGGTGTCAAAATAGTCCGGAACATGTGCTTCAAGGCTGTCTATCAGGATTGGCATGCGCATGCTGCCTACATCAGCCATGTTTACACTGATGCGGGTTACTTGCTTGTTGCTGTCAATGAATGAAGACATCAATTTTTCCAATGAGCCTTTTGCTTGGGAATTTTCTTTGCTGGGCTTCAGGTAATCCGCCATGAATGCACCATCAAAGGCATTGGGCATAGAATAATTTGTGCTGTCCCCGTCATAGAATCCTTGCCTTGCAAATTTTAATCCTTCTGCTAGTGAAAGTGGACGGGCCATTTCAGGGTAGGAAGCAATATAGGCACTGAATGAAGAAACCTTGTCATAAACAGTAAGGGCCCTGGAGCCGGCAATGCCATTCTTCTTCTTGGTATCCACAATGATTTCCAAAGGCATGATGCCCCTGAAATTGGATTCAAAGAACCGAAGGTCTGTATATATCTTGTCCTTTTTAGGAAGGTCATCAACAATAAAAGATTGTGTTTTCAGTTTTGAAATGCCAATGATAGAGAAAACTAATGCAATGCCGGTAGCCAGGTAAACCGTTTTTTTATTGATGAATACCCATTGTTCGATGGTTGTCAACAGGGTTTGAAGCCATTTGTTTTCCAGATAGCGGGTATGCTTTTTCCTGGGTTCCGCCATGTAGTAGAGCGATATGGGAATAAGGATCAAGGAAATGAAAAACAGTGCCATGATGTTGATGCCGGCAACAATTCCAAATTCTTTCAGGATGATGCTTTTGGTCAATGCGAATACAGCGAATCCGAGTGCTGCGCTGATGTTGCAGAAAAGCGTAACAACGCCCATCTTGCCGATCATCTCTACAATCGCTTTTTTCTTGTCACCCGTTTTCATGAAGGCTGTATGGTACTTGTTCAGGAAATAGATGCAGTTGGGAATGCCAATCACAACCACCAGTGGCGGAATCAATGCGTTGAGCAGTGTGATCCTAAAGCCTAGCATCTGGATGGTGCCAAGACTGTAAACAACGCCTATGAGTACGACTGTAAGGGAGAGCAGGGTGGTGCTGAAAGACCTGAAGAAAATGAACAAGATCAAGGCAGATAGAAGGACAGAGCCCAGCAGAAACCATTGCATCTCTTTTGCAATCCGCAATGCAACATTGGTCCTGATAAGTGGCAGGCCACTCAGGTGAAGATCAAGCTTAGTAGCATCCGCAAAAGCAGCAGCCTCTTTTTCAATTTCGCCAATGGTGGTTTCTCTGGCCTTGGATCCAAGAATTACACTGTTGATCCTCAGGCCCAGCAAATAGGCTTTGGTATCAGGGTTGTAGAGCAAACCACGGTAAAAGGGCAGGGAATAAAAAATATTCTTGAGGCTGTCGATTTCTTGTTGGCTTTTGATATTGGCCGGAAAAATCCTGATGGCATCCAGTTTATTGGTGCTGTCATTTTTTTTCAGGGTTACTGCCCCATTGACACTGATGATGTCTTCGACCCCATTGATTTTTTTTAATCGCTCCTGAAAGCCTGTTAATGCGTTAAACTGATTGACTTCGAAAAAGTTCTCTGAGGTAAAACCAATGGTCAGGAGGTTTCCATCCTCACCGAAAGTTTTTTTGAATTCAAGGTATGCCTTGTACTTTGGATGATCTGTTGGGATGGCCCTGGAAAAATCATAACTCATCTGAACCTTGCTGGCATGGTAACCCATGAAAACTGTCAACAGGACCAGCGCAATGATCAATGGTATGCGAAATTTAAGAACCGCCTTGCCCAGTGCCTGCCACATATGAGAAAATTTTTACAAAGGAAAGGATTTTATGCGGCTCCCCTTCAATCTTTTTAGCGGGCAGGGGCATCTGCTAATTCGTTAATTTTATACCATGAAGCCTGCTTTCATCTTCACCTTGGCTTGTTTCGCCTTCTTTGCATTACATGCACAAATGATGCCTCCAATTGGACAATGGCGTGATCATCTTCCCATGCGCTCGATTGTTGATCTGGAAAATTCCTCATCCAAGCTGATTGCTGCTTCTTCTTTTGGGTATTTCACCTATGATCCTACAGCCAAGTCATATGATGTACGAACCAAGGCAAGAGGGCTTTCAGAAGTAAACCTGAAGCACTTGGCCAAGGACCCTGTTTCAGAAAAATTGCTCATTGTATATGAAAATGCCAACATAGACCTGGTGGAAGGCGATCAAATCCGGAACATCCCTGATATATTGCTGAGCAAGATTCAAGGCGATAAATCCATCAACCACATTCTTTGGACCGCTACAGATGCCCTGCTTTCCTCCAACCTGGGCATCATTGCTGTCAATACCCAGCGCAAGGAAATCAGGGATACCTACAGGCCCGGAAACAATGGTGCTGACATCAAAATTTTCCAGCTCGCCCTGCTGAACAATCTCCTTTATGCAGCCAGTTCAGAGGGTTTGAAAAGAGCATCCTTTCAAACGTCCACTTTGGGTGATTTCAGGTCCTGGACATTGGAGTCCATTTCCGGAGCTCCTGGTATGGTTGACAATATCCTCATTTGGAATGACAGGCTGGTTGCCAGAAAGGGGGATTCCATTTTTATAAAATCGAATGGTGCATGGGGCCTGCTTTATGTTTCTTCCAAACCCATCACTGCCATCAATGCCAGTGGTAACGGCCTTTACATTGGGCAATCACTGCAGGGCAAGGGAACTGTTCTCTATTTTGCTGATCCTGGCGCACAACCCCAGGTGATTGCTACACCATCCATGTCCTCTCCGGTTGCCTGTCTGAAAATCAATCAGGACCTTTGGGTAGGTGACAAGAACAATGGACTCATTAAAGTATCTGCGACTGCTGATGAACAATTCCTGCCCAATGCGCCTTATGGCATCGCCTATGGTGGCGGAACATATGCCAATGCAACAGTATGGGCTGCTGCAGGCACCATTGGAGCAGACGGCAAGGGCAAACTGAACAAGACTGGTTTCTTTGGCTTCAAGGATGACAAATGGCAGAACTTCAACAACCGGTCACTGCCCGCTCTGGATAGTCTGCCAGACATCAATGTATTGACCTTTGATCCCTCGAAGCAAGCTGTTTTAGCTGGGTCTTTCGGTGGGGGCTTGTTAGAAATTAACAAAGAGGGGAAACCCATGGTATACAAACAGGGTTCGTTCATCAGCTCCGCAATGACAGATCCAACATCATTTCGGGTTGCAGGACTTGTATACGACCTTGACCTGAATCTTTGGATGACCAATAATGGCGCATCTCAGGGTCTTGTTGTCAGGAAGAAGGATGGCAGCTGGAAAAAATTCACCATTCCGTTCCCACATCTTGGCAATGCGGTTTCTACCATCACGGTTGATGATCAGAACAGGAAATGGATCATTTCCCCACAGGGCAATGGCCTGTTTTGTTTTGACGATGGAGGTACCATCGATCAGACCAACGATGACAAATGGCGGTATTTCCGACAGGGAAGGGGCAATGGAAACCTGCCATCTTCCAATGTCTTGAGTGTGGAATGCGATAAGAATGGATTTGTTTGGGTGGGAACAGAAAGGGGCGTTGCTATCATTCAATGTGGCGACGATCTTTTCAACAACACGCTCTGTGATGCTACCTTACCAGTGGTACAGCAAGACAATTTTGCGGGCTTGTTGCTGGCAGAGGAAGTGGTCAATGATATCAAGGTGGATGGGGCCAACCGCAAATGGATTGCCTCAAAAAATGGGGTATGGTTGTTGAGCGCCGACGGACAAAAAACCATTCACCGGTTCACTGTATCCAACAGCAGTTTGCTCAGCAATGAAGTTTTTTCAATCGTGATTCATCAACTCACGGGCGAGGTTTTCTTTTTTACTGCCAATGGCATTTGTTCATACAGGGGCACTGCAACTACTGCTGTTACTGAAAAAAAGAAGCCCTTTGTTTTCCCTAATCCAGTACCATCAGGTTTTTCGGGTACCATCGCCATCAGGGATCTTCCAGAGAATGCCTGGGTCCGCATCACTGAACTCGACGGGCGCCTCGTACACCAGTCAAGGTCTTTGGGAGGGCAAGCCATTTGGAATGGGAAAACCTACAAGGGTGAAAGAGTCAACAGCGGCGTATACCTGGTCTATGTGGCAGATGAGAACAACCAGCAACAAGTGGCAGCCAAAATATTTTTCATCCGATAACATGGCAGTCATCCACACCACAAAAGGCATTGTGATCAGAACGGTCAAGTATGGTGAAACCTCCTTGGTGGTTTCTGCATTCACTGAACTTTTTGGATTGCAACAGTACATGGTGAATGGCGTGAGGACTTCAAAAAAATCCAATGGCATTTCTGCTGCCCAACTGCAAGTGGGCAATATTCTTGAGATGGTGGTCTATCAGAACGACAGGAATACTTTACAGCGCATCAAGGAGTGCAAGCAGGCTATACATTTCAATGAATTGTTTTCAGATGTGACCAAGAATGCTGTCATGCTTTTCATGATTGAGCTGCTTCAGAAATGTCTCAAGGAGCCAGATCCTCACCCGGAACTTTTTTATTTTATCGAAGATGTCATCAAGGGATTGGACAACGGAACTGTTCAACAGACAGCCAACATCCCCCTTTTTTTTGTATTGCATTTGTCGCATTTTTTTGGTTTCAGGATGATGGATAATTTCAGTGACAAAGACAATATCCTGGACCTTCATGAAGGCCAGTTTGTTGCTGAAATGCCCATCCATCAATTGGTTGTTGTTCCTCCGCAAAGTGAGTGCATATCACAGTTGCTGCGTGTCATGCAACTGGAGGAATTGGAACAAGTGAAAATGAACAGGCAACTGAGGAATGATTTGTTGGACGCCTGTTTACAATTTTATGGCATGCACATCAATGCGTTTGGCAACATGAAATCCTTGCCCGTGATCCGCGTGTTGATGGAACAATGATCAAATGATTTTCCTGGCCTGAAGGGCATTGTCCAGCAATACGATCCCTGGTTTTTTACCAGTTTCAAAACTTCCCAATTCATCTTCTCTTTCCAGTGCCCTTGCGCCATTGATGGTGGCCCATTGCAGCAGCAGTTGCAAGGGGATCTCCGGTAATGCTTTTCTGATGGTTCGAATTTCTGATGCGATACTCAGTTGCCAGTTGCTGCTGTAACTGTCTGTGCCCAAAATAATTTCAGCCTTGTTTTTTATCAATAGGTCAATGGGGGGCATCCGGTTTTCGATGTAGCAATTTGCGTTGGCACAGATGCAGAAATGGATCCCTGATAGATGTTCCTTTGCATGGTCCAATGCAAATACAATGTCTTCTGATGAGGTAAAGGTATTGTGGACCAGGATCACTCTTTGTTTCTTGTTGAAATGTGGCAGGCAGGATTGTAACGAAGATTTCCCTGTCACAGGAAAAGGTGATTCGGCCAATCCGAGTTTATTGAAAAAATGGATAAAATCGCCTGTTCCTTTTGTATACAATTCATCCTCTGCAGGATTTTCCTGACTGTGCATGGAAACAATGGAATGGCTGGTACGGTTGTTGATTCCCTCAAAGGTTTTGTTGCTGATGCTGTATGGTGCGTGAGGCACTAACAAAGATTTCATGTTGGTTGATGCACCTGTGAAAGCATGCAGCACGCCTTCATAGTGTAGCAAACTGGCTTCAGCTTTTTCATCCCTCATGCCAAGCACTTCAATAAAATTATTCCATCTGATCTTGCTCTTGCGTTTTGTCTGAAGGGTGATGCTTGTATTACAGATGTCTCCCACGGCAACAATACCTTCAAGCGCCATTTCTTTTTCTGCTTTTTCGATGCTGTCAAGTATCAGTGCCTCATCATGTTCTCGTTTGCCCACGACATCCAACAAGAAAGGGATCAGTCCGTTATGTGGAGGAATCTTATTTTTAAGGTGGCTCAGCTCAAGGTGGCAATGGGCATTGATGAAACCCGGGCAAAGCATGCCTCTGTATCGTTCAATCCCTTCACCGGCATCCATCTCCGCCACAACCTCCATGACCTTTCCGTCTTGATCCATGATGAGCACATGACCAGGATCAAGGAATTCAAATCCAGTAAAGATCTTATCAGCCTGAAACTTGCGGTAATTCATCTGTTGAAAAGAATTAACTTTGCGGACGAAATTAAAGATTAAATACCGGATGGAGTCCGCTTACACATATGCTGGATAAATTAGAAGCC
>JBIIQT010000044.1:0-22083 GCA_044341875.1 Chitinophagaceae bacterium | reverse complement strand
CTTAATTAAGATGGGAATCACAAAAAAAAGAAAAGCTGTTGCAGGCAAAGTGGATGATAAGAAGATTTATTCACTTGCTGAAGCCACAGGACTCGTTAAAGAAATCAATTGCACAAAATTTGATAGTTCAGTAGACCTTCACGTAAGGTTGGGTGTTGATCCAAAGAAGGCTGATCAGGCTGTTCGTGGAACTGTTACCCTTCCTCATGGAACAGGTAAAACCAAGAAGGTTCTTGTACTTTGTACTCCTGATAAGGAAGCCGAAGCCAATGCTGCTGGTGCAGACCATGTAGGATTGGATGAGTTTATCCAAAAGATTGAGAGCGGATGGACTGATATCGATGTGATCATTGCAACTCCTGCCGTAATGCCAAAGATTGGTAAGCTCGGAAAGGTGCTTGGTCCTCGTAACCTCATGCCCAATCCAAAGACCGGTACCGTCACCAATGATGTTGCAACTGCAATCAAAGATGTAAAAGCGGGTAAGGTTGCTTTTAAAGTTGACAAGGCTGGTATTGTACACGCTTCTATTGGTCGCATCAGCTTCTCTCCTGAGAAACTGGCTGACAATAGCTTGGAGTTCCTCAATGCCATCATGAAGGCCAAGCCTTCTACTGCAAAAGGAACATACATGAAGAGTGTATTCATGGCAAGCTCAATGAGCCCTGCTATTGCCGTTGACACCAAAGCAATTGTTCACTAATCGCTGAACAGATTTTAAATTAAAAAAAGCTTAATCATGAATAAGCAAGAAAAAAACGAAGTAATTGATGTACTGAAGGCTAAATTCAGTCAGTACAACAATTTCTATATCACCAACACTGAGTCCCTCACTGTTGCACAAATCACCAAGCTAAGGAGCATTTGTTTCAGCAAGAATGTTGAGATGAAGGTTGCCAAGAACACATTGATCCGCAAGGCACTCGAATCATTGGATACAGAAAAATATTCAGGTGTATTTGATGCTCTGAACAATGTAACTGCCCTGATGTTTTCTGAAAACCCAAAGGAACCAGCCTTGATTCTGAGCGCTTTCCGCAAGGAAAAGAATGCTGACAAGCCTGTTTTGAAAGCGGCTTTCATCAATGGAGACATTTACAGCGGTGACAGCACACTCAAAGCACTCACCCAGATCAAGACCAAGAATGAGCTTATCGGTGAGGTTATCGGATTGCTCCAATCTCCTGCCAAGCGTGTTCTTGCAGGTTTGTTGCAGCACCACGAGAAGCAGGCTGAAACAGCCGCTGCTGGGTAATCAATTAGCGTAAATCCCAACGCCACTGAGGTCAAAATGTGGCACATTCATAACCATCCGCTGGAGCGAAAGCTTTGAAAGCGGTTTAAAAACTAAAAAAATGGCAGACGTAAAAGCATTGGCCGAACAACTGGTTGGCCTAACAGTAAAAGAAGTTCAAGAATTGGCTGACGTATTGAAAGCTGATTACGGTATCGAACCAGCTGCTGCAGCAGTAGTGGTATCAGCAGGTGACGGCGGTGGCGCAGCTGCTGTTGAAGAGAAAACATCTTTTGATGTAATCCTTGTATCTGGTGGTGCAAGCAAGCTTGGTGTTGTTAAAATCGTAAAAGAATTGACAGGATTGGGCTTGAAAGAAGCAAAAGACCTCGTTGACGGTGCACCTAAGCCTGTTAAAGAAGGTATCTCCAAAGCTGAAGCTGATGACTTGGTTGCCAAGCTTAAAGAAGCTGGTGCCGAAGTTGAAGTTAAATAATCAACTGTTAGGCCTTAGGGTCTCACAACAGCTATTTGAAAAAAGCCGGATTTATTCCGGCTTTTTTTATTGCCACACAACAGCGGATAGGTTCTTTAATTCATTGAAACTCATCATGCTCAGGTGGTCAATTGTCAGTTTCATATGTTCTAATAAATTTGTCCGTTTCGGCTATTAATCCTAACTTCGCAATCCCTTAAATTGGGCGCAATTCAATTTTAATTCCCGTTACAGGTGTAAAGTACTGATATTCAGTGCCTTATTGTAGGTGTAGCAGAGGGGAATTTTCATTGTTTTGATGATATACAACACTTTAAAAAGCACATCATTCTATGTCTTCAGCAAAAGTGGCTTCAAACAGGGTGCATTTCGGTAAAGTAAAGCACCTGGCGGAAACGCCCGACCTCTTAGAGATCCAGATCCAGTCGTTCAAGGATTATTTTCAGCTTGAGACCACGCCTGATAAGCGTAACAACGAAGGTCTTTTCAAGGTTTTCAAGGAGAATTTCCCCATTAATGATACAAGGAACATCTTCATGTTGGAGTTCCTTGATTATTTTATTGACCCACCCCGCTACACCATTGAAGAGTGTATGGAGCGTGGTCTAACCTATGCCGTTCCTCTCAAGGCCAAGCTGCGCTTGAGCTGTAACGATGAGGAGCATGTTGACTTCCAAACAATTGTACAGGATGTATTCCTCGGAAACATTCCATACATGACACCCCGTGGTACTTTTGTAATCAACGGTGCCGAAAGGGTTGTTGTATCGCAACTTCACCGTTCACCTGGTGTATTCTTTGGTCAATCCCTTCACCCGAACGGAACCAAGATCTATTCTGCCCGTGTGATTCCTTTCAAAGGTGCATGGATGGAATTTGCTACTGACATCAACAATGTCATGTACGCATACATCGACCGTAAAAAGAAATTCCCCGTAACAACGCTTTTGCGTTCTATCGGTTTTGAAACAGACAAGGATATTCTTGAGCTTTTCGGCATGGCTGATGAAGTCAAGGCTGACAAAAAATCATTGGCTGGCCAGGTTGGAAAGCGTTTGGCTGCCAGGGTACTCAAAACATGGGTAGAAGATTTTGTTGATGAAGATTCTGGTGAGGTTGTTTCACTCGAAAGGAATGAAGTTGTTTTGGAGCGTGACAAGGTATTGAGTGAAAAAGATCTTGAAACCATCATTGAAACGGGTGTTAAGAGTGTGTTCATCCAGAAGGAAGAGGTGAGTGGTGATTATGCCATCATCTACAATACTTTGAACAAGGATACCTCCAATTCAGAGCTTGAAGCGGTTCAGCACATCTACAAGCAATTGCGTGGTGCTGATGCGCCTGACAACGAAACTGCCCGTGGCATCATCGACAAATTGTTCTTCAGTGACAAGCGTTATGATCTCGGAGAAGTGGGTCGTTACAAGATCAACAAGAAGCTGAACCTCAACTACGCTTTGGGTCAAAAAACCCTTACGAAGGAAGATATCATTGAAATCGTTAAATACCTCGTTCGCCTCACCAACGGTAAGGCAGAGATTGACGATATCGATCACCTGAGCAACAGGCGTGTTCGTACAGTTGGAGAGCAATTGTATGCGCAGTTTGGTGTTGGTCTTGCCAGGATGGCAAGAACCATCCGTGAGCGGATGAATGTACGCGACAATGAGGTATTCACTCCTGTGGATTTGATCAACGCCCGTACGCTTTCTTCTGTGATCAATTCATTCTTCGGTACATCACAACTTTCACAGTTCCTCGATCAGACCAACCCGCTGAGTGAGATCACGCACAAGCGTCGTATCTCCGCACTCGGACCCGGCGGTTTGAGCAGGGAGCGTGCAGGATTTGAGGTTCGTGACGTACACTATTCTCACTATGGTCGTCTTTGTACGATTGAAACGCCGGAAGGGCCGAACATTGGTCTTATCTCAACGCTTTGTGTTCACGCAAAGATCAATGAGATGGGCTTCATCGAAACACCATACCGCAAGGTGAACAATGGTAAGGTTGAAGTTAAGAAATTGACTTACCTGAGTGCTGAAGAAGAGGATACTGCAAAGATCGCACAGGCCAACGTGCCTTTGAATGATAAGAGTGAGTTTGCTGAAGACAAAGTGAAGGCAAGACAAACGGGAGATTTCCCTATTCTTGAGCCGAATGAAGTAGAATACATGGACGTTGCTCCCAACCAGATTGTTGGACTTTCAGCATCCCTTATTCCTTTCTTGGAGCATGATGATGCCAACCGTGCACTGATGGGATCAAACATGCAACGTCAGGCCGTTCCATTGATCAAGCCTCAGGCTCCGATCGTTGGTACCGGATTGGAAGGCAAGGCTGCCCTTGATGCAAGGATTCAGCTTCATGCTGAAGGTGATGGTGTAATCGAGTTCGTTGATGCAAATGAGATCCATGTTCGTTACGAGCGTGATGAAGCCCAAAAGCTTGTCAGCTTTGAAGATGACATGCTTGTTTACAAGTTGACAAAATTCATCAAAACCAACCAGGAAACTTCTATCACCTTGCGCCCAGCTGTTTCCAAAGGACAGCGTGTGAAAAATGGCGACTTCCTTACTGAAGGATATGCTGTTAAGAATGGTGAGCTGGCATTGGGTCGTAACCTGAAGGTTGCATTCATGCCTTGGAAAGGATACAACTTTGAGGATGCCATCGTAATCAATGAAAAAGTGGTGAGTGAAGATCTTTTCACATCCATTCATATTTCAGAATTTGAACTTGAAGTAAGGGATACCAAACTTGGAGAAGAGGAATTGACTCCAGATATTCCAAACGTTTCTGAAGAAGCCACCAAAGACCTTGACCAGTATGGTATCATCCGTATCGGTGCACAGGTGAAAGAAGGCGATATCCTCATCGGTAAGATCACTCCGAAAGGAGAAAGTGATCCTACCCCTGAAGAAAAGCTTCTGCGCGCTATCTTCGGAGACAAGGCCGGCGATGCCAAAGATGCATCACTCAAAGCCCCAAGTGGAACAGAAGGTGTTGTGATTGGAAAGAAACTCTTCCAGCGTGCCAAGAAAGACAAGAATTCCAAAGCCAAGGAAAAAGCAGCCATCGAAAAGCTTGAAGCTGTTCATGTGCAAAATGAAAAGGATATTCTTGAATTGCTGGTGAGCAAATTGCAGACCCTTTTGAAGGACAAAAATTCTTCTGGTGTTTCCAACAACTTCGGTGAAGTCATCATCGGCAAAGGTTCTAAGTTCAATCCTAAGACCCTTGCTACAATCGACTACCAGAACATCAATCCTTTGGGTTGGACTGGTGACGAAAAAATCGATGATTCAATCAATACGCTTCTTCACAACTACAATATCAGGTACAACGAAGAACTCGGACGTTATAAGCGTGAGAAATTCAATATCTCCATCGGTGATGAACTCCCTGCTGGTGTATTGAAACTTGCAAAAGTTTACCTCGCTGTCAAGCGCAAGCTGAAGGTGGGTGATAAAATGGCAGGTCGTCATGGTAACAAGGGTATCGTTGCCAAAATTGTAAGGGCTGAAGACATGCCTTTCCTGGAAGATGGAACGCCTGTTGACATTGTACTGAACCCATTGGGTGTACCTTCAAGGATGAACCTTGGACAGATATACGAGACCATTCTTGGATGGGCTGGTGAGAAATTAGGCATGAGGTTCTCCACTCCAATCTTCGATGGTGCAACTGTTGACGAAATCAAAGGATTGATTGACCAGGCTGGTTTACCAAGCTTTGGCCATACATATCTCTACGATGGTGAAACCGGAGAGCGCTTCCACCAGAAAGCAACGGTTGGTATCATCTATATGCTGAAACTCCACCACATGGTAGACGATAAAATGCACGCGCGTTCTATCGGGCCATACTCTCTCATCACACAGCAGCCGCTGGGTGGTAAGGCACAGTTTGGTGGTCAGCGTTTCGGTGAGATGGAGGTTTGGGCATTGGAAGCCTATGGTGCTTCTAATATCCTTCAGGAGCTCCTTACCCTAAAGTCTGATGACATCATCGGTAGGGCCAAAACATACGAAGCCATCGTTAAAGGTGACAATGTACCGAAGCCTGGTATTCCTGAGTCATTCAATGTACTCGTGCATGAACTGCGCGGACTTGGACTTGACCTCAAGTTTGATAACTAAAGGCCGTAACCAAATCATAACTTCAAAGCCATCCGAGAGGATGGCTTTTTTTGTGCCCTGAACTTAACCAGCAGAAAGTAGATAAAACGGGATAAATAAAGGTTTGAAATATGGGCAAAAAAATAGGGCATTCAATAGAATGCCCTATGCTATAAATCATAAATGAATTTAGGTAAACAATGTACTAACCCAATAAACCAATGCAGCCAGGACGGCACTCACTGGAATGGTAAGGATCCAGGCTACCAGCAGAGAGGAGGTTACACCCCATCTTACGGCACTGAGTCGTTTGGTGGCACCTACGCCAATGATTGAGCCGGTAATGGTATGTGTGGTGGATACGGGGATTCCCATTTGGCCAGTAAAAAATAGGGTGAAGGCACCTGCTGTTTCAGCGGCCACACCTTCCAACGGTGTCACTTTGGTGATTTTGGTTCCCATGGTCTTTACAATTTTCCAACCACCACTCATGGTACCCAAACCAATGGCCACATAGCAGGAAATGGGAACCCAGCTGGGCAGTTGTCCAAAGTCCTGGATGTTTCCGCTGGCAATCAGTGCTGCACCAATAATTCCCATCACTTTCTGTGCATCGTTACCGCCATGTCCAATGCTGAAGGCTGCAGAACTGAACAACTGAAGTTTCTTGAACATATTGCCCACCGAATAAGCTGTTGGAGTCTTGGTTTTTTCTACATAGAGATAAACCAGCATGAAGAGGATGGATGTGAAGATGATGCCCCAAACAATGACATGGTTCTCAGATTTTTCAATATCCTTCTTGAATGAGCTCTCGATATTGAATTTTTCAATTTTTGATTTTACTTTTTTTGCATTGACAGGATCAATGGGGTAAATCGCATTAATGGCAGTAAGTGCACTGTCCATACTTATTTCCTTTTTCAGCAATTGCTTAACGGGGCCTTTGTATTTTTCGGTTTCCACCTTCGCAACATCATACTCTTTCTTCTTTTCTTCATTGTCTGCAGAGAGGGATTCCAGGATGAGGAAATTGTTCGCGTTCCTGATTTCATCTTTTAATTTGCTTACCTCGATATCCGCTAATAAGCCATTGTGGTAGGAAAATGCAGCAATTGAATCCGCGCCAATCTTATCGAACTCAGACATCACAGGAGCAATTTTTGCATAAATCTCTTTTGCCCCGTTCAATTTTTTTTCAGCAGTTGCCAGGTCTTCTTTTGCTTTCTCGTTGTTGCTGTCTTTTGCGAGTGCTTCTTCAGCTTTGGCAACATCAAGTTTGTATTTATCCAGCTTGATGAATTTTTCAAGTCCCTGGTTCATTTTGTTTTCCTCAAACCTATCGAAGAGCAAGACCGTCAGTGCAGTGGCCAAAACAATGATACCCATCCTTAGCCACATATTCCGGGCAATGGTAACAATTGTGATGAATATGGAAATGGCCATACCTATCAAAGGTGCAAAAAAGATGAAAAGTACAGTCTTGATGATGGTATCATTCTCAACCACTTTAGACCAGGATATGGTTAGTCCTTTGGTCATCATGGCATGGGCTATGGCAGCGCCGGCAAACCCTCCAATAAGTGTATGGGAAGAAGACGATGGGATACCATACCACCAGGTGAGCAGGTTCCAGAAAATGGCTGCAATCAAACCTGCAAGGATAACATTCAGTGTTATGAATTCTTTGTTAACGGTCTTGCTGATGGTATTGGCTACTGCATGGTCCTGGAAAATGAAATAAGCAACCACATTGAAAAAGGCAGCCCAGATAACCGCTTGAAATGGGGTAAGCACCTTTGTGGAAACTACGGTTGCAATGGAGTTGGCAGCGTCGTGAAAGCCGTTGATGTAGTCAAAAATCAGGGCCAATATGATAATAACAATGAGAAGGGTCATGAGCAATTATTTTGGAGGCCGTCACCTGGATTAGGCATACTTGATAATGATCGATTCAATGACATTTGCGGCATCTTCGCATTTATCCGTTGCAATCTCCAATACTTGGTAAATTTCCCTTTTCTTGATCACCTCTTTAAAGTCATTTTCATTGTTGAAAAGGCTATCAATGCTCATGTCAAAAACATCATCAGCCTGGTTTTCAATGCTGTTGATTTTGACAATGGCCTCTGTCATCTCCCTGAGATTTTTCATATCTCTGAGGCCGTGTACTGCCTTCTTGATTTCCACACTTCCTTGTAGAACAAGATCAGCCAATTTATGAATCCCAATGTCATTAGGATTGATTTTGTAGAAGTTGATTTTTTTTGCAGAAGCATAGATGTAATCAGCAATATCGTCTAATGCTGTAGCAAGGTAATGAATATCTTCCCTGTCCAATGGAGTGATGAAATTGCGACCTAATTCAGTGAATACATTATGGGTAAGATCGTCGTTTTTGTGCTCCAGGTTTTCTATGACTGCTGAAATTTCTGCCCTTTTGTCTTCATCGGATTCATTTACCATCAGTTGAAGCTGAGTAGCCATTTTGCCGACTACCTCTGCCATGTTTTCAAAAAGGGTAAAAAATACTCTGTCCTTTGGAAGGAACATTTTGAAGAAAGTGTTTATGGCCATAATGTGGAATTTGCTATAATGAGATTTGCAATATTAAACAATCCTTCACCAAATTAGAGACTCAATACGGACTGTCGGATTACCAAATTGTTAAGAAATATTGCTTTTGTTTCTATTGTCTGCTAAAAAGGATTTTAACTGCTTTTTGTCCCTTTGAAGTTTTGACCATCAACTGCGCATGTCCAGAGCCCAAATAAAAGATGGTGTTGATATGGAGGAGGCATCTCCGGGTCATATGCCTTGTTTGATGTGTAATTTATACACATATAGAATGTAGTCATTATTTCCAAATGCGGGATAGGTTGTAGAACAGAAAAAAGTGTGCCAGTGCAAGTCCCTCAAAAACAAGAATATACCAGGGCCAATCACCCATGATCAAAGGGTTCTTGACGATTGGAGGACTGGATAAATACATGTAATTGGAGCCGATAGCCCAGTTAAAGCTGCCAATAGCAAGTGCAGCAAACTGTGTAATCATGAATACCCTAAGCCATGAAAATTTTTCCGGTTTGAAGCCTTGGTAAATGATGGAATAGAGGCATGCAAAAAGCAGGCCACCATGACTGATAAAATATGCATAATAGAAAAATCCTTTTGTTCCAAGGTCAAATTCTGGCGTGAGCAAGGAATGAATACCTCCGGTCAGCCCCCAATAGTACAATACATTTGCGATGGCTGCATTGAAACGCCAAAGCACAGCAAAAGACAAAAAAGTACTGATGCCACAGAGGTGTAGTGGTAAATTGTTTTCAACAGACCAGGATCCGAGCCAGAAGCTGTAGACGTTTTCTATGAGCATGTTCAAAAGCAACAGCAATCCTAAAAACCGTCGATAGTTTTCATGTTTTGCCCAATCAACATATTTGGGTAGCATGAGCAATAGAATGATGAAACCCAGTACGGCAGTAATGCAGGTCCACCATTCCGGTGTAAAGCTTTCCATGACGATATGCTGGCTCATTGTGGGATTGTTCAATATCGTTTAAAAATACCATTTGGCATATTTTTATTGGAATCTACCTCAGCCTGATTAAATTGCTTTTAAGAATATGGCAAATACATTTTTCAAGCTGATTGTTTTATTTAGTTTGTTGGGTTTGCATTCCAATGCCCAACAGTCGCTGGTTCAAACCATCAAAGGCTCAGTTGCTGATCGTTTCATCAAAACCCCGCTGGCTGGGGCAACCATTGAATGGATAGGAACTGAGCGGAAACTGGTCGTCTCAGATGAGAAGGGGAATTTTACACTGACTGGCATTCCAGTAGGGCGTCAATCCGTCAAAATCAGCCATGTGGGTTATAAGCCCATCACGTTGAACAACTTGCAGGTTGAGTCGGGAAAGGAGCTGGTGATTGTGGTGGAAATGGAAGATGATTTAACCATGGCGAATGAAATCATTGTGAAGTCAAGATCCAACAAGGGAAGGCCAATCAATGAGATGGCCATGGTGAGCGGGAGGATGTTTAGTGTAGAGGAAACCAGAAGATTTGCTGCAGGTTTGAATGACCCCTCTAGGATTGCTACTGCCTTTGCAGGTGTGACTTCTGCCAGCGGCGATGGCAATGCCCTTGTGATCAGAGGCAATGCGCCCAATGGCTTGCTATGGCGGATGGAAGGCATTGATATTCCCAATCCGAATCATTTTGCCCGGGTAGGAACTTCAGGTGGTGCCATCTCCATTCTTAGTGCTCAGTTGTTGGCCAATTCAGATTTTATCTCCGGCGCATTTCCTGCAGAATATGGCAACGCTTTGTCGGGTGTTTTTGATATCAGGTTGAGAAAAGGCAACAAAGACAAGCGTGAGCATACTTTTTCATTGAGTACGATTGGTGTTGATTTTGCCACCGAGGGTTATTTTAAAAAAGGATACGGCGGTTCTTATCTATTTAACTATCGGTATGGATTTCTTACCCTGATGCAAAAGCTGGGATTCAATATTTCAGACGCTGCCACCTCATTTCAAGACCTCTCTTTCAATATCCATTTGCCTACCAAAAAAATGGGCGATTTCTCCATTTTTGGATTTGGAGGGTTGAGCCAACAACGTGATGAGTTGGCGAAGGATTCATTGACATGGTTGAGGAACACTTCTTCAAGAACAGGCTCTTTGGATGGGGCCAATACAGGTATTGCGGGAATTTCGCATCAATTCAATATCGGTAAAAAAACATTGATCAAGACCATTTGGAGCCTTAATGGCATGGCATATAAAGAAGAAGATGAGCGGCTGGATAAATTCAATGGTCCCGTCATCATTACACGCAAGAACAGCTTTTCTGAATGGAACTCCGTTATTTCCTCTGTTGCAAGCCATAAGTTCAACAAACACCATTTGATCAAAGCAGGCATATACAGCACTGGGAAATCCTTCAGCTTGAAGCAGCGGGAAGCGGTCAGCAATATTTTAAGAGACAGATTGCGGGCCAATGGTCAAACACGCCTGACCAATTATTTTGCACAATGGAAATGGGACCCTAATAGCAGGGTGGCTCTGCAAATGGGCCTTCATGGGCAGGTTCTTGCGCTTAACAAGAAATCTTCTATAGAGCCCCGCGCAGGAATAAAGTTTATGACCTTCAAAGGACAATCCCTTTCTTTTGGTGCCGGTTTGCACACACAGATGCAGCCGCTGGGCAATTATTTTGCGCGCATTAGGGTTGGTAATGATACCATTACTCCCAACAAGGATCTAGGCTTCAGCCGGGCCATCCATTATGTGTTGGGATACGCCATTCAGTTGTCTCCTAATTGGAACCTGAGAACAGAAGCATACTACCAATGGCTGTACAGAATTCCCGTACAAGCCAGTAGAATCAGCAGTTACAGCGTGATCAACCTGGAGGATAATTATGCCATTGAGATACTGGCCAACCGAGGGAGAGGGCAGAATTATGGTCTTGAATTTACATTGGACAGGTACTGGAACGATCAGTTTTATCTACTCAGTACGCTGAGCTTGTATCAGTCTACCTACAAGCCTTCCGATGGCATCTGGCGTGATACACGGTACAATTCAAATACATCATTTACTTTCTTGCTGGGTAAGGAGTGGACCTTCAAAACCAAGCGTCCCTCTTCTTTGGGTCTGGACGTAAAGCTTATTTCTGGTGGTGGGGTGAGGGTTACCCCGATAGACTTGCCCAAGTCTATATTGCAGAAAACCACCGTGCTGGTGCCTTCAAGGATCTATGGAGAAAAATTGAAATCCATATTCAGGCTGGATGTTCAAATGGAGTGGAAGCTGCAGTACAGCAAGATGACCGGAAGTTTTATCCTCGGGGTTCAAAATGCGCTGAATACAAAGAACCGTGTCAGTCAACGATTTGATGCCGCCACAGGAAGAATTGCTTATTCATATCTTTTGGGAAGGATTCCTGTATTTGGTTTCAGGTTTGATTTGTAATTTGTAAAACAATTTGTCCGAAAATTCGTTATCTGTTCTTATTCTACTATTAGCCAAATATTTTTAAACCATGGAAAGAAAAGAATTCCTCAACAAAATCAGCGGTGGGCTTGCCTTCACCTGTGTTGCCTGTATGATGGCGGCATGTTCAAAAGATGACAATACCGGTTCTGGAAACAATACCGGGGGCGGTGGCAATACTGGTGGTGGAGGTACAGGAAGCATACTCCTTACCCTCAACCTGACGACCCAACTGCTTGCCGTTAATGATTTTGTTTCAGACAAAGGAATTATCATAGTGAGAAAGGCTGCTGGGAATGTTGTTTCCAGTTTTGCAGCTTTTGTAAATGCCTGTCCTCACCAAGGCGTTGCTGTTACTTTCAGGAAAGGAAGCAATGATTTTTGGTGTTCAGCCCATGGCTCCACTTTCTCTATCACAGGTGCAGTTACCGTCTCTCCCGCAACAAGTGGACTCTCAGCAAGAACTGTTGAGATCAGCGGTACTACGCTTACGGTAAAATAGTCAATCCTCTATCTTTTTACCTGCTTTAAGCTGCAGGTGATGGGTAATACTGGACGGAACGTCCTGGGTGTAATGACTTACGTAAATCAGTGTTGTTGATGTTGATCCACAAATCTGATCAATCGTGTTTTTGAACCTTGCTGTTTGTTGGCTGTCAAGTCCTTGACAGGGTTCATCAAGAATAAGCAGGGGTGGGCTTTTTACCAGGGCTCTTGCGAGCATTACCAGTCGCTGCTCACCCAATGAGAGTTGGTTCAATCTTTTTTCCTTTATGGATGAAATGCCGATGATGTCCATCCATTCCAAAACAGTGTTTGTTTCGGTTGTGCCAGGTTTTCTGAACAGTCCTATGGTATCGAATAGTCCTGAGGCCACTGCTTCCTGGCTGGTTATTCCCATGTCGAAGAACAGGTGCAATTCCGGTGAAACATAGCCAATGTTTTTCTTGATGTCCCAAATACTTTCTCCAGTTCCTCTTTTCCTGTCGAAAAGAAAAATATCATTGGCATAGGCCTGCGGATTGTCAGCACTGATCAGGCTCAGGAGGGTTGACTTTCCTGCACCATTGGGCCCTGTAACACACCATCTTTCTCCTTTTTTCACTTCCCAATTGAACCTGCTCAAGATTTTTTTTCCATTGTAAGCAATGTTGACATTCCTCATTTCAACTGCGTGCTTGAATGTCAAGTTGGAAGTTGCATAGATTTTTTTCAGTGCAAAAGGAGACAATGCCATTGCATCTGTTTCAGGTAATTCATCCTGTTTGGGTTGATTGTTTTTTGGGCCCCCGAAAACTATTTTTCCCTCTTTCATCATCGCTACATGCGTTATTGATGTGGGAAAATCTTCCGGGTCTGCAAAGAGTATAATTTTGGTTCCTGCCTGCACAATCTTGTTCAATCCTTCTTGTAATGTCGATCTTCCTGCTTTATCCAATCCTACAAATGGATTATCCAAAATCAATAGGGACGGGGATTGTATCATGGCTTTTGCCAATTGCAGTCTTTTGTTCTCACCATTGGATAATTGAATCAATGGCTTGTCAATGATGGGCGTTATATTGAAAAAATTGATCCAATACTTAGTCGGTTTTTGGTCTGTATCGTCAAACTGTTCTGCAACGGTTAAGGTGTCTTCTGCATCTGAAGAATTAAACCTTTGCTGGTAATAAAATTGCTGCACATTGCTTCTGTTCTTGAACTGATGTTGTTGTTCTATCAACAGAATCTTGGGCTGGATTTTCAGATCTTCGAGGCTGTCAAATTGTATGGTTCCGCGGTGAAAAATCTTGCCTGCAATGGCCTTTGCCAATGTCGTTTTTCCAGAACCACTGGGTCCTGAAATAGCCCATTGTTCATCATGACCCATTTTTAGTGTGATGTTGTCCAGCATCAGTTTGCCACCGAGCATGATCTTTACTTCGTTGATATTGATTTCCATGCTTAATTCAATTGCTGGTTTGAATTCGGTATCATAACTTTTTGATTTTTCAACTTGAAGGGTGATTTGACCTTTTTTTATTCCATATGAGGAAGATCGAACTGTACCGGTAACCTTTCCGGTATCGTTTTCGGTTGAAACTATTCATGTTAATCTAAATTATTTTGGTTGAAATTTAAATTGCAACTGTTCTGTTGTTATTTTTTTTGATAAGTATTACTAACTTATGCTCCATTCCCAATAAATTTAAGCATAAAATTACTTTCTATTTTTATTGAGCATTATCAGGATGATCAAAGCTCTTTCAAATTCAATACAAACAATTAGACCCATGGTTAAAAAACTTATCATTTCAATGTTGTTTTTTGGAACAATAGGATCCACTTTATTTGCCCAACAGCAAAAGAAACCGAATATACTGATGATCGCTATTGATGATCTTAAACCCATGCTAGGATGCTACGGAGAATCAAGAATCATCACACCCAATATTGATGCATTGGCCGCTCGAGGAACTGTGTTCCTTAAAAATTATTGTCAGCAGGCGGTATGTGCACCAACAAGGGCAAGCTTGATGACCGGCCTAAGACCTGATGCCACAAGGATTTGGGATCTTAAAACCCAGCTGAGGGACATGATACCCAATGTTGTGACCATGCCACAATATTTTGTTCAACAAGGCTATGCCACCACGGGTATTGGAAAGGTATTTGATGTCAGGTCTGTTGACAAACAATTGGATGCTCCTTCATGGAGCATTCCCTATCAAAAGCTGAATGATGATGACTATGCGAAGGGATATGAAAAACCTGTAGGAGGTCAATACCAGGCAAAGTCTACGCTAGACCTGTTGGCTGGTTTTGAAAAAGAAGCAAAAGACAAAGGTTTGAATGAAGCGGAGACCAAAGACTTCATGGATAAACACCGTGTTGTGGTTGAAGCTGGTGATGTTCCGGATGATGCCTACAGCGATGGAGCGATTGCGAGGAAAGCAGGAAAAATATTGGCTTCACTGAAAAATCAGGACAAGCCTTTTTTTCTGGCAGTAGGGTTCAGTAAACCTCATTTGCCTTTTGTATCCCCTAAAAAATATTGGGACAAATACGACCGGAATTCCATTCAGCTGGCAGCCTTTCAACAGCTTACAGAAGGAGCTCCCCAGTATGCCTTTCAACCTTCAGCTGAGTTGGTCAACAACTATGCACTTCCTGATGGATCGAGGTTCAAGGCTGATTATGCCTTGCAAAGCGAAGAAGCCCAACGCATGTTGATACATGGCTATTATGCAGCCGTGAGTTATACCGATGCTCAGGTAGGGTACTTGCTCGAACAGTTGAAACAACTGGGACTTGACAACAATACGATTGTCGTTTTATGGGGTGACCATGGATGGCATTTGGGTGATCATGGTATATGGAATAAGCATACCAATTTTGAACAGGCTACAAGGGCACCATTGATCATTTCAGCTCCAGGATTCAAGGGCGGTCAGCAGGCACAAGGGCTCTCGGAGTTTGTAGATGTTTTTCCTACACTCTGTGAATTGTCTGGTTTACCAAAACCTTCAGGATTGGCTGGTACCAGCCTAGCCCCAGTTTTGAAAAACCCTCTGACAAAGGTCAAAGATATTGCGCAGTCTCAATATCCCCGAGGTGATCAAACCATGGGTTATGCACTTCGTTCGGATCGCTATCGCTGTATTGTTTGGTATAAAGAAAATTTCAGGAATCAGCCAGTGCACCAGGGTAGCGAAGTCATTGCAGTTGAATTATACGATTATGAAAAAGATCCTCTGGAGAAAGTAAATCTTGCCACTGACCCAAGTTACACTGAAGTGCTTAACCAGATGAAGTCCAAGGTCAATGCTTATCTGTCAAAGAAACCCTAATGGCCATTCATTGAACTTCATTTGCATTCTTTAATTTAGTTTTTAATAACTTAGTCGCTATAATCAATTCAGATGAAAAAGTTAATCAACAGGAATTCAGTGGTTTTTTTATTCGTTTCTTTTTTGTGCAGCCTTGTGCATGCACAGTCCAGCAAAAAAGACATGGCACAGATGATTGATCAGCAGTTCAAGCTGGCTGCCAGTCAGTATAAAATCCTGGAAAAAAATGTTCCTGATTCCATGATGCCCAAAACGGTGAACAAGAATACAGGCAAGGTAGAGTCGAGCAACACCAAATGGTGGTGCAGTGGGTTTTTCCCAGGCAGCCTCCTTTATATTTATGAGCATACCAATGATCAGGACGTTTTAAAGATCGCCCAAAAAAGACTTGCCATCCAGGAAAAGGAAAAACATTATACTGGTAACCATGATCTGGGATTCATGATGTATTGCAGTTTTGGTAATGCATACAGGTTGTTTAAGAAGCCCGGAGACAAGGCTACCATCGATACAGCGGCAGCTTCGCTGACTACACGCTACAGGCCTCAGATAAAATCTATTCAAAGCTGGAACAAAAACCAGAATTTCAATTGCCCGGTGATTATTGACAACATGATGAACCTTGAGCTGTTGTTGTGGGTATCCCAAAATGGTGGAGACCAACGCTTCCGTGAAGTGGCCATCAACCATGCCAACAGCACATTGACCAACCATTACAGGCCTGATCACAGTGCTTTTCATGTATTGGATTATAGCCTTGAGACAGGGAAATTTGTTGGTAAGAACCACCAGGGGTACAATGATGCCTCTGCCTGGTCCCGTGGTCAGGCCTGGGGCTTTTATGGTTTTACCATGATGTACAGGTTTGTAAAAGACGAGAAATACCTTCAGCAGGCGCGTGATATTGCTCAATTCATTTTGAACCACCCCCATATGCCCACTGATAAGATTCCTTATTGGGATTTTAATGCACCCACAATTCCCAATGCATTGAGGGATGCTTCAGCAGCCTCCATCATTGCTTCAGGTTTGCTGGAATTGTCCAGGTATACCAAAGGAAAGGAGAGCAGCAATTATGTTGATGTCGCTAAACAGATCATTGTGAAACTGGCATCTGAAGAGTATCTTGCCAAGCCAGGTGAAAATGGCGGATTTCTCCTGAAACACGGGGTTGGATTCTTCAATGCCAATTCAGAAGTTGATCAGCCTTTGACATACGGAGATTATTACTTCCTGGAAGCCATGCACCGCTATAAAGAGTGGATATTAAAATGAGAAGGGCTTAGATTAGATGCCCTTCATGATGGTTCTGATGGTTTCCTTGTGTTGTCCACTGACTCCTACTACCGGTAGTCTGAAGGTCTCTTTGACAACACCCAGTTCACCAAGATAGGCTTTTACACCACTTGGGCTTCCTTCAGCAAACATTGACTGAATTACAGGAAGCATTTTTTCGTGTGTCGGACGAGCTTCAGAAAACTTGCCTTCGAGGCAAAGATTTACCATGGAAGAAAACTCTTTTGGGTATGCATTGGCCAAGACTGAAATAACACCAATTGCACCACAGGCGATGAGAGGAAGAGTAATGACATCATCTCCGCTGATCACCTCAAATCCATCAGGCTTATCCTTGATGATCTGCATGATTTGTTCCATGTTCCCGGATGCTTCTTTAGTAGCGATGATGTTTTTGCAGGTATTGGCAATGCGAAGGGTAGTGGCCGTGCTAACATTCATGCCGGTTCTTCCCGGTACATTGTACATGATCAATGGGAGGGGGGCAGCCTCACTAAGGGCTTTGTAATGCTGGAAAATACCCTCTGCATTGGGTTTATTATAATAGGGGCTTACTGAAAGGATGGCCGCGTAACCGGTAAGGTCAAATGATGAAAAAGCTTCTATGACGGCCCTTGTATCGTTTCCGCCTATGCCTGCCACAAGTTTTACCCTTCCCTTATTGAATTTGTTTACCAGGGTAAACATTAGTTGTTTCTCTTCCCTGTTCAAGGTGGCATTCTCACCTGTTGTTCCAAGAGCCACGAGATAATCAACCTTACCATCGATTAGGTGTTCCACCAATTTTTCGATTCCTGATTGGTCAATATCTCCGTTTTCTAAAAATGGCGTCACAATGGCGACACCTGTGCCCGAAAATGGGTGCTTGGTCATCGTATTTAATTATGATACTTGGTTGCTAACTTCTTCCCACCTGCCCATGTTGGAGAATTTTTCAATGCGCTGGTCAATGCGGGTTTCTGAATCTATTTCTTTAAGCTCTGCAATGGCTTTTACAACTTGTTCTTTCATCATGGCTGCAGCTTCATCATGGTTCCAGTGTGCACCACCCAGCGGTTCTGGGATTACGCCATCCACCAGTCCAAATCCAAGCATGTGCTCAGAGGTTAATTTCAGCTCATCGGCAGCTTTTTCCTTGTGGTCCCAGCTTCTCCAGAGGATTGAGCTGCAACTTTCTGGAGAGATAACAGTGTACCAGGTATTTTCCATCATGTAAACCCTGTCTCCAACACCAATGCCCATTGCACCGCCACTGGCGCCTTCACCAATGATGACGCAGATGACCGGAACTTTAAGGCGAAGCATTTCAAAAATATTTTTGGCAATGGCTTCTCCCTGGCCTCTTTCTTCTGCCTCAATTCCTGGGAAAGCTCCTGGCGTGTCTACCAGTGTAATAACAGGTTTGTTGAATTTCTCTGCCAGCTTCATCAGCCTGAGGGCTTTACGATAGCCTTCGGGGTTGGCCATCCCGAAATTTCGGAGTTGGCGGGTTTTGGTATTGTTTCCTTTCTGCTGGCCAAGGATCATGACGGTGTTTCCATCAATTTTTCCAAATCCACCCACAATGGCTTTGTCATCTTTGAAATTCCTGTCGCCATGCAATTCCACGAAGTCTGTGCAAATCCTTTCTATATAAGAAAGGGTATAGGGTCTGTCAGGATGCCTGCTCAACTGAACCTTCTGCCAGCTGGTGAGATTTTGCGTGATTTCTTTCTTTTTGTCCAGAATTTTTTCCTCCAGCTGACGGACGGAGTCTGAGAGGTCAATCTTGTTCTTTTCTGCCGTCAGGTTGATCTGATCAATCTGATCATACAGGTCCTTGATTGGCTTTTCAAAATCCAAAAACTGTCTTGAGTTGTTTTCTCCCATGGATTCAATTTAGATTTCTGCGGGGGATAAAGATAATAAAATTTCTCTCAACCGGTCAGTCATGTTCAAATGCAAGTTTTCAATATCTATGGTTCAATAAAAACGCTGCTTTGACAGTTTTTTTTTGTTACTAAAAAAAATACTAATATTGGAAACTCATAAACAGAACAAAACATTGCTTATGTCCATCTTTTCAAGTCTCAGGACTGGGATAAAATCCCATCTTCCTTCGCTTCTTTTATTTTTCATGATGCTTCCGTTTATTTCCTTCGGACAGCAGAAAACCATCACGGGTACCGTCAAAGATGATGCTGGTGAACTGCTTTCCAACATTTCTGTTGTGATCAAAAAGAAGACCACAGGAACAACCACAGATGCAAAAGGAAACTTCAAAATCAGTGCTGCAGTCGGGGATGAAATTCTCTTTACTTCAGCAGGTCATGAAGAATTTTCGCTGAAAGTGGATGCAAGAAACGAATACATCATTGCCCTTAAGCCCAAAACCTCAGCACTCAATGATGTTGTGGTCGTGGGATATGGTCGCCAAAAAAAGGTAAACCTTGTTGGTGCCGTTTCACAGGTAAATGTTGATGACAAAATTGTCAGCCGTGCATTGCCGAACGTATCTTCTGCCTTGACGGGTCTTGTGCCTGGTTTGCAGGCTGTACAGTCTTCAGGTATGGCAGGTAACAACGAAGCCAGCCTTATCATCAGGGGTCTTGGAACCGTTAACAATGCAAGCCCTTTGATTGTAGTGGATGGTATGCCCGATGTAGACATCAACAGGATCAACCTGAACGATGTAGAATCTATTTCAGTTTTGAAGGATGCCACATCTGCTTCTGTATACGGATCGAGGGCTGCGAATGGGGTTATCCTCATCACCACCCGCAGCGGTAAAGGAGCCAAGAAAACATCCCTGAACTTTACCAGCAACAACTCATTGGTTGCGCCTACAAGAGGACTGGATTTCATGGATGATTATTCAAGGGCGATAACTGTTCAGCAGCGAAGGACTTCCGTAGGTACTTTGCCAGGAAATCAGTTGTTCAAATTGGGAACTGTCGACGAATGGCTAGCCAAATCAATGATTGACCCGGTTAAATTTCCTAATACGGATATTTGGGATATCATTTTGAGGCCAGGTATGTACAACAACTATAACCTTTCCGCCACCGGAGGAAGTGATAACAACAACTTCTTTGTATCTGCTGGTGTAAAGGATGAAAAAGGTTTGCAGATCAACAATGATTACAAGCAATACAATGCCCGTTTCAACTTTGATTCTAAAATCAAGAACAACATGAACGTCGGTTTCCGCTTCAACGGAAACTGGTCAACTTTCAGATTTGCTTTGGCTGAGGGTTTCAATGACCCTTCCTCCTCCAACACCGCAGGTAATGACATGCAGTATGCCATTGCGGGTATCCTTCCTTATGATCCTAAAACTGGATATTACGGCGGCGTAATGGCCTATGGAGAAGACCCACAAGCTTACAACCCATATACACTTTACGTCAACAGTCCTAATCAGAACAACAGGCAAGAGGCCAATACGCAATTGTATTATGACTGGGCACCCATCAAGGGACTTACTGCCAGGATTGATTATGCATTGAACTATTACAACCAGTTTTCCTGGTCTGCCAATACACCTAACCAGGCGTATAATTTCCAAACAGAATCTTTTGGTAGCAGGATCTATGTTGGTCAGAATGCAGGAATTTCGAACAACACAAGCACAGGGTACAAAACATTGCTCAACGGGAGTTTGAAATATGCTACCAAAATCGGGAAAGAGCATGATATCTCCGCACTTGTGGTTTACAACGAAGAATATTGGTACAACAGATCCCAGGGAAGCTCAAGGAACGACAGGTTGCACCCGAGTTTAACAGAGGTAAATGCAGCTTTGACTGACATTCAATCCACCAGTGGTTCTTCAAACGAGGAAGGACTCCGTTCTTATATAGGAAGGTTCAACTACACTGCGTATAACAAGTACCTTTTTGAGGCCAACTTCAGGGTGGATGGCTCTTCTAAATTTCTGCCCGGAAGCCGATTCGGATTTTTCCCATCAGCGGCTGTGGGTTGGAAATTTACGGAAGAGAAATTTATCCAAAGGCTTACGGATAAGTTCCTCACTAGCGGTAAGTTCAGGGCCTCTTATGGTAGCTTGGGTAACAACAGTGGGGTTGGTCGATATGAGCAACAAGAAACCCTTACCAACCTGAACTATGTCCTTGGAACAGCAGTACAAAGGGGTTTTGCCAACAACAAAATGATCAACAGGTTCCTTTCTTGGGAAGTGACCACCGTTCTCAACCTTGGTTTAGACCTTGCTTTCATGCGCAACCGCCTCACCGCGACGCTTGATTATTACGATCGTTTGACAACCGGTATGAACAGGCCTTCAGAATTTTCAACCTTCCTTAGTGCTGCATACAGCCCTGCCCCAAGGACCAACATTGGTAACCTCAGGAACAGGGGTGTTGAAATTGATTTGGCATGGAAAGACAGGATTGGAAAACTGCAATACGGCGTTAACCTGAATGGTTCCTTTAACACTACCAACCTTGAAAAGTGGAATCAGTTGTTGTTGAGAGGCAACATTTTCCTTGAAATGCCTTATCAGTTTGTTTACGCATACCAAGACAACGGAATTGCACAGAGCTGGGCAGATATTCATAAAAACACTCCACAGGGTGCCGCTCCTGGTGATTTGCTCATGAAAGATTTGAATGGTGATGGAAGGATTACAGCAGATGACAGAAGAGCGTATCCAACACTCCAACAAGAGCGTCCAACCACTACCTTTGCAATCAATTCCTATGTGGCTTACAAAGGTTTCGACATTACTGTCTTTTTGCAAGGTGCTGCTGGTAGAAAAGATTATTGGCAGACCATCTACAACAATACCAATTTCAACAATGCCCGATATGCTGCATCCTGGGAACATTGGACCAACCCGTGGTCATGGGACAACAGGGATGGACTCTGGCCAAGACTGGGAGGTAGCGGCAACAATCGAAATGCAACTACTTTTTGGCTGGATGATATGAGCTATCTGCGCGTCAAGAACCTTCAATTGGGTTATACAGTTCCTGCAAAACTGGTTTCAAGATTGGGCATAACCAATCTGAGGATTGTTGGTTCTGCTGAGAATCTTGGAACACTTACTGCCTTCCGTGGATTGGATCCTGAAAAGCAGGGTGATGACAACAATGTCTATCCC
>JBIIQT010000043.1:0-22626 GCA_044341875.1 Chitinophagaceae bacterium | reverse complement strand
GTGCTGAGGCCATTTCTTCTTACACCGCACTTCCTCATCAGGAAGCATTCAATATTGAATATTGGTTGTTGGAAGAAGCCAAGCTGTCAAGGATGCCAAAACCAAAAGCATTGTCCGGAAGGGTTGCATTTGTTTCTGGTAGTGCAGGTGGCATCGGCAAGGCCATCTCAAAGAAATTTGCTGAAGAAGGTGCCTGCGTTGTGATAAGTGATATCGATGATGACAGGATGAACAATACTTTGGCAGAATTCAAATCCATTTTTGGCAAGGATGCTGCTTCAGCTGCCTTGATGAATGTGACGGATAAAGAGAGCATCGAAAAGGCCCTGGATGCTATTGCCTTGGCATTTGGCGGCGTGGACATCATTGTCAATTCAGCAGGTTTGTCGATTTCAAAGCCCATTGAAGAGCATACGGAGAAAGACTGGGACATCCTTTATGATGTTTTGGTGAAAGGTCAATTCCTTGTTACGCAAGCCGCAGTCAACGTGATGCGCAAACAGGAAATGGGTGGAGACATCATCAACATCGTGAGCAAGAATGCATTGGTTTCAGGCCCCAACAATGCTGGTTATGGATCTGCAAAAGCAGCACAGTTGCATTTAAGCAGGCTCAATGCCGCAGAATTGGGCAAGGACAAGATCCGTGTAAACACCGTCAATCCTGATGCGGTCATTGCTGACAGCAAAATCTGGGCTGGCGATTGGGCACAGGGTCGTGCAAAGGCTTATGGAGTGAGCGTTGAAGAACTTCCTGCTTATTATGCCAAGCGTACCTTGTTGAATGAGATCATTCTTCCGGTTGATATTGCCAATGCATGTTTTGCGGTGACGGGTGGTTTGTTGAACAAGTCTACAGGTAACGTGATCAATGTGGATGGTGGTGTAGCAATGGCTTTTGTACGATAATATTAACAAGATCAATTTGCCTATATGCAGATAGAACAGTCAAGGATAGATGAACTGAATGCGCAATTGGAGGCGGGGCACAAAAGGAATTTTGAATTTCATGCTGCCTCTCTGACCAATGTTGAAGCGGTGATTGATAAACTCATTGCTTTTCAGGTGGCCATCCCAAGTTGGGCCCTGGGTGCTGGTGGAACAAGGTTTGGCCGTTTCTCTATTGGTGGTGAGCCTGGAAATCTTGAGGAGAAAATTGAAGATGTAGGACTTTTGCACAAGCTCAATCAATCGAGCGGTGCGATTTCTTTGCACATCCCCTGGGATATTCCTTCGGATGCGGCAAAGATCAAGGCATTGGCTGCACAACATGGACTGGTCTTTGACGCCATGAACTCGAATACATTCCAAGACCAGCCCGGACAAAAATTGAGTTACAAATACGGCTCTCTGCAAAATGTAGACAAGGGTATAAGGCAACAGGCGGTAGACCATAACCTGGAAGTAATCAAATACGGCAAGGAACTTGGTTCCAATTCGCTGACCGTTTGGTTGTCTGATGGATCCAGTTTTCCCGGTCAATTGAATTTCAGGAAAGCATTTCAAAATACGCTGGAAGGTTTGCAGGACATCTATGCTGGCTTGCCGGAAGACTGGAAAGTATTTGTTGAATACAAGGCCTTCGAACCCAATTTTTATTCCATGTCTGTGGGTGACTGGGGGCAATCGCTTTTGTACGCATCCAAGCTTGGCCCTAAGGCGTACACGCTGGTAGACCTTGGTCATCACCTTCCCAATGCCAACATTGAGCAGATTGTTTCATTGTTGCTCATGGAGAAGAAACTCGGAGGATTCCATTTCAATGATTCAAAATACGGCGATGATGATTTGACGGTAGGGTCCATGAGGCCTTATCAGCTGTTTCTCATTTTCAGGGAACTCGTGGAAGGCATGGATGCACGCGGCATGAACCATGCCAAGGACCTTGGCTGGATGATTGATGCTTCGCACAACATCAAGGATCCTTTGGAAGATCTTTTGCAATCGGTTGAGGCCATTCAAATCGCCTACGCTCAGGCCCTCTTGGTGGATGACAAGGCACTTGATGAGGCCAGGGAATCCAACGATGTGGTGCGCGCGCAGGAAATCTTGCAGCAGGCGTTTCGTACAGATGTAAGGTCTGTTGTGGCTGAAGCCAGGCGCAGGAGTGGAGCAGCCATTGATCCATTGGGCGCATACCGTGCCATGAAAATCAGGGATACCCTGATTGGTGAGCGTGGTGCCGTATCCAAAGCAACGGGGCTCTGATCACACAAACTGAACATGATGCAAAAAAAGTCAGTTGTTGCCATTCTGGATGTTGGAAAAACCAACAAGAAATTACTGCTTTTTGATCAGTCATACCAATTGGTCTATGAAAAGAGTGACCGGATGGAAGAGACGGTTGATGAGGATGGATTTGCATGTGAAGACCTGGCATCTTTGACCAGTTCTGCACTTGAGTTGATCAAGTCATCCCTGCATCTCGAGGAATTCGAAGTAACGGCCATCAACTTCACTGCCTATGGTGCAAGCTTTGTTTATGTGGATGGTCATGGAAAAACATTGACGCCCCTTTACAATTACCTCAAGCCTTATCCTGAAGAAATTCAAAAACAGTTTTACGAAAAATACGGCGGTGAAAAAGTATTTTCGCGTTGTACTGCTTCCCCCGTATTGGGCAGTTTGAATTCAGGTATGCAGGTATTGCGCATCAAGCGTGAGCAGCCTGAAATCTTTTCCAGGACTGCGTTCGCACTGCATCTTCCACAATACCTCAGTTATATTTTCACTGATTTTCCTGTGACGGACATCACCAGCATCGGCTGTCATACCAATCTCTGGGACTTTACAAAAAAGACATACCATGACTGGGTGCAAAACGAGGGCATTGCAACCGTGCTTGCTCAGATCATCCCTTCTACACATGTTGAGAAAATGAATATTGACGGACATGCATTGTCTTGTGGCATCGGATTGCACGACAGCTCATCCGCATTGATTCCTTACTTGATCTGTTTCAAAAATCCTTTTGTGTTGGTATCTACGGGTACCTGGAGCATTTGCCTCAATCCATTTGATCATGTGCCCCTCACGGATGAAGAACTTGAAAAGGATAGCCTTTGTTATTTGCAGTACACCGGCAAACCTGTGAAGGCATCCAGGCTTTTCTTGGGCAATGCGCATGAGAAAGGGGCAGATCGTATTGCCGCTCATTATGCCCTTCCAGCAGATTTTTACAAAGCCATTCGCTTTGATCAAGGAATGGCCTCTTTAGCAAAAGAACGTCTGTTGTCAAAGGCCTGCTCAGACTTTGAAGCAGTTGACCTCATGGAGGTGGAGTCTCCGGATCTGGCCTACAACATGTTGATAGCTGTTTTGGTAGAGAAACAAATTGAAAGCATCAACCTGGTCTTGAAACACCAAGACGCTGAAAGTATTTTTGTTGATGGCGGGTTTAGTAAAAATCATGTTTTCATGAGCATGCTGGCATCCCATTACCATAACAAAAAAGTATACGCTGCCGAAGTGGCGCAGGCCACTGCTCTGGGTGCAGCCTTGGCGATTCATGATGCCTGGAATCCAAACCCAGTTGGTGAGGACCTCATCAACCTTAAGTTGTACAGTTGTTGAATGTCAAGACGGGCATCAAAATAAAAAGAGAAGTCCCTTTTCGATTAACTCCAAGGGCTTCACTCTGATCAGGTTGATTTTCTGATCAATAATTCTGTAGATTGAATCCTTGTTTCGAATTGGTTTTGCGGTCTCTTGCTTTCAATCAGGGATAGCAATAAAGTGGCGGAGGCTTGTCCCATCTCAAAGGCGGGTTGTTTAATGACCGATAACGGAGGGTTGAGGAGTTCTGTAAGATCTGTGTTGGAGAATCCAATCAAGGCAAGATCTTGCGGTGTACGGATGTTTTTCTGTTTCATGAAACGAAGACATCCAGTGGTGATCTTGTCTGAGCCAGCAAAGATGGCATCTGGCTTAACCCGCTGCTTGAGCAACATCTTCATCGCTGATTCAATCTCACTGTAAATCATGCCCCCATGTTCACAGTAGGCAATCAAATTTTCTTTGAGTGGAATATTGGCATCTCTGAGTGCAGCCTTGTATCCATCAAGTCTTTCCTGGGATATGGAAAGCCCACTGTTGTTGGATAGAATAGCGATTTTCTTGTAGCCCCTTTCAGTCAGGTGTTTTGTAGCCTTGTACGCCCCCTTGTAGTTGTCGGCAATCACCTTATGGGTCTCAATTTCATCAATAACCCTGTCTACAAATACAATGGGCAAACCTCTTTCATGTAATTTTTTCAGGTAGGAAAAATTCTTTGTTTCTGTAGAAACAGAGATGATCAATCCATCAATGGATGATGATGTAAGGTATTCCAGGTTCATCAATTCACGCTCAGCTGATTCCATGCTTTGGGCGATGATGACATTGTACCCATGTTGATAGGCAACTGAGTCAATGCCGTTGATTACCTGGGAAAAGAAGCTGTTGGCTATTTCACTTACGATTACACCGATGGAAAGGCTTTTTCGTTCCTTTAAACTTTGAGCGATCCTGTTGGGTTTAAAACCCACTTTTTGGGCATGATCCAGGACCATTTTCTTGGTGGCCTGGCTAATTTCATGGCTGTCACGCAATGCACGGGACACAGTTTAGGTCGAAAGCCCCAGCTCTAGTGCGATATGTTTGATGGTTACTGCTTCAAACTTCATGCCATAAAGATAGGGCAGTTGGTGATTTCTTGTTTATTTCTCATCTTGGGGTCAAAATGCTGAACTTTTCCTCGCTTGTGATGAATCGGGAACGATTGCGTAAATAAAATTCCGGATAGGTCTCAAAGAGGTAAAAAAACAACATAGACTTGTAAATTGATATATATCAAACTATTCAAATCAAGCACATATGAGAAAAATTGCTATTTTTTTATTCTTCCTGTTTGCCACCATTTCAGGTTTCTCGCAAGGGAAGTCTGTTGAGGGTAAGGTAACCGGAGAAAATGGGAATCCTTTGGAAGGAGTCACCATTCAGGTCAGGGGTAATGCCAAAGGCTTTCAAACAGATAAAAACGGTGCTTTCACCGTGCCAGCACCCGCTACAGGAAAACCAATATTGGTATTTACTTACATAGGTTACAAAACCTATACATTGGCAACAACTGCAGGTGCTACAGTGAGCGTCTCCCTGGAAAAAATGGAGAGCTCATTGGAAGATGTAGTGGTCGTTGGATACAACAGCATCAAACGAAAAGACCTCACAGGTTCTGTATCTTCTGTGAGTGCAAAGCAAATCAAGGACGTTCCATTGTCTTCAGCTGCTGAAGCCTTGCAGGGCCGCCTTGCCGGGGTGCAAGTAACCTCTTCAGAAGGTGCGCCTGGAGCAGATATTCTCATTAGGGTCAGGGGCGGTGGTTCTATCACACAGGACAATTCACCCTTGTACATTGTAGATGGTGTGCAGGTTGAAAATGCACTGGCTGTGATTGCCCCTCAGGATATTGCCAACATTGACGTATTGAAAGATGCTTCTACCACTGCCATTTACGGTGCCCGTGCCGCCAATGGAGTTGTGATGATCACCACAAAGTCTGGAAAGCCGGGCAAAACACAGGCCTCCTATAATGGATCTTATGGATACAGGGATGTGCCGCAATTCATGAGCGTTTTATCGCCCTACGATTTTGTAAGGTGGCAGTATGAAAGGAGCCGCGGTTCCATTGCAGACAGTTCAAGTTTCGCAGGCACCTTTGGAACCACCTGGGATACCCTGAATGTCTACAAGAACCTCAGTCCTGTGAGTTGGCAAGATCTTGTGTTTGGACGCAATGCCAGGTTCCAAAACCACAATGCTTCACTCAGTGGTGGAAACCAGTCTACAAGTTTTAACCTGAGCCTTACTGCCAACCGCGAAGACGGTGTTCAACTGGAATCAGGATTCGACCGAAATCTTGTCAATTTCAAATTGGACCATAAGATATCTGACAGGGTCAAGGCTGGTTTCAGTTTCAGGTATTTAGACCAAAAAATCAGGGGTGCGGGAACAACCAACAGTGGCTCCCGTTCAACCAACAGGTTAAGGCATACCATTAATTACAGGCCTTTCGAAATTCCAACTCCCAATGGTGGTATTGATGATTTTGATGAGGCTTACTTTCTTGCTTCTTCAGGAGCCATCAATCCGGTCATCCTTACACAGTCAGAATACAGGAAACAGTCCACTGCTGCCACCTATCTAAATACTTATGTGAACATCAACCTGGTGAAGAACCTTGTGTTCAGGTCTACGGTGGGTTACGACAATGGAAGGGTTGGCACAGACTTGTTTTACAGCAAGATCACCTCAACTGCCAGGAACTCCGCATCACTTCCTGTAGCTTCCATCGGTAACCAAACCAATAGTACCATCAGCAATACCAATACACTTCAGTATACATTGAACAACTTCAAAAAGCACCATGATTTCTCTATTCTTGTAGGTGAGGAAATGGTGGACCAGCGTTCAAACCAAAACAGTGTAGAAACAAGGTTTTTCCCTGCAGACATCTCTGCCCGAAAGGCACTGGCTAACATGGGATTGGGATCAGCTCCTGCAGGCTCAGCCCAGCCGCTTCCAACATCATTTATCCAGCCACCGAACAGGATTTTCTCTTTGTTCAGCAGGGCCACCTACGCCTATGATGACAAGTATTTGGCAACTGCCAATCTACGGGCCGACAGGTCCTCCAAGTTCAGTTCTGAAAATGGTACACTTGTATTTCCTTCCGGTTCACTGGCATGGAGATTGTCCCGCGAAAAATTTCTGGATGATGTCAAATGGCTCTCAGATGCCAAACTTCGTTTTGGATATGGCATTGTAGGCAACAACAGGATTGACAATTTGCTTTATTTGCAGCTTTATGGCGTTACCGGACAGTATGCATTCAATCACTCCATCCTTCCTGGTTTTGCGCCAACTGCCTTGTCCAACCCTGGTTTGAGATGGGAGCAGAATGTTACCCGCAACTTCGGATTGGATCTTGCTTTTTTCAACAACCGCGTTCAACTGACTGTTGATGCGTACAAGAATTCTGCGAACGATTTGTTGCTGGCAGTTCAAATACCTCCAACCACAGGATACACACAGCAGATTCAGAATATTGGGGCCACATCCAACAGGGGTGTGGAGATTCAGTTGAACGCAACACCCATTGAAAATAAAAACTTTAGTTGGTCTTCTAATTTCAACATCTCCTTCAACAGAAACAGGGTGGAAAGCCTTGGAGGTGTTTCACAGATTACCAGGACTTCCGGTTGGCAGGGCAGTGACGGGGTAGATGATTACATTGTTAAGGTGGGCGAATCAACCGGCCAGATGTATGGTTTTGTAACCGATGGATTCTACAGCGTGAATGATTTTAATTACAATGCCACCACGCAAACCTATACCATCAAGCCCGGCATTGCCTTCAATGGTGTCTATGGTACGCCCCAGCCAGGCATGTTGAAATGGAAAGACCTCAACAAGGATGGTGTGATTACTCCTGATGGAGACCGTACGATCATCGGTAATGCCAATGCAAAGTTTACTGGTGGTTGGAACAACCAGTTCAACTACAAAAACTTTGACATGAGTATTTTTGTGAATTTTGTTGTGGGCAATGACATCTACAATGCCAACAAGCTGGAGTGGACTGATGGAGCCTTTTCTAACCTGAACATGTTGGACATGATGAAAGACAGGTTCACCAATGTCAATGACCAGGGCCAGGTGGTGAAAGATCCTGCAGCCCTTACTGCGCTGAATGCCAATGCAAAAATCTGGTCACCGGTGCGGGTGCAGCGTTGGTGGTTGCATTCTTGGGCTGTTGAAGACGGAAGTTATCTTCGGATCAACAACCTCACGTTGGGCTATACACTTCCTAAAACCATCTCGCAAAGGCACAAGATTTCAAGTCTTCGCTTTTTCGGAACGGTCAATAACCTTGCCACACTTACCGGTTATTCAGGATATGATCCTGACGTTACCGCAAGGAGGAATGATCCTTTGACCCCTGGTGTTGACTTTGCTGCATATCCACGTTCAAGAACCTGGGTATTTGGCCTGAACCTTTCTTTCTAATCTCATTAATGTGCAACATATGAAATCGAACAATTTACTCTTTCGTTCCGGGTTGCTTTTGCTGACCTGCTCGATATTGATCTTGCAATCATGTAAAAAATATACTGAGGTAGCCCCAGTATCACAATACAGTATCCCTGATGCCTTCTCTGACCCCTCCAATGCCTTCAATGCCTTGGTAGGCGTATATGATGAGTTGCAGGGAGACAATGGGTATGGCATCCGCATCAGCATGTATTATCCTTATGATACAGATGAGGCCATTGCCAGTGGAAACATAGACAATGGAAGAAGGGGCGTAGGCCGTTATCAGCTTTTGTTGACCAACTCAGAAATCGCCAATCCTTTCAGGCAATTGTACCGGGGCATTGAAAAGGCAAATCTTTGTATTGAACAGATTCCCTTGATGAAGCAATACACCTCAGGTACTGATGCAGAAAAAAGGGAGTTGAGAAGATTGCATGGAGAGGCCCTCACGTTGCGTGCACAGTTCTACATGGAATTGATCCGCAACTGGGGAGATGTTCCAGCGCCGATGATTCCAGCATACAGGCAGCCTGAACTCTTCATTCCTCAGGCCAACCGTGATTCTACTTATGATATCCTGCTTGCTGATCTTGCTGCAGCAAAAAATCTTCTTCCCTGGAGAACCGAGGCAGGGCCACGCAACGAAAGGGTTACAAAAGCAGCAGCAATGGCTTTGAGGGCCAGGATTGCACTGGCAAGGGGAGGTTTCTCCCTTCGTTCCAATGCCAGGATGGAAAGAACAGGAGATTTTCTAAAATATTATCAGATAACAAAACAGGAATGTGAAGAGCTGATGGCCAGAAGGGATCAGCATACCCTGAATCCAAGCTATTCGGATGTATGGAGAAAAGTCACTTCATTCACCTATGATCCATTTGGAGAAATCATTTTTGAAGTAGGTGCCGGTGGAGGCAATGGTAATAGTGATAGCAGGATGGGCAACTATGACGGACCCAACCTGAGCAATGCCTCCCGCTTTGGTGCAGGTGGTGGCGGTATTGTGATCTTGCCCAATTATTTTTATGCATTCGATTCTGTAGATACCCGCAGGGATGTTACCATTACACATTATCAGGTAACGTCTGCCACCAACATCAAGAGCCAGCGCAGGCTTGGAGAATTGAATACAGGAAAGTATCGCCGCGATTGGAGAAATCCTTTGCTTCCAGGAACAGTCCTCAACATTGGATACAATTGGTCATTGATACGCTTTTCTGATGTATTGTTGATGTATGCTGAAGCGGTCAATGAGATCAGTGGTGCTCCTACACCACAGGCCATTGCAGCCTATGAGGAAGTAAGAAGGAGGGCATTCAGTGGAAATGTTGGGTTGATTGGAACAACACCAACAACCAAGGCTGGATTTTTCAATGCCATTGTGAATGAAAGGTTTTTGGAATTTGGCCATGAAGGCATCAGGAAATTTGACCTGCTCCGCTGGAACCTGCTCACTGCAAAAATTGCAGAGGCCCGTGCCAACATACAACTGATCCGAGACAGAAGAGCCCCTTACGACAGGGTGCCTCAGTATATCTACTGGAGAAACAATGGAGAAGAAGTTCAGTTTTTTGCCGGCAACAATACAGCGCCAACTGCACAACCATTCTGGAGAGCAACACAGATCCCCAATCCTGCAACTGGATGGACAAGGACTGATTGGGCACAGCAGTTGACAACGAATCAAATTGATGGCAAGCAGTTATGGCAAGGCATGGCTTCATTTTTTGTTCCAGGCAAAAGTGAACTGTTCCCATTTGATCAGGCAACCATCACTTCCTACCAAGGAAAGCTGAAGCAAAATCCAGGATATTAATTAAATTACAACCTGCAGGTGGTCATTGATTGGCCACCTGTTTTTTATTTCCATGAATAAATCAAATTGCCCCATTTTATTGTTGCTTCTCTCAAGCCTTTTTTTTGGCAAGGATTCTTTTGCCCAAAACGAGCGTCCTATCGCATTCCCTGGGGCAGAAGGTTTTGGCAAGTACACAGTTGGCGGTCGTGGAGGAAAGACACTGCTGGTATCCAACCTCAATGATGCCGGTCCGGGTAGTTTCAGGGAAGCCGCCGAGCAAAAATCAAGGAGAATCATTGTTTTTGCTGTTGCAGGTACCATCCACCTGGAATCACCCCTGCAGATTGAAGGAAATGTAACCATTGCAGGGCAGTCTGCCCCGGGAGATGGCATTTGCATTGCAGACCATCCTGTTCGGCTCAAAGGGGATCAAATCATCCTCCGCTACCTGCGGTTCAGGATGGGCGATAAGTACCAATCACAGAAAGGGATGGTTGATGGAAGTGGTGGGGATGATGCCCTGTCTGGATCAAAAAATAATCAACTCATCATTGATCATTGCAGCATGAGTTGGAGCACGGATGAGGTGATGTCTGTGTACGGAGGCGACAGCACGACCCTGCAATGGAACATGATTGCAGAGCCCCTGAATTATTCCTATCATTTTGAAACAGGCGACAAGGATTGGGAAAACCATGGCTATGGCGGCATCTGGGGTGGAGCACATCTTTCTGCTCACCATAATTTGTTTGCCCATTGCATCAGCAGAAACCCAAGGTTCAATGGTGCCCGTTTGGGAGCAAAAGAGGAATTGGTCGATTTTCAGAACAATGTGGTGTACAACTGGCAAAACAAGGCCATCTATGGTGGCGAGTTCGGGAAGTACAATATTGTCAATAATTATTTCAAGCCAGGTCCTTCCACAAAACCCTCGGCTGCCAGTAATTTCCTGGATCCATCCAAAACAGATGTTTTGCCTTATGGTCAGTATTTTGTTGCTGGTAACATGATTGAAGGGAATAGATTGGTCAACCGTGACAACACGTTGGGTGTGACCGCTATGCCAGTTCCTGGCGTTTACATCAATCAACCACATGGTGTGATTGACCTTCCCAAAGAAGATGCTGACAGAGCCTATCAGTCAATCATAAAAAAAGTAGGCGCTTCCCTGCAGCGGGATGCCGTTGATGAGAGAATCATTGGTGAGATGCTGAGTGGAAAAGGAAAAATCATTGATGTACAAGGTGGGTTTCCGCATGGAACTCCTTATGAAAAATCAAAAACAGCCTGGCCTGCGTTGAAGGTCTCCGTAAGTCTTATAGACAAAGATGCGGATGGGATGCCAGACGTTTGGGAACTGAGCAAAGGGCTTGATCCCAATAAATACAGCGATGCAGCAAGCCTTGGATTACACCCATATTTTACCAATATTGAAGTATATCTAAACAGTTTGTTGAAATGAAAAAGGCCTTATCAGTTGCTGTTATCTTGATGTTGGTTGCATTTGTTCCGGACCAGAAAAAAATAAAAATATTTCTGGCGGGAGATTCCACCATGAGCATCAAGCTGGAGAAAAATTTTCCAGAGACAGGTTGGGGAATGCCTTTCAACTATTTCTGGAATGAGCACCTGACGGTTGTCAATAAGGCAAAGAATGGCAGAAGCACAAAAACCTTCATGTCAGAAGGCCTCTGGAAGCAAATCATGGACGAGGCCAGTGCTGGAGATTATGTCTTTATACAGTTCGGTCACAACGATGAAGTAAAATCAAAGGTCAATAGTTATACAAGCCCGGAGGAATTCACCAATAATCTTTTGCGCTATGTTCGTGAATCAAGGGAAAAGAAATTGATTCCTGTTTTGTTGACTCCTGTGGCGAGAAGAAAATTTGATGCAACAGGAAAGATTGAACAAACACACCAGGAATATGCTGCTTTGGTCCGTAAAGTAGCGGAAGAAGAAAAGCTCCTTTTTATTGACCTGGATGCAAAAAGCATGGAACTCTATCAGCAATTTGGTGTTGAAAGTTCCAAGTTACTTTTCTGTCAGTTGAAGCCGGGAGAACATCCCAATTATCCAGATGGGAAAGATGACAATACCCATTTCAATGAATTGGGGGCCAGGTTGATTGCACAATTGGTACTCAAAGAAATCCGTATCAACATTCCTGATTTGCTCACCTACGTCACCACCAAAAAACCATGAGCATGAAGGGGATGTTATGTTGGCTATCATGCCTTTTTTTAAGTCTGCTGAATGGATATTCCCAACAACGTTGGGTTGTTGCACAGGATGGATCCGGCGATTTCAAGTCTGTTCAAATGGCACTGGATGCCATCAAGGAAGGCAACAACAATCCTGTCGAAGTATTTGTAAAAAAAGGGATATACAGAGAAGTTGTGGTGGTGGATGCAAGAAAAAGCAAGATCCATTTGATTGGAGAAGACAAGATCAATACCATCATTTCTTTTGACAACCATGCGGGCACCCGCAAGCCCAATGGCGATACACTGAATACCTGGACCTGTGCCTCCGTTTTTGTGTACGGTGATGACTTCAAGGCAGAGAACATCAGCTTTGAGAACAATGCAGGTTTCACCGCTGGCCAGGGCGTTGCGCTAAGGGTTGAAGGCAACAGGGCTTCGTTCATCAATTGCAACATGCTTGGAAACCAGGATGTGCTTTTTCTCAGTGGCAGTGGAGTCAAACATTATTTCAGGGACTGTTATATTGAGGGTTCTACAGATTTCATTTTTGGTGCAGCCACAGCAGTATTCATCAACTGTCAACTGCACAGCAAGAAAGACTCACATGTTACAGCAGCATCCACCAATGTCATCATTCCCTTTGGTTTTGTATTCTTTGATTGCACCCTTACGGCAGCAGAAGGAATCAGTAAAGTTTCCCTGGGAAGGCCCTGGAGCCCTACTGCCAGCGTAACCTATATCCGTTGCTGGATGGACAAACATATTGTTCCTGAAGGTTGGAACAACTGGAAGAATCCATCCAATGAAGCCACTGCCAGGTATGCAGAATACAAGAGCATGGGCCCCGGCGCATCCGTGTCAAACAGGGTCAGGTGGATGAAACATCTCACCAATGAAGAACTGAAAAAATATACCATCGAAAACATATTGGGCCCCTGGGTACCTGAACCAAAGAAAAAATAACTGATAATGAAAAAGATTTTATCGCAGTACAACATCTTGCTTTTTGCTGCAACGCTTGCATGCACAGCTGTTTCAGCACAGTACAATGCAGTAAAAAACAAGGTGCCTGTATTCAAAAAAGACACGGTTTCCATTTCAACATTTGGTGCAATACCTGGTGGGCTGAAGCTCAATACCCTGGCCATCTCCAATGCCATCGATGCACTGCATAAAAGAGGAGGTGGCGTTGTCCATGTTCCCAAAGGACTCTGGCTCACCGGGCCGATTGTGCTCAAAAGCAATATCAACCTGCATGTTGAGCAGGGTGCGATCCTTTTGTTTTCTGCTGATTTCAACCAGTACAAATTGGTGGAAGGCAACTGGGAAGGATTGAAGCAGATGCGCAACCAGTCTCCCATTTCAGCCACTGGAGCCACCAATGTAGCCATCACAGGCAAAGGAATCATTGATGGCAATGGCGCAGGATGGCGCCAGGTCAAAAAGGAAAAACTTACCGAAGGCCAGTGGAAAAAGTTATTGTCCAGTGGAGGGCTCCTCAGCGAAGACAAAAAAACATGGTACCCAACGGCATCCAATTTCAAGGGCAACAATGAAAAGAATCCAGGCGTGATCTCACCAGAGAAGACACTTGCATACTACCAGTCGGTCAAGGATTTCTTGCGTCCCAACATGATTGTATTTACATCTTGTAAAAATGTATTGTGGGAAGGAGTCACCTTCCAGAACTCTGCTGCATGGTGCCTTCATCCTTTGATGTGTGATAATTTGATTGTTCGCGACATCAAGGTAAAGAATCCCTGGTTCGCCCAGAATGGGGATGGCATTGATGTGGAGAGTTGTAACAATGTGTTGATTGAGAACTCCATCTTTGATGTGGGCGATGATGCGCTTTGCATGAAGAGCGGAAGGGATGAGGCTGGAAGGCAAAGAGGGATGCCCACCCAAAATGTTACGATCCTTGGCTGCACTGTGTATTCAGCCCACGGAGGATTCGTGATTGGAAGCGAGATGAGTGGTGGAGTGAGAAATATTGATGTGACGAATTGTAGCTTTATTGGTACGGATATTGGCCTGAGGTTCAAAACCACCAGGGGCCGTGGTGGCGTTGTGGAGAACATCAACATCAGCGATATTGTGATGAAAGATATTCCAGGAGAAGCCATCCTGTTTGACATGTATTATATGTCTAAAGACCCAGTGCCGGTCTTTGGTGAAAAGCAAGACATGCCGGTGATCGAAAGAAAACCCCTCGATATTACCACACCTTCTTTCAGGAATTTCAAGATCAGCAGGGTATACTGTGATGGGGCTGAAAAGGCCATCTTCATCCGTGGACTTCCAGAAATGCAGATCTCGAATATTCAGCTGAAAGACATGGCCTTCAGTGCCAACAAGGGCATTGAAATCCAGGAGGCCAATGGCATTAGCCTTTCCAACATCGACCTGAAATTAAAAGACTCTTCTACAACCATCAAGGTGCAGCAAAGCACTGGCGTCACTACCAATGGAATTCGTGCCAATGCTTTTCACAGCAAACCACTGAGTCAAGGATTGTCGCAAACAGCCATGCGCATGTGGCCTGATTCGTTTATGCTCCCCGGCGACAAGCAACCCAAATGGCGCTATGATCAGGGGGTAATCCTCAAAGGCATGGATGATGTATGGAATGCAACTGGCGACAGAACCTGGTACAATTATATCCAGAAATGCATGGACTATTATGTAGGCGAAGATGGATCCATCAAAGGGTATAAAAAGGATGAATACAATATTGACCATGTCAACAATGGTAAAATCTTGTTGATGCTCTACCAGGTTACCGGAAAGGAGAAATACAGGAAGGCCGCACAAATGCTCCGTGAACAACTCCTCACGCATCCACGCACCAAGGAAGGTGGGTTCTGGCACAAGAAAATCTATCCTTCACAAATGTGGCTGGATGGATTGTACATGGGTCAACCATTCATGGCAGAATATGCAAAACTTTTTCATGACGACAAAGCCTTTGATGATATCGTCCTGCAGTTTCGCTTGATGGAAAAATATGCCAGGGATCCCAAAACCGGATTGTTGTACCATGGTTGGGATGAAAGCCGTGAACAAAAATGGGCCAATAAAACAACAGGCACTTCAACTTATTTTTGGGGGAGAAGCCTTGGTTGGTTTGGCATGGCATTGGTGGATGTTTTGGATTATTTTCCAGTCAACCATTCCGGAAGAAAAGAACTGACTGCCATCCTTGATCGCTTTGCAGCCGCTGTAACAAAAGTGCAGGATCCTGCCACAGGCCTGTGGTATGATATCGTTGACCGCAAAGACCAAAAACCCAATTATCCCGAGTCTTCAGCTTCCAGCATGCTGACCTATACATTGGCAAAGGCAAGCAGGTTGGGCTATGTAGCTGAAAAATACCATGCTGTTGCAGAGCGTGCATACGCAGGCATCAAAAATCATTTTGTAGTGGATTCTGCCGGAGGCATTCACCTGAGGGGAACAGTAACCGTTTCAGGGCTTGGTGGGAATCCATACCGCGATGGAAGCTTTGAATACTACATGTCTGAGCCAGTCATCACCAATGATCCAAAAGGAATGGGAGCATTCATCCTCTGTGCTGCAGAGATGGAATTTGGCGCAACCAGAAACAATGCAAAAGGAAAGAAGGTATACCTCGACAATTATTTCAACAACGAGTGGAGGAAGGACGCCACAGGTACGGAGGTAAAATGGCATTATGTTTGGGATGAGCGCGACAATGGTGGTTATTCCATGTTTGGCAAGTTGTTCCAGCAGCATGGTGCAACAACCGTTCTGTCTTCTGCGAGGCCGACTGCTGAAGTATTGAAGGATGCCAGTGTTTTCATCATGGTTGATCCGGATACACAGAAAGAAACGCCCAATCCCAATTACATGAACCTCGAAGATGCAACAGCCATCAAAAACTGGGTAAATGCTGGTGGCGTTTTGGTTATTTTAGGAAATGACTCCTCCAACAATGAAATCAAACAATTCAACATCCTTCCCAAAATGTTTGGGATTGAATTCAACCAGGATTTTTTCAACCCGGTACTGAAAGACCAGTTTGAAATGGGCGCTGTCATTACACCTGATGATTCACCGATTTTTGGCAGCAGCAAAAAACTGTTCATCAAGGAACTGAGTACACTCAAACTGTCTGCTCCGGCAACAGCCATTGCCACCAAGAATGGGGCCAACATCATGGCCGTTTCCAGCATGGGTAAGGGCAAGGTTTTTGTATTGGGCGATCCCTGGATCTACAATGAGTACCTTGATGGCCGCAGGCTGCCATCTGATTTTCAGAACTATCCAGCTGCAATGGCATTGGTTGATTGGCTGTTGAAACACGCTAAATAAAAGGAAGAATGATGAAATTGACGCGCAGTATTTTACAAGAGATTGATGGGGTAGACAAGTTGATTCTCCCCACAGAAGAACAGCTCCACTACCCGGAAAAAGTGTTGCAGTTTGGAACAGGTGTATTGTTGAGGGGATTGCCAGACCAGTACATCAGTGAAGCCAACCGGGCAGGAAAATTCCGCGGCCGTGTGGTTGTGGTTAAGTCTACCCAGCAGGGATCAACCGATGATTTTGCTGACCAGGATGGACTGTATACCCTTTGCGTAAAAGGTATTGACAATGGTCATTTGGTCAACCAGGCTTATGTCAATGCTTCCATCAGCAGGGTGCTATCTGCCACAGAAAACTGGGGCGCTATACTTGAATTCGCCAAGTCCGATGATCTTTCCGTCGTTACATCCAATACAACTGAAGTTGGAATTGTATTCGCTGAAGAAAATATATTTGATGGTATTCCAACTTCTTTCCCTGGAAAATTGTTGGCCATTCTTCATGCAAGATTTGTCCATTTCAACGGGGATCTTTCAAAGGGCTTGGTCATCGTCCCCGCAGAATTGATTGAAGAAAACGGAACAAAACTGGCCGATATTTTGAACCGCCTTGCCACGCATAACCAGTTGGGTGAGGCGTTCAGCCATTGGCTCTATCAGGCCAATCCCATTTGCAATACCCTGGTGGATCGCATTGTTCCGGGCAAGCTCTCCGCAGCTGATCAAGCGGCTACAGAAGTCGAGCTTGGCTTTTCCGATGCACTGATGATCATGGCCGAACCCTTCGGTCTTTGGGCCATTGAGTCTACCGATCAACGGGTTATTGATGCCCTTGGTTTTTGCAACGAAGAAAAGGGATGTATTGTGGTTCCCTCTATAAAGAAATTCAAGGAATTGAAACTGCGCATGCTCAACGCCTCCCATACGTTCAGTTGCGGCGTGTCAATCCTTGCCGGAATGGAGTTTGTAAAAGATTCAATGAACCATGAAGCCATAAAGTCATACATCAGTCAATTGGCGTTGGAAGAAATCGCTGCAGCGATAACAGGGGATAAAATCAGTCCTGCAGAAGCGAATGCATTTGGAAAAGCGGTACTTGACAGGTTTGCCAATCCTTTCCTGGAGCACAAGTGGGTCAGTATTGCTGCACAGTTTACACTGAAAATGAACATTCGTTGCCTGCCACTGATCATTGCAACATACCAGAAGACAGGACTACTGCCGCTCAAGATGTTAATTGGTTTTAGTGCGTATCTTGTGCAAATGAATTTGGTGAACAGCGATGGGCTCGCAACGTCTTTAAGCAATGTGCTATCCGACACGGAAACCTGGGGGCAAGACCTGACTGCCATCCCCGGATTCCTGGATAAGGTCCTTGAAATGACTGCCTCCATCCAAACCAACGGCATCCTAAAAACCATCCATCAATTGGCATAACCCATTATCAGAAACTGAAGTAAATGAAAGATTTTCTTGACAAGGACTTTCTCCTTAAAACAACAACAGCAAAGCGCTTGTTCCATGATTATGCGGCTGATATGCCCATCATCGATTACCATTGTCACCTTTCCCCAAAGGATATTGCCGAAGACAGGATTTTCAACAATATCGCAGAAGTGTGGCTCCATGGTGACCATTACAAATGGAGGGCCATGCGCACCAACGGCATTCATGAAAGTTATTGCACTGGCGACAAACCTGACCTTGAAAAATTTGAACAATGGGCGGCCACTGTTCCGTATACGATGCGCAATCCTTTGTACCATTGGACGCACATGGAACTGCAACGCTACTTCAATGTAACCGAGCAGTTGAGCCCATCCAATGCAAGGGCTGTATATGAGCATTGCAATGCGCTGTTGCAGACCCAGGAGTTTTCTGTCAGAAACCTGCTCCGGAAAATGAAAGTAAAACTGGTTTGTACCACAGACGATCCGGTTGATTCACTGGAGTACCACAAGGCCATGCAAGATGAAGGTGCAGACATTCAGATGGTACCTGCTTTCAGGCCAGACATGGCCATGAATGTGGGCAATACAGAAACGTTTTTGCAGTATGTCAGGAAAGTGGAAGTGGCTGCGGGCCTGCAGGTAAATAGATTTGAAGATTATCTGATGGCCCTTAAACGCCGGCATGATTTCTTTGCTGAAATGGGTTGTAAGGTATCAGACCATGGATTGGAAGAGATCTATGCAGATGACCATACAGCAGAAGAAATCATCATCATTTTTGAGCGCTTGCTCAAAGGTGAAACACTCTGTCTCAAATGCCAGCGACAGTTCAAGTCTGCCATGCTGGTGCACTTTGCAGAGTGGGACCACGAAAAAGGCTGGGTGCAGCAGTTCCATCTTGGCGCACTCAGGAACAACAATACCAGGATGCTGAACCAGCTGGGCCCTGACACAGGCTGGGACTCGATCGGCACCTTTGATCAGGGCAAGGCCCTGTCCAAATTCTTGAACGGACTTGACACAAAAGATAAGCTGACCAAGACCATTCTCTACAACCTGAATCCTGCAGACAATGAGGTGCTGGCCACCATGGTTGGTAATTTTAATGATGGCAGTGTTGCCGGCAAGATTCAGTTTGGTTCTGGTTGGTGGTTCCTTGACCAAAAAGATGGCATCATCAAACAATTGAACGCCCTGAGCAACATGGGACTCTTAAGTCGTTTCGTGGGAATGCTCACAGATTCAAGAAGTTTCTTATCTTTCCCAAGGCATGAGTATTTCAGAAGAATACTGTGTGATCTGATTGGCACTGAAGTGGAAGAAGGCGAATTGCCCAACGACATCGAATGGCTAGGAAAGATGGTGCAGGACATCTGTTATAACAACAATGTGAATTATTTTAATTGGAAACCATAACTGACAACAACCCAACGATTATGTCATCTACAACCAAACCAGGAGGCTACAGGTGGACCATCTGTGCTTTGCTTTTTTTTGCAACCACAATCAACTATCTGGACAGGCAGGTACTTAGCTTACTGAAACCCATGCTGGAAGATGAGTTTGGCTGGACCAACAGCCAATATGCCAACATTGCTTCTGCTTTCCAGTTCACCTATGCCGTTTGTCTCCTCTTTGCAGGAAGGATCATTGATAAATTGGGTACGAAGAAAGGATATGCATGGGCCATCATCTTGTGGTCTATTGGTGCCATTGTGCATGCATTGGCCATCCCCATCGGAGAAGTATTGATTTCATCATTGGGTTGGATAGGATTGGCAGCAGTTCCTGTTTCCGTTGTGGGTTTCATTTTTTCAAGGGCTGTATTGGCCGTTGGAGAAGCAGGAAATTTTCCTGCAGCGATCAAGGTAACTGCTGAATATTTCCCCAAAAAAGAAAGGTCTTTTGCCACGGGAATTTTTAACTCAGGAACCAATATTGGTGCTATTCTTGCTCCGCTCAGTGTGCCCTGGATTGCCACCAATTATGGATGGCAAATGGCATTTATTGTAATTGGTGCAATCGGTTTCTTGTGGTTGATTTTTTGGTTCATGTACTACGATGCACCCCATCTTCAAAAGAAAATGGGACAAGCAGAAAGAGAATATATCCTTGATGCAGATGCTACAGAGGTTGCCCAGCAGTCAGCTACAAGCAGCCAAAAAGTGAAATGGTCAAGTCTTTTCAAATACAAACAAACCTGGGCTTTTTCAATTGGCAAATTCCTGACAGATGGCGTTTGGTGGTTCTTCTTGTTTTGGTTGCCGGCTTACCTGAAAGACCAGTACGGGATGACAGGTACCGAAATTATTCTGCCGCTTGTAGTGCTCTACAGCCTGACCATGGTGGGCAGTATAGGCGGAGGATGGTTCCCAGTGTATTATATTAACAAGGGCTATAACGCCTACGATGGACGATTAAAGGCCATGTTTGTGATTGCCTTGTTTCCATTGGTCGTTCTGGCTGCGCAGCCCCTTGGAGGCATCAGTTTCTGGATGCCAGTGATCTTGATTGGCATAGGTGCATCCGCTCATCAGGCCTGGAGTGCCAATATCTTTACCACTGTTTCTGACATGTTCCCCCAGAAAGCCATTGGCTCTGTGGTAGGCATTGGAGGCATGGCAGGAGGAATTGGCGGCGTGATCGTTACCAAAGTAGGCGGTGCCTTGTTTGATCATTACAAAGCATTGGGACATATTGAAACTGGTTATACCATCATGTTTACTTTTTGTGCAACAGCCTACCTGGTTGCCTGGGTCATCATGAAATCACTGGTCCCCAAATTCAAGTTAATTACAGACCTCTGATTGGTTTTAAAAATCGTTTGCGCAAATTTGCTTGATTGATGTCCAAATGAAGTGAAATTTCATCTTCATTCTTTATCTTTAGAATCAATCAACATTCTTACGCATGAGCTCCCTTCATCCCAAAGGCAGGAGAAAATTTCTCCTCAACAGCGCAGCAGCTGCAGCAGGTTTTTTTATCGTGCCACGCCATGTGCTTGGCAAAGGATTTATCCCCCCAAGTGATCAGCTCACCAAAGGCATCATCGGTGTGGGTGGTATGGGGCGCAACCACATTGAATATGCAGGCACCCGTGTAGTTGCTGTTTGTGACGTTGAAAAAAGGAACCTGCTTGCTGCTGAAAAAAGGGTAGGAGGAACCATCAAAAAATTTCATGATCATCGCGAACTGATTGCCCTTCCTGAGGTGGATATCGTTCATATTGCCACGCCTCCGCACTGGCATGGCATCATGGCCATTGAGGCGGCAAAAGCAGGCAAAGACATCTGGTGCGAAAAGCCCATGACCCGCACCATCGGCGAAGGCAAGCGCGTAGTAGAAGCGGTGAAGCAATATGGCAGGATGTTCAGGCTCAATACCTGGTTCCGTTTTGAAGAAAATTTCTACGGAATGAACACAACCGTAAAACCCCTAAAGAAACTGGTAGAATCCGGATTGCTGGGATGGCCGCTCACCGTTACGGTGGGCAAACAAACCGGATTTGATTGGAAATTTTACTGGATAGGCAAAACAACCTTACCAGAACAAAAAGTTCCTGAAACACTTGACTATGACCGCTGGCTGGGCCCTGCACCTTATAAGCCATACAATGAGCACCGCACCAATCCAACCTTCAGGGGATACTGGGATTATGATGGAGGTGGATTGGGCGACATGGGCCAACATTACCTGGATCCCATCCAGTACTTCCTTGGCAAAGATGAAACCAGTCCTGTTTTGGTGGAAGTGGATGCAGAGCAGCAACATCCTGATGCCTGTGGAACCTTTAGGAAGATTACATATACCTACGAAGACGGATGCAAGATCATCCTGGACGGAGAAGGCACTGGTCCTGAAGTGCCCTACATCGAAGGGCCAAAAGGCAAATTGTTCAATGGATTCAAATCAGATATTCCCAACCTGAAAGAAAAAATCGCCATGATGCCAGATCCGGCTCCACAGGTAACCAACTTTCTTGATTCTGTCAGGTACAGAACACCGTTTGCGCTCAATGAATCCAACGGGCACCGTTCATGCACCATCATCAATATTGGAAAGATTGCCTTACAACTGGGTCGCACCCTGCGTTTTGATCCTGTTGCACAGGTTTTCATCAATGATGATGAGGCCAACAGGATGATCAACCCTCCCATGCGCGCACCTTGGAACATTTAATCTTCAACCGAACATTCATGAAAAAGTCATTCATATCCTTTTTACTTCTTGTTGCATCTGTCAGTGTTCATGCACAAGACAATGCGTCCAAAACAATCAACGCATTTCCCTACCAAAAATCAGCAGAGGCAAAACCTGCATTAGCCTCCATGGAATCATGGGGTAAATCATCCTGGAAGGAATTGTTCACCATGCTGGACGATGATTCCTTGAAACTCAAGGCCACCTATGCTTTGAATGCCTATACACACCATGTTGCTTTGGATGCAGCCATGAGAAACAAGACCGCTGTTCTGTTCAATGCTGCTTTGTCATCTGTGAAGTCTCGCTATGCCAAAGACCTGTTGATCCAGGAACTGGGTTTGTTGGGGGATCAGACATCCATCAAGCCATTGTCCAAGTTGTTGAAGGATGAGCTCTATTGTGGCGCTGCTGCAAGGGCATTGGCCACCTTTAAGACGGAGGCTGCAACTGCTGCCCTGAACAAGGCCCTTTCTTCGTCCAAGGCTCCATTTACCCAACAGATTCAAGCTGCCATTGACAATGCCAATTTCAAGTTGCCGATAACCATGACTGCACTGCAGCCGGCCACAT
>JBIIQT010000042.1:0-22830 GCA_044341875.1 Chitinophagaceae bacterium | reverse complement strand
CATGGTTGTTTGGTTCTGCACCAAATATATCTTCCGGCAGATCCACTGTCCTGCCGGTCTTGCTTCCTGATATTGATAATACGTCTACTTGCATGATCGCTGCGTTGAATTAGTTCTGAATATAAACAATGGAGCCGTTGTGTCCTGGTATGGAACCACTGATAAGAACATAATTCTTTTCAGCAAAGATCTTTACGACCTTCAAGCCCTTTACCTTAACACGATCGCCACCCATGCGGCCGGCCATACGCATTCCCTTGAATACCCTTGATGCATCGGAAGAGTTACCGATGGAACCAGGAGCACGTTGACGGTCATGCTGACCATGAGATTGTTGACCAACACCACTGAAACCATGGCGCTTTACAACACCCTGAAAACCTTTACCCTTGGTAGTACCAACCACATCAACCTTTTCGCCTTCTGCGAAAATTTCACATGTGATGGATTCACCGAGGGCCTTTTCAAGACTGTAATCCCTGAATTCTTTTACAAAACTTTTTGGAGTGGAAGAGGCCTTAGCAAAATGGCCTTTTTCTGAAGCGATAGCTCTTTTTTCAGATTTTTCACCGTAAGAGAGCTGAAGGGCGGTATAACCGTCGCTTTCCTTTGACTTGACCTGTGTCACAACACATGGACCAGCTTCGATGACGGTGCAGGAGATCTGCTTCCCGTCGGGACCGAAGATGCTGGTCATCCCGATTTTTTTTCCGATAATTCCTTTCATTGTACTTTGTTTATACCCTTTTCGGTTAAATGGACAGTGAGGGGATACCTCGCTTCAATCCCAGTTTGCCATCGACCTTTTCCTTTTTCCCGAATCTTCAGGAGGGAAGTACCGACAGTAAACAAACCTCGAAGGGCCTGTTTATATTTCAACTCTCTTTAGAGAGACAAAATTGATTTTCAGCGCTCCTTTTTCTCATGCCAACGGCAATCAATTGGGAGATGAATAATAAAGAACTGCGGTGCCGCTTTAAGGAGCACCTGACCTCATCAGGCCTTGATTTCTACATCTACACCACTTGGAAGATCGAGCTTGCTCAATGCATCCACTGTACGTGAAGATGAAGTGTAAATATCAAGCAAACGCTTGTGTGTGCAGAGTTGGAACTGCTCACGCGCTTTCTTGTTAACGTGTGGTGATTTCAACACAGTGAAAATCCTTTTTTGTGTAGGCAAGGGAATTGGACCAGTAATTACTGCTCCAGTGCTGCGTACGGTTTTCACAATCTTCTCCGCTGACTTGTCAACCAGATTATGGTCGTATGACTGTAATTTTATCCTGATTCGCTGTGACATAGTTAAATGACCATTTTTTAAATGGGATGCAAAAGTATGGATTTGTTTTAAACTTACAAAACAAAATGGCTGATTTTTCCGCAGAAATGCACCTATTTTCAAAAATAATTAGGCCCCATACAAAGATGGGGCCTAACATACTGATTAACAGGTAGTTGTATTTATTCTTTCGCCTTGCCCTTAACCCTCGCAATCACTTCTTCAGCGATATTGTTGGGAGCTGGGTTATAGTGTGAGAACTCCATGGTAGAAGATGCACGACCTGAGGAAAGCGAACGAAGCTGGGTAACATACCCGAACATTTCGCTCAAGGGAACCTTGGCTTTGATGACCTGTGCTCCTGCCCTGCTGTCCATGCCTTCAAGCATACCCCTTCTCCTGTTCAAATCTCCCGTAACATCTCCCATGTATTGTTCTGGGGTGATTACTTCGATTTTCATGATGGGCTCAAGCAAAACTGGCTTGGCTTTACGGGCTGCCTCACGGAAACCACCTTTGGCACAAAGTTCAAACGACATTGAATCAGAGTCAACCTGGTGGAAGCTTCCGTCAAATATCCTGACTTTCATGCTCTCTACAGGGTAGTTGGCCAATACACCAGTGGTCATTGATTGCTCAAAACCTTTCTGGATGGCAGGAATAAATTCTCTTGGAATGGATCCTCCAAAAATATCATTGACAAATTGCATTGATTTTCCAGGATTCTCGGTAAGCCATTCTGCATCTGCAGGTCCGAATTCGAATACGATATCGGCAAACTTACCACGACCACCCGTTTGCTTTTTCAAGGTCTCACGGTGCTGTACAGTAGCATGGAATGCTTCTTTGTAGGCAACCTGGGGAGCTCCCTGGTTAACTTCCACTTTGAATTCCCTGCGCATACGGTCAACAATGATCTCAAGGTGCAGCTCACCCATTCCACTGAGGATGGTTTGTCCGGTTTCTTCATCTGTTCTTACACGCAAAGTAGGATCTTCCTCAACAAGCTTGGCAATCGCCATACCCATTTTGTCAACATCTGCCTGCGCCTTGGGCTCAACAGCTACAGAGATCACCGGTTCTGGAATGAACATGTTCTCCAAAACGATTGGATGATCTTCGTCACACAGTGTATCACCCGTTTTGATTTCTTTGAAACCTACAGCTGCTCCAATATCTCCCGCTTCAATGAAGTCGATCGGATTTTGCTTGTTGGCAAACATTTTCATGATACGGCTGATACGCTCTTTCTTACCACTTCTTACATTCAGTACATAAGAACCAGCATCAAGATGGCCAGAATATACCCTGAAGAAGGCAAGCCTTCCCACAAATGGATCGGTCATGATCTTGAATGCAAGGGCTGCAAAAGGCTCAGAAGCCTCAGGCTTGCGGCTAACAGTTTCTCCATTGTCAGGATTGATACCTTCAACGGCATCAATATCTACAGGTGAAGGGAGATAGCGGCAAACTGCATCCAGCGCTGTTTGTACACCTTTGTTTTTGAAAGAGGATCCGCACATCATCGGAACAATGCTGAGGTCGATAGCCGCCTTGCGGATGGCTTCATGCACCTCATCTTCTGAGATCGTGGTTGGATCATCAAAGAATTTCTCCAATAATTTATCATCATATTCAGCAACAGCTTCGATGAGGTTCTGCCTCCATTCGTTGGCTTCCTCTACCATGTCAGCAGGAACGGGAATCTCATCAAATGTCATTCCCTCAGTTTCCATGTGCCAAATGATACCCTTCATCTTGATCAAGTCTACCACACCGGTAAAATTGTCTTCCGCGCCGATGGGAAGCTGCAAAGGCACTGCTTTAGCACCCAGCATCTCTTTCACCTGGCGAACCACCATGAGGAAGTCTGCACCGCTGCGGTCCATTTTGTTGACAAATCCAATACGGGGAACCTTGTAACGGTTGGCCTGGCGCCAAACTGTTTCTGATTGGGGCTCAACGCCATCCACTGCAGAAAACAGGGCAATCAAACCATCCAATACGCGCATGGAACGCTCTACCTCAACGGTAAAGTCAACGTGACCAGGAGTATCAATGATGTTGAAATAATACTTTTGTGTGTCAGGCGTTGCCTTTCCCAATACTGTTGGGAAGTTCCACTGACAGCTCACAGCTGCAGAAGTAATGGTGATACCACGCTCTTTTTCCTGCTCCATCCAGTCGGTGGTCGCAGCACCATCGTGCACCTCACCAATCTTGTGGATCATTCCTGTGTAGCGCAGGATACGCTCTGTTGTTGTGGTTTTACCGGCATCGATGTGCGCAGCAATTCCGAAGTTCCGTTGAAATTTTAAGTCTGCCATGACTGTACTTATTGTTTAAAAAGTTTTGTTTTTGGGCAATCGATTGCTTCCCATAAAGGAAACCTGCTTTTGCGGGTGCAAAGTTAGGAAATGCAGTGGATAAACCGAAATAAAAAAGGGCCACCAACAGGCAGCCCTTTGTATTGAAATTATGTTCAGGTTAAACACGGAAGTGTGCGAAGGCCTTGTTAGCCTCAGCCATACGGTGTGTGTCTTCTTTCTTTTTGAAAGCTCCACCTTCACCCTTGCTGGCTGCAACGATCTCATTAGCCAGTTTATCTGCCATGCTGCGACCATTGCGTTCTCTTGCGAAACGAACCATCCATTTAATGCTAAGGGAAATTTTCCTGTCAGCACGCACTTCAGACGGAATCTGGAAGGTAGCACCACCAATACGGCGGCTTCTTACTTCTACGGCAGGGGTAACATTGCTCAATGCTTTCCTCCATACTTCGTATCCATCTTCGCCGGTCATTTTGGCAACCTTATCGATAGCATCATAAAAAATGATCAACGAAGCGTCTTTCTTTCCCTGCCACATGACGTTATTGATGAAACGTGTCACCAACGTGTCATTGAACTTAGGGTCTGGTGCAAGGGGTAATTTTTTGGCTCTGGACTTCCTCATCTATATAGATTTCGATGTTTTGATATTATTTTTTAACTTTTACACGCTTGGTACCATACTTGGAACGGCTCTTCTTGCGGTCTTTTACACCGGCAGTATCCAAGCTACCCCTTACGATGTGGTAACGTACACCCGGAAGATCCTTCACACGACCACCCCTGATCAAAACGATGGAGTGTTCCTGAAGGTTATGTCCTTCACCTGGGATGTATGCGATAACCTCGATTTTGTTGGTCAAACGAACTTTCGCAACCTTCCTCAATGCTGAGTTTGGTTTCTTTGGAGTGGTGGTATATACACGTGTACATACTCCGCGGCGCTGCGGACAAGCATCCAGGGCCCTAGACTTGCTCTTGGCCTTGATGATCTCTCTTCCTTTTCTTACGAGCTGTTGAATTGTAGGCATTCTACCCTTTTTTTAACGGGACGGCAAAAGTATGAATTAATTTCCAAAAACCAAACGCCAATCCCAAATTTTTATATAATCCGCGACTATCCTTGGATTGGGAGCATCCAACCCCTTGGATCTGGAGCAATTCCGTCGCGAATTGCTGTCAAAATCGACTTGATTTCATCAGCCAAAGGCATTTGGGCTGGGTCGAATTCCATGACAAAATCCTTATACCGCAATTCAGCGATTTTGGCAATCGTTGCTGCAGTACCTGCGCCAAATGCTTCAGTAAGCTGGCCTGCTTTGTAGGCATCCACCAGCTCATCCACCGAGATTTCACGCTCCTCAACAACCTTGCCCATATCCTTGGCTACAGCAATTACACTGTCCCTCGTCACCCCTTCAAGGATGGTGCCCGATTCAAGGCCGGGGGTGATGAACTTGTCACCAATAACAAAAAAGACATTCATGGTGCCGCACTCCTGTACGTATTTGTGCTCGTTGGCGTCAGTCCAGAGGATTTGATCATAGCCCCGGCTTTTGGCAACAGCCGCTGGATGCAAGGATGCAGCATAATTACCGGAAGTTTTGGCGTAGCCCACCCCTCCGGGAACAGCCCGAACATAAAATTCCTCCACATATATTTTCATCGGAGCGGCATAATAAGGGCCGACAGGGCTCAAAATAATCATGAACTTGTAGGTGGTTGAAGGACTGACCCCTATGACCTCATCTGTTGCAAACATGAAAGGTCTGATGTAAAGGGAGTGATCATACTCTTCAGGAATCCATTGAGCATCAACTTTAAGCAACTGCTTCATTCCTCCAATGAAAATTTCTTCAGGTACTGATGGCATCTCCATGCGGGAGGCTGACTTATTGAACCTTTTGAAGTTATCATATGGCCTAAAAATGGCTTCCACTCCGGTTTTCAAACGATAGGCCTTGATGCCCTCAAAAATGGATTGGCCATAGTGAATCGTAGCCATGGACGGATCAAAACTGATCGGTCCATAGGGAACAATTTCTGGAGTTTGCCAACTTCCGTTCTTGTACTCGGCCACCAGCATATGGTCTGTGAAATGTTTACCAAATGACAGGTGCTTGAAATCCACTGATGCCCTTTTTGATGTCGTGGCTTTTGTTACCTTTATGTCTCCCATTGTCTGCATTGCCTACTTTTTTACAAAGTAACTAAATCAATCTGCAAGTACAAAGGAAAGCCTGAATATGGACCAACAAGAAAACATCCAATTACCCATTGCCGTTCTATCTGGTCTTTTCAGCAACTGCCTGGTGGACCTGAAAAATCCTGAAACTCCATCAACCAAGCCTGCAACCACAACTGCTGAAACTTTAGCAGCAGAACTTGTAGACACCGTTGTCGTTTCCATGGCAGAAGGAAATGAATTGCCATCTCAACAGCTGGACTTTCTGAACAATATCATGAAAGCATGCAAGCTGGAACAAGCGGATTATGCCATCATTACCAATCACCAAAATGGGTTGCCTGACTACAAAGCTACTTTCAGCCAGTTCAAACAAAAGCAATTGATTCTTTTTGGTATTGACCCTTCTGCCATTGGCCTTCCCATTAATTTTCCTCATTTTCAGGTTCAATCCTTCCAGCAGGTACGCTACCTTGCTGCGCCTAAATTAGATGTGATTGAAGCCGACAAGGCATTGAAAATGCAACTCTGGCAATGCCTCAAACAACTTTTCCCCTCATGAGAAAAATCATATTTGCTTCCAACAACAAACACAAAGCCGAAGAGATAAGGGCGGTACTGGGATCGCAGTTCGATATCATCACCTTAAATGAAGCGGGGATAGAGATTGATATTCCCGAGCCCCATGAAACCCTCCAAGAAAATGCAAGGGAAAAGTCGATGGTAATTCATCGACTTACTGGGTTGGATTGTTTTTCCGAAGACACAGGATTGGAAGTAGATGCATTGAATGGTGCGCCAGGTGTAAGGTCTGCACGCTACGCCGGTGAGCATGCCAATACAAATGACAACCTGCAGAAACTGCTCGCAGAAATGAAAGGAATTTCCAACAGGGCGGCCCGTTTCAGAACAGTAATTTCACTTGTATTGAATGGACAGGAATACATTTTCGAAGGGGATTGTGAGGGCACTATCACAGAAAGTGCCTCCGGTACAGCTGGCTTTGGGTATGACCCGGTTTTCATGCCTGCCCAATATGATCAAACCTTTGCAGCGCTGGGTATTGAAGTAAAATCTGCCATCAGCCACCGTAAAAAGGCCATAGCGAAAATGACTGCATTCCTGGGATCCACAGAAAACTAAATGATATGCCAAGCAACCATTTGCCCAACGATCACGACTTAATAGAAGGCTGTTTACTCGGCAACCCCTCCATGCAAAAAAACCTGTATGACAAATATGCCCCGAAAATGTATGGAATTTGCCTGCGGTATGCAGCCAACGCTGAAGATGCAAAGGATATACTACAGGATGGATTTGTAAAGGTATTTGTCAATCTCAGCAAATTCAAAGCTGCAGGATCTTTTGAGGGTTGGATGAGGAGGATTTTTGTCAATACGGCAATAGAGCATTACCGTAGAAAAAGCCAACTCTATGCCATCAGTGAAAACCAGGAAGAGAATATTCCCAATCAGGATATCTCCGCTTTGGATGAATTGGCGGCTGAAGACATTATCAAGCTGATCAGCCAACTCCCGAATGGCTACAGGACAGTCTTCAACCTTTTCGCGGTAGAGGGCTATTCACACAAAGAAATTGCAACAATGATGAATATCAGTGAAGGAACAAGCAAGTCTCAATATGCCAGAGCAAAAGCCTGGCTTCAAGAGAAAATTGGCAATAGAAATCAAGAGAAACCATAACGCATGGAATGGAAGAATACACTCGCTGAATACCAGGCAGCTCCGCCACCAAGTGCATGGAATGAAATTGAAAAAACACTCCAACAGGATGGAGATTCCTTGTACCATCATTCAGCTGTTCCACCCAATGAAAGCTGGGAAGCGATTTCAACAAAAATTCCTTCTCTTGTAAACAATCATCCATCCAAGGCATTCAATTGGCTAAGACCTGCATTACGCTATGCAGCAATGATCGCTTTTCTGGCACTGGCAACTACCACACTGATCAACAACTCATTCAGGAATGCACTGATTGAATCAATCCAGGGACCTGGTATAAAGGCCGCACTGACGGATACGCAACATGTTCTCAGTACAGATTCAATTAAAAACAAGTTAAGGTCAAGCAAATACCCCGATAAGCCACATGAGGAATAGAAAAATAACAATCCCGTCTCCATTTTGCTTTCAGACATCACTGACGGTACAAGTGTCAGACATCAATTATGGCGGTCATGTAGGCAATGAACGGTATTTGCTTTTTGCCCAGGAAACAAGAATGCGCTTTCTTGCGAGCATTGGCTGTTCTGAACAATATTTCGGTCCATTTGGCTTGGTACTGACTGAGGCGCATGTTGAGTTTTTTCATGAGCTTTTCCATGGCAACACCATCCGCGTCTCCCTGGCCATCGGAACCCCATCCAGGGTATCTTTTGACTGTTTTTATCTGATCAAGCTGGTAAAAGATGAGGGTGAAATTGAAGTTGCTACCATCAAAACAAGCATGGTCTGTTTCGACTACAAGGAAAGAAAAGTCCGTTCAATACCTGACAATCTCAGGAAAACCCTGCAGCAATGCGCTGAGCAAAAAAATGATGGCTAACTGTTCCAGATGTCCCAAGATGCCTCTGCTTGAATAACCAGCATCTCCGAACCATTCTCTACCGTCGCATCACGCAATACGCCCTCTTGTAAAAACCTTGTCCGTTCTGGGTTGTAGACCAAATCAAAAAGATAATGATCAGCTCCAATGAATGCATAGGGAATGGCAGGAGCCGTCTCAATTTCCGGGTACATGCCGACTGGGGTAGTATTGATCAAAAGGGTATGGGATTCAAGCATCGACTGGTCAATTTCTTCATATCCAATCATGCCATCGATCGGGGTTCTGCTGACTTGTAAAAAAGGGATTCCCAGTTCTTTCAAGGTGTATGCTACTGCTTTTGAAGACCCCCCTGTACCTAAAATCAATGCTTGTTTATGGTGGGGCTTCAATTTGGGCAACAGCGACCTTGAAAATCCAATCACATCGGTATTGTGACCCGACAGATGCCCATCCCTAATGTGGATGCAATTGCAAGCACCAATTTCCTCAACAACTGGCGACATGCTGTCCAGATAAGCGATTACTTGCTCTTTGTAGGGAATGGTTACATTTAGTCCTGCTAAATCCGGATTTGAAGCCAGCAGATCGCGTAAATGGTCAATTTGTTCTAAAGGATACAGTTCGTACACATTTCCTGTGATGCCTTCCCGATTAAATTTATCTGTAAAATATTTTTTTGAAAAAGAATGGCCCAGTGGGTACCCAATTAGTCCAAATGCCCTCATGGTGAACTTATTTATCAAGGAACAGATCAAATGTATCTCCTCTCAGCCCGATGCGCATTGCTTCGAGTGCAATGATTTCATTGGGAGCGATATTTCCGAGATTAACATTTGTACCCAGCAGTTCAATAAAATAGAGTTGTTGCGCTTTTTGAGGGGCTTCCCACAAGATTTTCTCTCCTGGGATTTGTGTCAATATCTCCTGAACAAGACCTTCCCTCACTTCTCCACTTCCCCTGTAAATACCAACATTCCCTGCTTCTCTGGCCTCAGCAATAACATAAGTAGCACCAGCCTTTAATTCTGCGCTCATCAGTTCAATCCATTTGTACGGAGGGATAATGTGTGCGGCATCTTTACTTCCCACTTCACTCAGCACTATTCCAATGGCGCTCAGCTTTTCGATATAACCACATTTCTCTGAATGAGGGATGGTAATGGATCCGTCACTGACTTCCATGTAAGAGATCCCATAATCCTTGCACAGTGAAATATAATCATTGAACTGGTTCCTTACCAGGAATGCTTCCATGAGGGTACCACCAAAATATACAGGTATTCCCGCTCCTTGATACAGCTCAATTTTCTCACGCAGTTTTGGTGTCACATAAGCAGTGCCGAATCCAAGTTTAACCATGTCTACATGGGGGACTGCATTTTCGATGAATTGCCTGGCTTGATCGAGGGTTAACCCTTTGTCCATTACCATGGTTATCCCCTCTTTTCTTGGCTTAACAAACCTGTCAGGCATTTGCGACAAACTGAAATTCATGTGCTAAATTAGTTTTTCCAAAAATACGAAAGAGATGGTTAATTGCAGCGGCTCAATTCTCAGCATGGGCTCATATCCGCTTTCTTCTCTTGTTTTTGAGGATGAGTTCAACAACCTGTGGGAATTTTACAGAAGATGGATAAAGTTTGAGAAATTTTTTTAACAAACGGGGTTGGGCTTCAATGGAAAATTCCAGCAAGTCCAGTCCGGCCTTTATCTTGCCAATGGACAATAGAATGGCGCTATCATAATAATCAAACATGGGCTTGTTCCCAGTTTTGACCCTTGCCATTTCCACCTGCTTTTGCGCCTCCTTGAACTGACCGCTGATAAAAAGGGAGCCTATAAGTGCTTCCCAAGACTTGATGTTTTTAGGCCTTGCCTGAACAGCTGCCATGAAATAATGAACAGCCTCTCGCAACTTGCCCACTTTAACCAGACATTCACCCATGGTCAGGTTAAACTCAGGATCAAGCCGCTTGATGTGCAAAGCAGTATCAAGGTATTTGATGGCCTGGGCATGTTTGGACTCTTTGATGTATGTTCCGGCTACTTTCAGGTAAATTTTGGCATCATCAGGATTGAGATGAGATGCCTTCCGGTAATAAAATCTTGCCTGGGCATAATTCTTGATTTTCTCATAACAAAATCCGATGGCCTGGTAAATCAGGTCTTCAGGGCGGGCCAACTCAATTACTTTTTCAAGGCTTTCAATGGCCTCTTTGTAACGGTGCAACCGCATCATGGCATCGGCCATGTTACGGTAGGCAAAATCAAATTTCTCATTGATGACAATGGCATACTGATAAGCATCAATTGATTTCTCAAACAACCGCAAACCCTGGTAAGCAGCCGCCAGGTTAAACCATGCCAGATCGTTATAAGGAAATTCTTCTATGATTTTGAGGTGCAAGCGAATGCTTTCTTCGCTTCTTCCTGTAAAGTCGGTCCAAAAACAAATCTTGTAGAGCGCCTCTTCATTGTTAGGATCATATTCAAGAATCAGCCTAAGGCAATCGAATATTTTTTCAAATGCCTCATAGTCATCGTATACATCCGCCAATTCAAAAAGCAGGTCAATTCTCTCATCACCCTCGAATTGTGTAATGGCGTCTTCGAGTAATTCCACAGCCTTATCCTGCATATCCAAAGCCAAATAAGCATCTGTTCTCAGGATATAGATGTCGATATCATTGCGATCCAATATCTCGGCCTTATCCAAGAGCACAAGGGCACGTTTGTACTGCCGGTTGGCAATCAACAAGTCGGCTTTTTTAACCAACAGTGTGCAAGAATAAGGATATTGAAGGATGCCCATTTCGGCAGCTTCCATCGCCTTGGTGAGTGAATTCTGGTCATCAAAATGATCGATGATGCGCTCAAATGACTCTTCAGATAGAAAACCATTGCCCCTGCCAGCGCACAAGCGCTCGTAGACCTTCAGGAGGTCTTGGATGTCATCATGATCGGGCAATTTGGATTCTCCTGTCATTTTTAGCGGGTTGTTGTAAGTTAATGAATAGCTTTGACTATACTGCTGACCTTGTGCAATTCTTTTGAAAGAGATTGCGTTTTGGTAAAATCTTTAGGAAAACTTGCATATCTGAGAATTTATGTTAATTTTGTACTAATAATGAAGACCTTACACAGTTCATACCTCCATGTTTTCAAAAAATCATTTGCATTGGTTGCAGTGATTGTATTGTCACATGCTGCGCTTGCTGTTGATGGAATCATTGTCAAATCAAAGTCTTCCAAGGCCTCTTTTTCAAACATGAAAAAGAACCTAACCCTTAACTTGAATGCAGGTTTCACTTATTCTGGAAACAGGTCTTTTGGTTTCAGAAAAGTAGGCAAAGAGAACGTGTTCAATTCGGTAATCTCTTACCAAAAAGGAAACATTACTTACATGATTCCCTACAAAAACAAGGGAATCCTTCAGCGCTTCAAGACTCCTCAGAAGCCTCAACACTGAGATTAATTATTTATTTCCTTTTTTGCTTTCTTCATAGCTTAATACCCTGTAGCCACTGCTCGGTACATCAAATTTTTGTATAGGTACAGGATCGAAGTTGATAGAGGTGGCGGTATAGACCACCATTGTATTCCCTTTTGTGTACGAAAACTGAAGCGCCATTCCTGGCAGTGCCCCAAACTGAACATCGATCTCAGGGTTTTCTGTTGAAATCTCTCTTGTAAAGAAAACGCCAATAACAGTACTGTCTTTCAAGATGGCATTTGCCTTACTGCATTTAAATCCAATCAATTCCATGCTGTCCTTCGAAAACACATAATCCAGGTTTTGAAACTTGGCATTGGTTTCGGCCCAGTTTTCCCGGTTAAGGGGAATCAATATTTTCTGAGAACCCAATTCCCTCATCACGGCACCCTTCCCTTCTCTTGTATCAAAAATGGTAATGGTTTTACCAATTGAACTGCTCATTTCCGACCTCAGATGCCCCCCTTTGGTCATCTGAACGGCTGTTGCTTCATCCCCAATCATTATTCCGTCAACGAAGGTTGAAACCTTGAATACAATGGTTCCTTCTGAAAATCTTTTTTGTGCAATTGATGGGGCAAAAGCAAAAAAGAAAATGGGAAGAAGGAATCTTTTCATGACACTATTTTTTCTTTACTTTCTCCTGCATGGCATTGACTTTTTTCTGTGTAGCCTGCATTTGCTCAAGGCGTTCCTGCCACTTAGACTTCTCTCTTGGCTTTTTCTTGTTGGATTGAATTTCTGCAAGAATCTTATCATGATCAATGATATAGTTCTGGATCACAAATTGCAACAACAACGTGATGACATTTGATACCGTATAATACCATGTAAGCGCTGAGGGAAGCCCGTTGAATATACCCAATAGCATGATGGGGAATATATAAGGCATGTACTTCATGACCGGATTGTTCTGATCAGGGGTCATGCTCATGCTGTACAATGAAATCAGCAAGCTGGTTACTACTGCCAGTACAGTAAACAAGGAGAGATGGCTACCCAAGCCAGGAATGTTAAAATCCCAGCTGAATACCGCATCATAGGAAGAAAGGTCTTTTGACCACCAGAATGGCACACCACGCAAAGTAATGTTGGAATTGAAGAAGCTATACAATGCAAAGAAAATGGGGATCTGAAGCAAGGCAGGAATACATCCGCCCAATGGATTAACCCCTGCAGTTCGGAACAGTTTCATTTGCTCCATGCTGAAAGCCTGTTGATCGTCCTTCAACTTTTCTTTCAATACATCCAACTCAGGGCGAAGCGCCTTCATTTTGGCACCGCTCACATATGAGGTATACACCAGGGGAGATGTCATCAATCGAATGAAAAGCGTGAGCAACAAAATGGCCAGTCCAAGGCTTCCCACATATTTCTCAAAAAGTCCAAATACTGGGAGAACAATCCACCTGTTGATGTATTTAACGAAGGCATAAAAACCTTGGCCAAGATTGACCATGTCTTCCATGTCCATCTTGTATTGTTTGAGAATGGCAAAGTCGTTGGGGCCTACATAAAACCTGTACCCAAGGTTTACTGCATTTGATGCAGGGAAAGTAGTGCGCAGGTTGGCAGTGGTCTGTGTAACGATTTTGAGTGAGTCATCGGGCATCTTGCAGTTGATGTCTACATAACTGAATCCATTTTCTGCAATCACAGTTGTATTGAAGAACTTTTGCTTGATACCGAGCCATTTGAGGCCATCGTCCCAATTTTTACCAAGTCCATCGCTCATGGTAAAATAATCAAACCCGTCTTGACCGTACAATCCCAATTGTGTTTCACGCTTTTCTGTTTGGATGTCACGCTCCTGCTGATCGGCCTGCACTTGCCAAAGCATGTTTACCGTATTATTTGTAAACAGCCTGTCTGCGCCTTTAACACCCAGGTTCCATTCGAACATGTACTGCCCTTTTCTCAAGCGATAGCGGTGTTCAATTGATTTTCCGGATGAGTCAGATAGCGTATATGAAAGGGTTGAAGTTCCATCTGCATCCGTGGTAATTTCAGATGGGGAGAAGTAAAGATCCCCCGAAGAAGAAGTTTGGTTGATGCCTGTATTGATCAGGTAAGAAAGCTTGTTAAACCCTGCAGAAACCAACTTTACATTGCTGCTGTCTATGGACTTGTATTGTTTGAGCTCTACAGCAGTTGGACGACCACCTTGATTGCTGAATGTTATTGTGACAAGGTCATTTTCCAATACTGATGTTGAAGCAGCAATGGTGCCCTGCTGAATAAAAGCTCCGGGTGTTCCCAAAAGGACTGCAGTATCGGTCTTGGATTCAATAGCAGCAACAGTATCTTTCACCACAGGCTGAATCGCAGCAATGGAGTCCCTGATTTGTTTTTGCTTGGCCTCAAGCTCAAGTTGACCTTGGCGGGTAAAATAAAAAGAGGCGATGAACAGGATGGCGAGCAATGCAATGCCAATGACCGAGTTCTTTTCAAATTTCATGTGTAGAGGTATTGAGGGGCAAAGGTAATGAACTCGATTGTAATCAGACCCCACCAACAGATGCCCGTAAACGAATGTTTTATCAGATCATATCTCCCTGCAGCGTGCCAGGGTCTTTGACAATTTTTTTTGCAGCAAAAGACTTTGCAGCCTTGACAAAATGAACAAAAATCGGATGTGGATTTTCAACGGTGCTTTTCAGCTCCGGATGATACTGGACCCCGATAAAGAAGGGATGACCAGGTATCTCAACAATCTCGACCAGATTGGTTTCCGGATTCAAGCCACTGGCTTTGAGACCGGCAGCCTGCATGGCATCAAGGTATTTATTGTTGAACTCCCAGCGGTGCCTGTGGCGTTCTGAAATCAGTTCTGATTCATATATTTGATAAGCAAGGGTATCCTTTTCAATTTTACATGGATACGCGCCCAAACGCATGGTGCCGCCTTTGTTGGTAATGGCTTTTTGTCCTTCCATCAGGTCAATCACCGGATCAGGGGTTGCAGGATCCATTTCTGTTGAATGGGCCTGAGGCAACCCAAGTTGGTTTCGGGCAAATTCAATCACAGACATTTGCATGCCCAGGCAGATACCAAAAAACGGGAGTCCATTTTCCCTGGCATATTTTACTGCCAAAATTTTTCCATCAATCCCACGGTGACCAAAGCCAGGAGCAACCAGCAGTCCATCCAAGCCCTGGAGCTTTTCATTTACATTGTCTGCTGTTATAAATTCACTGTGTACATCAATCACTTCCACCTTACACTCATTCATCGCACCGGCATGAATAAAGGCTTCAAGAATAGACTTGTATGCATCCTGTAATTCGATGTACTTTCCAATCAATCCTATGGTTACAGTAGAAGTAGGATTGTATAATTTATCAAGGAACCCTTTCCAAATGCTGAGGTCTGGCTCAGGATACCAAGTAATATTCAGTTTTTTTAGACAGATGATGTCCAGCTGCTCTTGCTGCATCAGCAATGGAACTTCATAAATACTCTTCGCGTCAGCAGCCTCAATCACAGCATCGGTTTTCACATTGCAGAACAAGGCAATTTTTGCCTTTAATTCTTTGGACAAGGGCTGCTCTGTTCTGCAAACAATGATATCAGGATGCACGCCATTTTCACTCATCATTTTAACACTGTGTTGCGTAGGCTTCGTTTTGAGTTCTTTTGCTGCCTTCAAATAAGGAACCAATGTAAGGTGCACCACCAAACAATCCTCTTCAGGGAGTTCCCACTGCAACTGCCTGACTGCCTCAATAAAAGGAAGGCTTTCGATGTCCCCGACTGTGCCTCCGATTTCAGTGATGATGATATCATATCCTGACGCTGCCAACAATTGCATGCGCCTTTTGATTTCGTCTGTAATATGGGGGATAACCTGGACGGTTTTCCCGAGATAGGCACCTTCCCTCTCCTTGTTAATGACCGACTGGTAAATTCTTCCAGTGGTGACATTATTGGCCTGTGTAGTAAAGCTATTGAGAAAACGCTCATAATGCCCAAGATCAAGATCGGTCTCTGCTCCATCCTCGGTGACATAACACTCACCATGCTCATAAGGATTCAGTGTTCCTGGATCGACATTAATATAGGGATCAAACTTTTGTATGGTCACTTTGAATCCCCTTGCCTGCAAAAGTTTAGCCAATGAAGCCGAAACAATACCCTTACCTAACGATGAAGTAACCCCACCGGTTACAAAAATGTACTTGGTCATACGATTTAAACTTTTTTGATCAGTGTCGCAGGCTGGTTTTGGTCCCGGAAATAAATAATGCTTGGACCGGCAGAAATTGCTTGGAAAAATCTGAAGGTCGTACAAACATACTATTAATTTGGTTTATGAAAAAAACGATCCAATCTTATCGTCGTATGGAAGCTTCCATGATGCAACTTCACCCCATGGTTCGCCGTTGATCACAACATCCTTCCCTTTGACATTGCCCAGCAGTGCTGATTTGACTCCAGATGCAGCAAGCATGGATTCAAAAGCATCTTGCTTGGAAGGTGATACAGATACGACTACCCTGCTCTGGGCTTCGCCGAACCAAAATGCATCAGCACGCAATGACGAATCATTTTGTGCAGCCTCAAATCCCAAGCCAGACACAAAGCCACTTTCAAGGAGGGTGATGAAAAGACCTCCTTCACTGATATCATGGGCAGATTGAATGAGATGCTGAGAAATCAACTTCAAAATAACTTGCTGAACAGAAAACTCCTCATCAAGATCAAAATGTGGCGCCGGTGAATATTCTACACCGCATATCTTGTGCAAATATTCGGAACAATTGATATCGTTATTTGATTGACCAACAAGGTAAATGAGATCCCCTTCTTCTTTGAAGCCCAGGGTCATTTTATCCTCATAGGAATCAAGCACGCCTACCATACCGATGGTTGGGGTTGGGTAAACGGCTCCATCCGGGTTCTGGTTATAAAAACTCACATTTCCTCCTGTAACAGGTGTATCAAATTTTTTACATGCTTCACCCATTCCCTTTACTGCCTCAACAAACTGGAAATATACCTGAGGGTCGTATGGATTACCGAAGTTCAGGCAATTGGTGACCCCCAATGGAACCCCTCCGCTACAGACGATGTTCCTTGCTGCTTCTGCAACTGCAATCATTGCACCTTTGTATGGGTCAGCATAAACATATCTGCTGTTGCAATCCGTTGTTACAGCAAGTGCCTTGCCTGTTTCTTTCACCAAAACAACTGGTACATCACTGGGATTGTTGGTAGCGGTATTGCCGGTTCCCACCATGCTATCATACTGGGTATAAATCCATTTTTTGCTTGCAATGTTGGGAATAACAGCCAATTGTTGGGCAACATTTTTGAGGTCTGTTGGTACAACAACATCAGCAGGATTAAATGCAGCAATTTTTTCAAAATATGCTGGAGTAGTAAAGGGTCTGTCATTGACAGGAGCGCCACCACCCAATACAAGACTTTCTGCAGGAAGTTCAGCTTCCAAGTCGCCATTCATATAAAACCTGAGCATCCCGTCAGTGGTGACTTCCCCAATTTCAGAACATGGCAAGTCCCATTTCTCAAATATATCCAGTACTTCTTTTTCTCTTCCTTTGGTCACTACCATCAACATCCGTTCCTGGCTTTCACTCAGGAGAAGCTCCCAGGCCTTCATGTTTTGCTGGCGCTTGGGTACCTTGTCAAGATCAATCCTCATGCCCACGCCGCCTTTTGCACTGGTTTCTGCAGTAGAACAAATGATGCCTGCAGCACCCATGTCTTGCATGCCCACCAAAGCACCAGTAGGAATGAGCTCAAGACAGGCTTCCAGCAGTTTCTTTTCCTGAAATGGATCACCTACCTGAACCGAGGGCAAGTCTTTCGCACTCTCTGCAGTAATGTCTGCTGATGCAAAAGATGCACCACCAATGCCGTCTTTTCCGGTGGCAGAGCCAACAATAAACACTGGATTGCCTTCACCTTCAGCTGTAGCGCTTAGGGTTTGTCCCACCTTCACAATGCCCACACTCATGGCATTGACCAATGGATTGGAATGGTAACAGTTTTCAAAATACACCTCACCACCAACCGTTGGTACGCCAAAGCAATTGCCATAATGACCAATTCCTTCAACGACTCCTTTGAGCAGGTGACGGGTCTTGGGATCATTGATATTGCCAAATCGAAGTGAGTTCAGTGCGGCAATGGGGCGTGCGCCCATAGTAAATATATCTCGGTGGATTCCTCCAACGCCCGTGGCTGCCCCCTGGAACGGTTCAATGGCTGAAGGGTGGTTGTGCGACTCAATCTTGAACACTACGCCATACCCATCACCGATATCTGCAAGCCCTGCATTTTCTTCACCTGCCTTGACAAGGAGTTTGCTGCCGTCACGGGGAAGGGTCTTTAGCCACTTTATTGAATTTTTATAACTGCAGTGTTCACTCCACATGACAGAATAGGCTGCCAATTCATTGAAATTGGGCGTTCGACCCAAGATCTGCTTAATGCTTTCAAATTCTTCGGGAAGCAGTCCAAGCTGCTTGGCGGTCTCTACTGTTGTTTCCATGATTATATTAAGAATTGCGAAGGTAAAAAAAACCTCCAAGAGATAGGGGCAGGTTTAAAACTGTTTTTAATAATCCCACCATAAATTATATTATAAATATTTATATGTGTTTGTATGGCCCAAAAAATCAATTAGTTAAGGGCTGTCGACGCTAATTTATTCAGCAGTTATACACAAAGACATTAACAAAATGATGAATTATGAGAAAAAAATTGATTTTACGGATGATTTTCGTGAATTTTGTGTCTTCAAAAATTCACAAATATGCAATCACTACGTTTCAAAGCAATTGACAACCTTACTTCCGTCAATGGGGAAGTGAGTGTTGAAAGTCCAGCCAAGATCACTGATATCTTTGGTGAAAATGTATTTACATTAAAGACTGCCAGGGAATTCCTTAGCGACGATGCCTACAAGAGTTTGGTTAGCTCCATCAAAACAGGACAAAAAATTGACAGAAGCGCTGCGGGTCAGATTGCTGCTGGTATGAGACAATGGGCACAAGGTAAAGGCGTTACCCATTACACACACTGGTTTCAACCCCTGACCGGAACTTCTGCAGAAAAACACGATTCATTTTTTACCCTCAAGGGTGATGGTTCTGCCATTGAAGAATTCGATGGCAATGCATTGACTCAACAAGAACCGGATGCTTCTTCTTTCCCAAGTGGTGGTATCCGTGCAACTTTCGAGGCACGTGGCTATACAGCATGGGACCCTACCTCTCCGGCTTTCATCATGAACATCGGACAAGGTTTGACCCTTTGTGTACCAACCATCTTTGTATCATATACCGGCGAATGTCTTGATTACAAGGCCCCTTTGCTGAAATCAATTGACGCTCTGAACAAGGCTGCAGTAGATGTATGCCACTATTTTGACAAGAATGTAGGTAAGGTTACTGCAACCCTCGGATGGGAACAGGAATATTTTGTGATTGATGAGGGTCTGGCCAATGCCCGTCCTGATTTGATCATGACTGGAAGAACCGTATTCGGTCACTCTCCTGCCAAAGGACAACAGTTGGAAGACCATTATTTTGGTGCTATTCCTGAGAGGGTTTATGCCTTCATGAGGGATTTCGAATATGAATCTTACAGGCTCGGTATTCCACTCCGCACCCGTCACAATGAAGTGGCTCCTGCACAGTTTGAGTGTGCTCCCATCTTCGAAGAACTGAACCTTGCAGTTGACCACAACACCTTGTTGATGGATGTGATGACCCGTGTGGCCAAGCGTCATAAACTCCGTGTATTGTTGCACGAGAAACCTTTTGCAGGCATCAACGGAAGTGGCAAGCACAACAACTGGAGCATGGCTACTGACACAGGTGTCAATCTGCTTGCTCCCGGAAAGACGCCAAAAACAAACCTCATGTTCCTAGCATTTTTCGTGAACACCATCAAGGCGGTTCATGATCATGCAGACCTTCTCCGTGCAGCCATCGCATCGGCAGGCAACGATCACCGCCTGGGTGCAAACGAAGCACCTCCTGCCATCATTTCTGCCTACATAGGTGGATACCTTACCAAGGTATTGAATGCAGTTGAAGAGCGCGTTGGTGATAAATTTGACGAGCAGGATGAAGTGATGTTGAAACTGGATATCCACAAAAACATTCCTGAATTGTTGCTCGATAATACCGACAGAAACAGGACCTCACCATTTGCATTTACCGGAAATAAATTTGAGTTCCGTGCTGTTGGATCTTCTGCCAACTGTGGTTATAACATGACCATATTGAACACCATCATGGCAGAGACACTGAGCTCTTTCAAAATCGAGGTTGATGCCCTGATTGAAAAAGGAGACAAGAAAGAAGTAGCCATCATGCAAATCCTCAAAAATTACATCAAAGCCTCAAAAGCGGTATTGTTTGAAGGCGATGGTTACAGTGATGAGTGGCAGGAAGAAGCTGCAAGGCGTGGATTACCCAACCTCAAGACTACCCCATTGGCATTGGATTCTCTGGTTACAGACAAGGCCAAGCACCTTTTCCACAAACACAAGGTATTGTCCCATGTTGAACTTGAGGCTCGCCATGAGATTGAATTGGAAAAATACATCAAGTATGTGCAGATTGAAGGCCGCGTCATTGGAGATCTTGCTGGAAACCATATTCTCCCAGCCTCTATTCGTTACCAAAATGTGCTGCTTGAGAACATCAAAGGATTGAAAGAGGTAGGAATACCTGCTGATGGATACAAGGCACAGATGAATGTTCTTGTTGAAATTTCAGATCATATCAACAAGGTTCAGGTGTTGGCAGAAGAAATGACTGAAGCAAGAAAGTCAGCGAATGCCCTTGCTACCTCAAGAGAGAAAGCCATCGCTTATTGCGAGAAAGTGAAACCTTATTTTGACGAAATCCGCTACTCGGTAGACAAGCTTGAATTGCTTGTTGACGATTCAGAGTGGGAACTTCCAAAATACAGAGAGCTCTTGTTCTTGCGCTAATCTTTCAAGATTGAATAATAATAAAGCCCCGCATCTGCGGGGCTTTTATTTTGGAGCAAGTTGATTTGATAATTATTGCATCTTGAATGTTTCAAGGAACTTCGTAGTGAAATTTCCTTTGATGAAATCTTCATTACGCATCAGTTGCTGATGGAATGGAATAGTGGTTTTCACACCTTCAATCACATATTCACTCAAGGCCCTGCTCATCGTATCAATGGCTTCTTTTCTTGTCCTTGCCACAGCAATGATCTTGGCGATCATAGAATCATAATAAGGAGGGATGACATAGCCAGCATAAACATGAGAATCAATCCTGATGCCATGGCCCCCAGGTTGATGAAGGACAGTAATTTTACCTGGGCTGGGGCGAAAATCATTGTATGGATCCTCTGCATTGATGCGGCATTCTATGGCATGCATTTCTGGAAAATAATGTTTTCCGGAAATGGGTTCACCTGCAGCAATTTTAATTTGTTCCTTGATAAGATCAAAATTGGTAACTTCTTCAGTCACACAATGCTCAACCTGGATCCTGGTATTCATTTCCATGAAATAGAAATTCCTGTGCTTGTCTACCAAGAACTCTATGGTACCTACACTTTCATATCCGATGGCCTGAGCCGCCTTGACGGCAGCAGCGCCCATGCGCTCACGCAATTCGTCTGTCATGAAAGGAGAGGGAGACTCCTCTACTAATTTTTGGTGGCGGCGTTGAATGGAACAGTCTCTTTCACTCATGTGGCAAACTGTACCATAACGATCACCAGCAACCTGAATTTCAATATGTCTTGGCTCTTCTACAAATTTTTCCATGTAGACGCCATCGTTTTTGAAAGATGCCAATGCCTCTGCCTTTGCAGTGTTATAAGCTTTTTCAATTTCACTTTCTTCCCAAACAACCCTCATTCCCTTTCCCCCACCGCCAGCTGTTGCCTTTAGGATTACAGGGTAAGTAATCTCTTTTGCAATCACCTTTGCTTCTTCTACACTTCCCAACAATCCCCCACTTCCGGGAACAACAGGAACACCTGCCTTGATCATGGTTTCCTTGGCTGTGATCTTATCTCCCATAGACCTGATCTGGTCTGGTGTTGGTCCGATGAATTTCACACCATGCTCACCACAGATTTCAGCAAACTTGGCATTTTCAGCCAAAAAGCCGTATCCTGGATGAACAGCATCTGCATTGGTGATTTCCATCGCAGCCATGAGGTGTGGAATGTTCAAATAGGAATCTGCGCTGGATGGCCTGCCGATGCATACTGCCTCATCCGCAAACTTCACATGGAGGCTATCTTTGTCTGCGGTAGAATATACAGCAACAGTCTTGATGCCCATTTCCCTGCAGGTTCTTATCACCCGAAGGGCAATTTCGCCCCTGTTTGCAATCAATATCTTATTGAAACTCTTTTTAGAATCTTTGGTCATGCCAACAATTTAAATGAATGAAATCAAGTCCAAATGTGATGGACTATGCAGGCTCTACAAGAAACAAGGGTTGATCAAACTCAACCGGCGTTGAATCTTCCACCAAAACCTTGACGATTTTACCACTGATCTCACTTTCAATTTCATTGAAAAGCTTCATGGCTTCAATGATACAAACCACTTTACCTGATCTCACTTCATCTCCCTCATCCACCAAGTTGGGCTTGTCTGGGGAAGGCCTGCGGTAGAAAGTGCCAATCATTGGGCTCTTGATGGTTATCAGGTTGCTTGCAACTGGAGCAGGGGCTGCAGCCGCAGGTGCAGCTGAGGCAGCAACTGGCGCAGGAGCTGCAGCAGGTAATGCCGGTACCTGTTGGATAGGTGCTGCAGTTACATACTTATCCTCCTTTTGCTTGATTGTAATTTTGATGTCCTTTTCTTCAATGGTCAGTTCACTGATGTTGGACTTGTTAACCATCTTGACAAGATCCTGAATTTGTTTGAGGTCCATGTTGTTATTTTTTTTGGTTAATCCGGGGCGTAAAGGTGGGGTAAAATTGCTTTTCG
>JBIIQT010000008.1:0-70648 GCA_044341875.1 Chitinophagaceae bacterium | reverse complement strand
CGAAGGGCCATCAGTCCGGGCATCTCTGCCTCAGCAAGCCTGATTTCTTTCCTTCCCCATTCTGCTAGGGTAATATCTTTAACCTTGTACGGTAATGCAAAGTCGAGTTGTGCGGTAGTAGACATGAATATTTTTTTAATATTAAATTGCAAATGCTTTTTCCACTTTGGACACATAATCCAGCTTCTCCCAGGTAAAGAGTTCCACCTTAACCTTTTTATCCTTGCCGTTTGGAGACCTAAAGGTTTTGGTTACGACCTCATTTTTTCTTCCCATATGGCCATAAGCAGCCGTTTCACTGTAAATTGGGTTCCTGAGCTTCAACCGTTGCTCAATGAAATAGGGACGCATGTCAAACAGTCCTTCGACGATTTTTCCAATTTCACCGTCGCTAAGGTCTACTTTGGCAGTGCCATAGGTATTGACATTGATGCTGGTAGGTTTGGCCACGCCAATGGCATAAGAAACCTGAACCAGAACCTCATCGGCCAATCCAGCTGCCACGAGGTTTTTTGCAATATGACGTGTAGCATAAGCGGCAGACCTATCAACCTTGCTGGGATCCTTTCCGCTGAAAGCACCACCACCATGGGCTCCACGGCCACCATAGGTGTCCACAATGATTTTCCTACCAGTAAGCCCAGTATCTCCATGTGGCCCACCAATAACAAATTTTCCAGTTGGATTGATATGGTAGGTAATAGAGCTATTAAACAATTTGGCATACTTAGGAAACTTCTTTTTTATCCTTGGAATCAGGATATTGACAACATCCGTTTTGATTTTTTCCTGCATATGCTTCTCTGATGCGAAATCATCATGCTGGGTTGAAACAACGATGGTATCAATCCTGACGGGTTTGTTATTGTCATCATACTCAATGGTCACCTGACTTTTTGCATCAGGGCGCAAGTATTGAATTTGCTTGTTCTCTCTCCTTAAAACAGCCAACTCCTGCAGGATCTTGTGTGCAAGGTCCAAGGTCAGGGGCATATAATCTGCAGTTTCATTGGACGCATATCCAAACATCATGCCTTGGTCCCCAGCACCCTGCTCTTCCTTCTTTTTCCGCTCCACTCCCTGATTGATATCAGAAGATTGCTCATGAATGGCAGAAAAAATACCGCAACTGTTGGCATCAAACATGTACTCACTCTTGGTATATCCAATTTTGCTGATCACTCCCCTAGCAATGCTCTGAACATCCAGGTAGGACTTGGACTTAACTTCACCGGCAAGCACAACCTGTCCAGTTGTTACTAAGGTTTCACAGGCCACTTTTGATTGTTTGTCAAAAGCCAGGAAATTATCAATCAAAGCATCAGAGATTTGATCAGCCACTTTATCAGGGTGTCCTTCTGAAACACTTTCTGAAGTAAACAAATAAGGCATAAGCTTGAGTTATTTTTTGCGAAGTTAATGCAAAAAAGGATGAAAATAACCAGCCATTTACCATCTTCCTATTTCACCAAAACCACTATCCCCTGCCTGACAATTTTATTCCCGAAAATATCAATTCCTGAGACAGTAACCAGGTAGGGATCCGGAGGCAATGTACTTCCCTTGTAACTGCCATCCCATTTGTCGGTCAGCGCATTGGTAATAAATACCTGCCTGTTATGTTTATCCGCCACCCTAAAATACTCCAGGATCTTTATCTCAACATATTCAGGGGCATAACGATCGTTAACTCCGTCCTTATTGGGTGAAAATCCTGTAGAGAGATAGATATCCGGCTTGTTGAATGCCCAAACCTCCTGTTTGTCCTTGTACACGCAACCGGCAGAATCGACGATGGTAATGGTGTAATTGACCTTGTCATCACTCAAATTGAACTTTGGATTCCTGATTTTTGAGTCGGTCAATCCGGTATAAGGGAACCAACTGTAGCTCCTGCCGCCTCCGTTTGCATTGAGCTGACCTACTACTTTTTTGACCGTCTGGATCCTCGGATACTCAAGATTGGCCCTTGGGCTTTTGATGGTCAAATTCATGGTGGTATCGGTAAACAAGAAAGGACAACTTGAACTGTAAGCGGTCAATTTGACTTTATAGGCTCCATATTGCTTGAAGACATGTTGGGGATTTCTGGCGTTAACAACTGTTCCATCATCAAAATTCCAGGTGAAATTAACCACAGAATCAGGCAAATAGCTGGTACTGCTCCTGTTGGTGAAAAGCACCGGGAATCCCTGGCAACTGTCCTGGCTTGTGAAGGATGCGTTTGGTTTTCCATAAACCATCAGGATTTTTGACAAAGTGTCGGTAACACAACTGCTATCACTTTGTACTACCAGACTCAATGTTTTGGATCCTGGTGTCTTATAGGCATAGCCTGGAACTATTGGGGTATTGCGCACAATCACAGTATCTCCAAAATTCCATGTATACCTGACCAACTTGGAACTGCCATGCCCATACACTGAATTGTTCAATGCCACCGATGGCATAGACAAACAGGTATCATTGATGGAGAAAGCCGCAGTGGGCTTACCATAGTTGATGACTGTTTTTGAAATTGTATCAGAAACACAGCCTTTTACATCCATCACCGCATGGCGAATGGTAAAAGTACCGCTGTTCGCAAACTGATAATTGGCGGTATTGGCATTGGGCAAAATCTTGGCTTCTTCTTTTACCTGCCAATAATTGCTGGCTACTGCAAACAGAGACCTTGTGGTGTCAAGCATATTGACCTTCAGCGTTCCCTTGCATGCATCAGTGGTATCCAACCTGTAACTGGCAAAAATTTGATTCAAAGTGAGTCTAGCCACCGGCACATTCAATACCCCGCAAGAATTGGTCAATGCAATGCTGTAAGCTCCGGCATCTGGGGCATTGAACTTTAAAATTGGATACTGTGTGGTGGTTGCGCCAGCGATCAAGGCACCATCCTTGTACCAATTGAAGAAAAGGCTATCATCATTATTGTTGAAGCTTGTAATCTTCAATGCTGTTCCTGACTGATAACAGATGGTGTCACTGAGCAAGGTATGTGTAGACCTGGCGATATTTTTCATGATCAGGCTTCCCTCGTTTGAAGCAGTTGTTCCACAGCGATTGCTGATCATTACGCTAAATGTTGCAACATCATTGTTGGCGAAGCGTTTCAACAAAAGGCTGTCCAGCTCCCGACCAACATAAGGCAATCCGTTTTTATACCATTGGTACGTATTGGGCAGTAATGAATATACTGTAGGTTTTAGCGTGAAGGATTCACCTTCGCATACCTTCTGGTTTACAGGCAGAGGAATGGTAACCAGTGGCTTCTCAGCCACCTTGAGTTCAGCTTCTGATGAATAGGTGATTCCACAGGCATTGGTGATCTTCAATTTGTACAAGCCGTTGTTGACTTTCTGCACGTTGTTGAGCGAGAAAGAATTTTTAACCGCATTGGCAATTGGATCTTGATTAAAGAACCATTGGTATCCTACAGTTTCATTTGGCTTCAGCTTTACATCCACATTGTAGTTCAATTGTCCACCTGCACAGATTATCTGGCTTAAAATGTTCTCCACCACAACAGGCTTGGCATTGACTGAAACCACCTGCTTAGCAGTGTCCAAACATCCATAAGCACTTTTGGCAAAAAGGTAAACGTTGAAATCATTTGAAAACTGATAACTGTGGCTGACCTGATTTTGCTTGCTGAAAACCCCATCACCAAAATCCCAAGTCAGGTCTACAGTTGAATTGTCGTTGATCAAAACATTTGGCCTGAACACAAAGGCGTTGGTTTCCAAACACTGGTTAGGCGCGGTGCCAAGCAGCGATATTGACACGTCAGGCTTGGCCCTTACTTGGAAGAGCTCCTTGTTGCTCATCACATTTCCACAGGCGGAGCTCAACCTGACACTGTACAATCCTTGATTGGATGCATTGACATTGGAAAGATAAATCTCCGGATTGTTTGCGCCCAGCAATGGAAGACCATCTTTAAACCATTGGTATGTAAACCCAATCTGGTCAGTATTGGAAACAACAACTTTGTTGGACCAATCAAGATTTTCACACACCTCACCTGCCAATGGCTGTGTCTCGATAGATGGCAGGTTGGTCACACCCAATTTAAACAGGTCTAGCAATGACGAACCGCATGAATTGCTGGCCAAAACAGCGTAGTTTCCTACATTGGATTTGGAAACAGCCAACAATTTAATTGTATTGGTGACGGCAGAAGCATCCACAATATTTATACCGTTTAGCTTCCACTGGTAGGAAGAAGTCAGGTCAGCACCTTTCAGGTTTTTACTGATATCAACCAGCAGGTCGGTTCCTGCACAAAGTTGCTTATCGGCAATTGTTGCAAGCTGGCTTATCTTCTCCTTGATGATGATCTGAAAGTTGCTGGTGGTTGTTGTCAGTTTACATCCATTGGTTACAGCAGCTCGATAAACACCAACATCATTTGATGCAATTTTGGCAAATACCAACCTTGGTCCAATTTGCCCAGGCACAAGAATACCGTCTTTGAACCAGCTGTATTGGATTTGATCATCATCTGAAGTTGCCACGATTGTAGCGACTCCCTCCTCCCCTACGCAAGCAGTTATGGGTTGAGGCTGCTGAGCAATCACAGGATTGCCTGTCAAGGATAGACGGGCAGAAGAAGATTGTGTCGTACCACAACTGTTGCTCACTCTCACCGCATACAATCCTTGGTCTGCTACCGCAATGTTCTGCAACAACAATTGTTGACTCAAACCATTGCTCGCAACAATATTGCCATCCTTAAGCCATTGATAGCTCAATGGCAACTGTGCAGCATTCGCAACAACTACCGTGTTCGTGAAACTTCCACCAGCACACGCAAATCCAGCAATCGGCTGGGTCGTAATCTCAGGAACCGCAGTAGTAGACAACTTGAACAAATCCAAGGAACTAGCTCCACAACTGTTGCTCGCAAGAACACTGTAGGAACCTTCGTTCGTCTTGGAAAGGTTCAACAACTTAAGGAAATTGGTCTTCGCACTCGCGTCAGCAATATCAATGCCATTTAACTTCCACTGATAAACAGAAGCAAGATCAACACCAGACAAAGATCCACTGATGTCCGCATTCAAATTAGTACCCACACACAGAACCTTGTCAGCAATACTTCCCGTCAATGCAATCTTCTCTTTTACAACAACCTGGAAATTGCTGCTCGTTGTACTCAAATTACATCCATTCGTGACAATAACCCTATACGTACCTCCATCACCAGATCCTATCTTAGAAAATACCAATTGAGGATTGATCTGACCAGTAATCAATGCGCCGTCCTTGTACCAACTATACGCCAAACGGTTATCGTCAGAACTAGCCACAACTATGGCTTTGTTCTCCAAACCTGAACAGGAGTTGATGGCAGCCGGTTGCTGCGATATCACCGGATTGCCAGTCAAGGATAGACGGGCGGAAGACGATTGTGTCATACCACAAGTGTTGCTCACTCGCACCGCATACAATCCTTGGTCTGCTATCGCAATGTTCTGCAGCAACAATTGTTGACTCAAACCATTGCTCGCAACAATATTGCCATCCTTGTACCACTGGTAACTCAATGGCAGCTGTGCAGCATTTGCAACTACTACCGTGTTCGTGAAACTTCCCCCAGCACACGCAAATCCAGCAATCGGCTGGGTCGTAATCTCAGGAACCGCAGTAGTAGACAACTTGAACAAATCCAAGGAAGAAGCTCCACAACTGTTGCTCGCAAGCACACTATAGGAACCTTCGTTCGTTTTAGAAAGGTTCAACAACTTAAGGAAATTGGTCTTGGCACTTGCGTCAGCAATATCGATGCCATTCAACTTCCACTGATAAACAGAAGCAAGATCAACTCCCGACAAAGATGCACTGATGTCTGCATTCAAATTAGTACCCACACATAGAACCTTGTCAGCAATACTTCCCGTCAATGCAATCTTCTCTTTTACAACAACCTGGAAATTACTACTCGTTGTACTCAAATTACATCCATTCGTGACAATAACCCTATAGGTACCTCCATCACCAGATCCTATCTTAGAAAATACCAATTGAGGATTGATCTGACCAGCAATCAATGCACCGTCCTTGTACCAACTATAGGCCAAACGGTTATCGTCAGAACTTGCCACAACAATGGCTTTGTTCTCCAAACCTGAACAGGAGCTTATGGCTGCCGGTTGCTGCGATATCAAAGGATTGCCTGTCAAGGATAGACGGGCGGAAGACGATTGTGTCGTACCACATGTATTGCTCACTCGCACCGCATACAATCCTTGGTCTGCTATCGCAATGTTCTGCAGCAACAATTGTTGACTCAAACCATTGCTCGCAACAATATTGCCATCCTTGTACCACTGGTAACTCAATGGCAGCTGTGCAGCATTTGCAACTACTACCGTGTTCGTGAAACTTCCCCCAGCACACGCAAATCCAGCAATCGGCTGGGTCGTAATCTCAGGAACCGCAGTAGTAGACAACTTGAACAAATCCAAGGAAGAAGCTCCACAACTGTTGCTCGCAAGCACACTATAGGAACCTTCGTTCGTTTTATTGACATTCAACAAAGTCAGGTTATTCGTTTTTGCCGTAGCATCTGAAAGATTTATCCCGTTCAACATCCACTGGTAGGTAGTATTGATATCTGCGCCAATAAGATAGGAACTGATATCGGCTCCAAGGTTGTTTCCAACACAAATTTTCTTGTCAACAATCTTAGCATTCAGGCTTACCTTTTCTTTAACTACAATTTGAAATGTATTGCTTGTAGTGCTGAGATTACAACCATTAGTGACTATTGCCCTGTAAGTACCCGCATCAGAAGCTGCAATCGTATTGAATGAAAGCTGTGAAGCGACTTCTTTTGACAAAAGATTGCCGTTTTTATACCAACTATAAAGCAATTGATTATCATCAGAACTCGCCACCAATGTTACTGTATTTTGTCCCCCAGCACAGGTATTAACGGCAGAAGGCTGTTGAGATATAGCTGGCGCTGTGGCCACAACGGTCAACTTACCTGCAGAAGAAGTATTTAGACCACATGTGTTCGTAGACTGAAGGGCATAAACAGCAGCATCTGTAATTTGTATGTTTGATAAACTCAACTGCTCATTGGTTACAATACCAGTACCGGTGTAACCAACACCATTTTTAAGCCACTGATAACCAAAAGGAGATCCTGAATTAATAGACTGCAACTTAGCGATAAATGTGGCAGAGCCATTTATACAGGCATTAACAGCAGAGGGCGATTGAATGAATTGAGGAATATCAATTACATTAAGGTTTACCTTCCGTGTTGATGTGCCACAAGTATTGGTAACTTTTATGGCAATCTCACCTGCATTTGATTTTTTGATTGACGCAAAATTAATCTGCAAGGCCTCCTGACCTGTCAGCGCAACCCCATTTTGTTCCCAACTTATAGTATAACTACTATTGGTCAAGGTTGATACTGAAGCATTCAATTGCAGTCCTGTGTTGACGCAAATACCTGATTCCAGAGATGGGATCGAATTAATGGCATTAACAGTAGGCATAGATTCTGCTATAACCAAAATTGAATTGCTTTCAACAGCACCAATCTCATTGGAAAGTTTGACAAAATAATTTCCAACATCGTTGTTAGAGAATGCTGCAATATTAAGAATTGGCCCAGTACCACTCGGGATTGGCAAAGGGGTAGCACTTAGATCTTTTCGATAATACCATTGGTAAAGGGGTGTACTGTTATCATTAGAAATGCCTCCAACCTTCAATTGCAATGACTTACCCAAACAAACACTGGTGGCTATTGGCTGTAAAGTAATAGAAGGAACATCATTTACTTTAACCAAAGTGGTATTGCTCCTGGTTGAGCCACAAACATTGTTTACCGTAACATAATACCTACCAGAATCAGAAACCAACGCACTGGTAATAGAATTAAATGTAGGGCTATTGGTGCCGATAACAGTCGTTGATGGCAACTTGTACCAATAATAGTTTACAGGCATTTCTGTACCATTTGCGTCTATAGCACCGGCATTAATATTCAGTACAATGGGATCACCCTTTTTGTAGGTAACAACGGATGGCAAATCTTTATTGATCACAGGAACTCCATCAATCCTGATCCTGCTTGCTTGGTTTCCAAGCAAATACCCAGTTGCACTGCATCCTCCTGCCGAAGCAGTTAGGGTAACATTATAAATTCCTGTATTTACGAAAGTATGAACAACATTTGGACTGGTATAAAATTTACCATCAGAGAAATTCCAAAGATAGGTCACCCCGGCAACTGCAGGGGTAGTATTGGTAAAAGTATATTCTGCTGCGGTGATACAAGAAGTGAGTGATTTACCGCCCACATTGAAGCTGACATCGGGACGCTCCTGATAAGAAATATTTACTGGCTCAGATTGTGCAGACAGGCCACATCCGGAATTCATTACTTTAAGATAGTAGCTTCCAACATTGGAAGCACTCATAGAAACTATTGAATATGTATTGGAGTTATTGTTCGAAATGGGTTGGCCATTAAAATACCACTGATAACTCAAGGAAGTCGCACCACCGTTGTTGATGGTTGCAGAAAGCAAATATCCATCTCCTTCACACACTACTTTTCCTACAGGCTGAGCAGAAATGCGAGGATCTGCAGCAATAACTACATTCCTTGTATTGGAACTTGTACAACCAAAATCATTGATACCAGTCAGCTTCACAACTTGATTGCCTGATACAGTATAGGTGTGAGAGGCTGTAAGAATCGCTGTAATATTCTTTACGCCATCACCAAAGTCCCAGGTGTACCGAATTCCGCCAGTGGTGTTGGTTGAAGTATTGTTAAAAGTGAAAATATTCCCAGCAAGACATTGAGTGGTCTGACTGCTGACATTGAAGTCAATATTAGGGGTTGGATTGATGGTAACAGGAATACTAACTGCATTGGCTACTGTCCCACAACTATTTGTAATGTCAACCGTATAGGTTCCACCATCGGCAGATGTTACAATTTTTTGAAAGTCGGAAGAACTTGGATTTCCTGATTGATTTGTCTGAACAACTTTAGTATTCAGCTTCCACACGTAAGTTTCATAACCATTGGAATTGGTGGAGACATTCAATTTCATCGGTGAACGCTCACAAAATGTTGTCAAGGGCGGCATAGAGTATTTGGCAACACTAGGCAGGGCTGATTCATTATAAACAATAATTCCTTGACCATTATTCAATTGCGTGCTACCACAAGCATTCGTCATGGTTGCGAAATACGTGGCATTTTTTCCTACAGAAGCAATCCCAATACTCGGTAGATTATTTGAGCCAGTAATACTACCAACATCTGTTGTCCAGGTGATATTGGGTTGCACAGCATTATCTGCATAGACGTTTAATGCAAGTGTTCTGGTTTGTGAGATTGGAGAACAAATCGATAATTCACTTGAAGGTGTTAAGATTGCATATTTAGGTTTAGAAACAACAGTAACTGCAGCAATATTGCTTGATACAGACCCGCACTCATTTCTGGCTTGAAGACGATAACTCCCTGTATTTGCAGTTGAAACATTGGCAAGTGTCAAGTTGGAGCTTGTAAAAGAGAGTCCATTTCCATTAAACGTCCAACTGTACTGGATAGGAGAACTGGTACCGGTCTTATTTTGCGCGAGTGGTGACAAATTGAGGGTAGTACCTTCACACAAGGTAACTGATTCAGGCTGTGTGACAATTAATGGCTTGTCATGAACACTGAAAGTAATTAAATTACTGATTGCAACACCGCAGGCATTTGACACTGCCAACTTATATACTCCTGCATCAGTGGAAGTACTTGAAGCAATGGTCAGTGCATTAGTGCTCTGAACACCCTTGCTTATATCATCTTTATACCATGTATAACTCAATGCAGCCCCATTTGAATTTTCAGTAACAGTAAAACTGATAGGTGAACCCAGGCAAACAGTTGGATTCCCAGTAGTTGCATTATTGGGTATGGATGTCGAGATAAGTACTGTTGGCTTATCCGCCAATGTTAACGCAAAACTTCCTCCGTTGATCTTTCCACTACAATTGTTTCCAACTGAGACTGTGTAGGTCTTTGCATCAGCTTTAGACACGTTTGCTAAACTGAAGGTAGATGAGGTAGCGCCTGCAATAACCCCAGTACTTGTACTCCATTCATATTTAAGAGGGCCACCACCGTTCGTGTTAGCAACAATGTTGGCAGAAGCAGACTGACCCAAACAGGAGCTGATATTGGCAGGCGGAGTAACAACTGTAGGAGATGAACCAACAGTCAACACTGCATTGCTGCTCGTAATTGAATACCCACAATTGTTGGATACTTTTACATTGTAACGTGCGGCATCTGAAACAGACAAAGATGAAATTGAATAACTTGAACCATTAGCACCAGCTATCGCAACATCATTCTTAAACCATTGAAGCAATTGGGCACCAGTCGAAAGAACCTCAATACTGAAAACACTGCCAACACAAAGATCAGAAACTGCAGCAGGTTGTGTTTTAATTACAGGCAACTCCAAAACATTCACATTAAATGGCGCTCCACTTACAGGACTGCAACCATTGTTGACAGATAAAAAATAACGTCCTGATTTGTTTGATTGAATATTGGAAATACGCAACTGAGATGATTGCTGATCAGGCAATATACCACCTTCAAAATACCACTGATAAGTTGCCGGAACGCCGCCCAAATTGGTCAGCGTGGGCGATACATTCAACGTGGCATTCAAACAAACATTTTGATCCACAACAGCTGCAATTGAAGGAGCTTGAATCAACTGTACATCCTTATCCAGACTGAGTGATGTTGAAGTTGTCGTTCCACAACCATTGGTCACTGCCAAAGCATATACCCCAACATTTGAAGACTGAAAATTCGGGACCGACAGTGTTGATGCATTACCATTCGGAATGGCTATGCCTTTCAAGGACCATGAATAGGTAAGATTGTTATCGCCATTCCCATTAACGCTAGCCACCAATGTTGCAGTGCTGCCGACACATACATTTGCAGGAGATGCAATGCTGTTGATAGCAGGCTTGCCATTAATAACCATCACAGCAGCAGCACTGCTGGTATTACCACATCCATTAGAAGCAATAAAAGTAAACGATCCTGCATCTGTTTTCGCGGAATTGGACAATGTAAATGTCTTGGTAATATTTCCAACATCAACACCATCCTTCTGCCATTTAAACGAAGTAGCGCCGGCAACATCTGCTGAAAGAGTGATGGCGGCACCAACACAAACTGTTGATCCAACCGGCTGTAATGTAATGATTGGCTTTGGAGATACATTTATCTGCAAATTAGCACTGGTAGTTGGTCCGCAACCATTGATCACTTCGACAGTATAAATACCAGCATCAGTTGTTTGTAATGCAGTAAGATTAAGCGTGGCATTTGTAGCACCGGGAATCAGTGATCCTGCTCTTTTCCACTGATAACTGAGTGCTCCGCCAGCATTTGTGTTTGCAATTACTTGAGTGCTGTAATTCTCACCAACACAGATATTCACAGGACTGGTAAATACACTTGTGATGGTAGGTGCAGAGGATAGGCTGAGTATGCAATCTGCAGCAACACTGGTGCTCGTGGTTGTTCCACATGAATTGGTGACAGCAACTGAATAAGTACCGGCATTTGATGATGAAAAACTCACAATGGAATAAGTTGCAGCAGTAGCTCCCACGATCGGAGATCCGTTAAGACTCCATTGATAGGTAAGACTATTATCGTTGTTCCCATTAGCCACTACGGTAAGACTCCTGCTTGCCCCTTGACAAATGGTAGCGCCTTGCGTGACGGATTGTATCGTAGGTTTTGCTTTAACCGTTATAACTGCTTCATTGCTTATAGTGGCTCCACATGCATTTGTTGCAGTATACTTATACGTTCCACCATCAATGAGCTGGGCACTCGAAATGGTAACATTGGTTGTGCTGTTACCAATACTAATATTATTCTTGGTCCAGGAATAGGTATCTGCACCAGTTACATCAGCGGTCACAGCAACAGGACTACCTGTACATAACTGAGCCGAAGCGGGTTGGTTAAGGATTACAGGGATTTTTTTTATGATAAGCTGGTGTACTGAACTATTAACAGTTCCACAAGAATTTGTCACTGCAACCCTGAATGATCCAGCATCACCCTCGGCAACACGGCTGATTAAAAATGAGGATGCCGTTGCGCCTGTGATATTTACCGCCCCTTTGGACCATTGGTATGTCAAAGCATCGCCAACATTCGATGTAGCTGTTACTGATGTAGAGAAATCAGCTCCTACACAAATGGTTGTTGGACTGCTAAAACTACTTGTGATTACAGGTAACCCTGAGAGGGTCAATTGAATAGGATTTGATGTAGTCAGGGTTCCACATGCATTGCCAACCTTTACCGTGTAAGAAGCAGCATCTCCTGCAGAGAAACTACTAATTGTATACTGATTGGTGGATGCACCAGTGATTGCGACACCGTTCTTAAACCAAGAATAGGTAAGCGTTGATAGGTCAGGAGAACTGGCATTGACTTGCATCACAAAACTTGTACCCACACAAACTGCACTGCTATTGGTAACCGAATTGATGACTGGACATGTCTGTGCAATCAATAGATTGGACAATAGCAACAGCAGTCCGGTGAAAGCAAATCGAATTTTTCTTAAAAACTTCATGAATGGTCGATTATAATGTCTGTAAAAAATTGTTTATTTAAAACAACTCATATGTCTTTTGGCGATGGTATTGTTCTCTGTTGGTCTTGAGAAGAGAAGTTGAATTCCTATTTCAAATGCATTAGACTGTTGTACATAGGAAATGTTGGGAGCAATAGGAACATTGTAAGTGAACGATGCCCTGACGAGATTCATGTTGAGGTTCACAAATGGTGAAAAACTGTTGTTCAGTACATAGATACCCCCAACGTCAAACCCAATAAATCTGGCATAATCTGGCATGAACTGAACGGCTCCAATGATAGACGTTGCGCCTTGCTTTAAGGAAGATGAATGCAGTCCGCCCAAGAAAACCTGACTGTATTCAGAGAGGTAACGAGAGTAACCAAGATGGTAATTATAAGTCAATCCATCCCTGCTAGCCAATTTTGCTCTATCACTGCTGATTTGGTTAACATTATACATTGAAAAGCCGGCAGTGAAAGCCTCATTCTCGCCAATTGCACTATACAAAACGCCAGCATTCAAATCAAAAAAATTGGTGTTGATCACTTGAATGGGCTCGTTATTGGGTAAGTTGGGCGTATATCCAATGATGTCAAATTGGTTGGGAAAAAGCAATTGAGTGTAATCAACCCTTTTAGAGTTATACCTTCCCTGAAATCCAATTCCAAGGGTCTGGGTACCCGCATAATCCAAACCCTTGGAATATGACATGGTAGCAGATAAGGCATTATGAGAATAGGAACTTAGGGTTTTATGAGAATACGCATTGATACCAAAGCCCATGATATCATTTTCAGGTATAAAATCCAAGTAGGGTCTCATCTGAAAAGATGCATTCGTAAAAGTAGAGGTCACCAACTTGGAATAGGATTGAGTCCTATAGAGTGCATTCACCTTGATATCTTCATCAAAATAGCCAGCAAAAGACGGATTGACATTCAGTTGGTTCTGAGAAAACTGAGTAAAAACAGGCAATTGCCCCCTCACTTCGGTAAACTGGAAAATGGATGTAAATAAACAAAAATAAATTACCCCACGAACTCGGTGTTTGAGGAACTTAGGCATAAATAGTAGGATATTGGTTTTCTAATCGGGCAAATTAAGGAAAAAATCAACCAAAATGACCTTACTCAAAAAATACCTTGACAGTTTGATAATACTGCCTTTTTTCATGGTGATGCTGACCACTGCCAGAAAATTCACCCAGTCCAAATAATGGGGCCGCATACCCTTTGTTAACGGCTATCTCCAAATAACCAGCTTCATTGAAAAATGCCAGTTTCTCTCCTTCGGGCACATCAGCATAATGGTCGCTTATTTTTTCAATAAAGGCATCCCTCAACAGCACGATTTTGAAGGGCCGGTTTCGTCTGCTGGACTCAAACTCTTGTTGCGTAATGTTCACGATTACATTCAAGAACCTGTCGATCATAAGTATTTGACCTTCAATGTATTGATCAGAGGAAAACGGCTTCATGAGGTGCTTTTCCTGGATGGTAACAGGAGAAGTACCCAGCTTTTCAAGCCTGACTCCGCTAAGCAGCCCTGAAAATGCCTCTACCAGCAAAGAAGTGAAATTTCGGATATTTTTTTTGAACCCCGGAGGGAATGGGATGGCTACTACTTCATCGGGAACTCTTCCCAGTATCATGGTAATCAATCCATTGTCAGGAATTCCCAGAATTTGCCCATTGTGCCGGACCAGCAACAAATGATTTACATTGCTGTCGAAAGCATTCACCAAAACCAAGTGAAAAGACTCTGGAGGAAAGGCTGAAAAAATATTGCGGCATACATAGGCTGCCTGCATAAAATTATAGGGGATGATTTCATGAGTGATATCAATGATCTGAAAGCCTTCATTCAATTTCAAGATCTCACCCTTCACCCCTCCAACCAAATGGTCAGATGATCCGAAATCGCTGGTGAAAGTGAGGATGGGCATATAGGAGGAAAAGGTTGAAGTGGTTGAAGGTATTGAATGAAACTATTTAATCAATTCCCCATTTCTAAAGAAAAATTTCCTGACCAACTTGTCAGCCAGAGATGGGAAAAATTTATTGAGGAAAACCGTCTGTTTACCCTGGAAAGTCATCACAACAGTTCGTTTTCGCTTGGCAATGGCCGCTATGATGATGTTGGCACAGGTTGATGCATCCATCAATTCATTTTCATTCAATGGGGATTCTCCCTGGGCTTCTCCATGTTGGTTCAAAGCAACGTTCCTGATGTTTGAAGCTGTAAACCCGGGACTAACCCACATGACATGAACACCTTTTTCAACCACCTCTGTTTTTAGGGCTTCTAGCCAACCCTGCAAGGCGAATTTGGACGCAGAATATCCGCTTCTACCAGGCAAGCCTCTGTATCCTGCAATGGAGGACACCCCTACCACTACTCCACTTGACTTGATCAGGTGGGGCAGTGCAAAGGTTGTACAATACATAGCTCCATAAAAATTGACGTCCATTACCTTTTTGATCACCGGAATAATGCCTTTCCCACCATCTTCCATCAAGCCCCTCATTGAGATTCCTGCATTGTTGATCAAAATATCTATGCTTCCAAACATTTTCACAGCATGATCCACCAAACGTTCACAGTCCTTTTCGACAGAAACATCAGCATTGAGCACACAAATTCTCCCCATTGGAGCCTCGGCCTCTAAAGCAAGAATTTTTTGCTGGTTTCGCCCACAGGTAACGACGTTGGCCCCCAAATCTAAAAAATTCAGGACCAAGGCCCGTCCTATGCCATCCGTTCCACCTGTAACAACAACTGTTTTATTCGTGAATTGGCTCATACTGCAAATCTACTCATAAATTCAAATAACCATTATACTCTGGACGATTGGGCTTATCACTCATTTTGAAAAGACAGATGCGCAAATGGAAAAAGCCACCTTAAAAAGGTGGCTTTTGAGAGTGAACCCGCTGGGACTCGAACCCAGGGCCCATACATTAAAAGTGTATTGCTCTACCAACTGAGCTACGAGTTCATTCCACTCCGTAATTGGGAGTGCAAAAATAATGGGTTTTTACATTCGAGCAAAATGAAATTTAAAAATCGTATTCAAAAGGAGGGATTAGTTTTTCTGTTGCGCTAAAATGATATGTTGTAAGCAATATTTACACATCTAAAATCAGCTGTAAAACCCCTGAACACCAGTATTATGTCTATAAATATAAAAGCGCCAACAGGAAGACTAGATTCAAACCCCACAACTCAAAACGCATTTCATTATATTTGTCTCCTAAACACAAAAATATGTCGTTTAACAGGATTAACAACATCGTTGGATGGATCGTAACAGCTATCGCTTGTTCTGTCTATATCATGACCGCAGAGGCAGGCGGAAGCTTATGGGATTGTGGTGAATTTATCAGCTCATGTTTTAAACTGCAGATTCCCCATCCTCCAGGAGCGCCACTTTTTGTGATCATCGGCAGGGTTTTCATCATTTTCTTTGGAGACAACCCTCTTACGGCTGCAAAAGCCGTAAATGTGATGAGTGCGCTGGCAAGTGGCTTCACCATCATGTTCCTGTTCTGGACCATCACCCATTTTGCACGAAAAATCGTACAAAAAGGATCTGAAGTACTGAACGGAAACCAGATCTTCTCTATCATGGCTGCTGGTACTGTTGGTGCTTTGGCCTATACCTTCAGTGATTCATTTTGGTTCAGTGCTGTTGAAGGCGAGGTATATGCACTCTCATCCTTTTTCACGGCACTGGTTTTTTGGATGATGTTGAAATGGGAACACAATGCCGATCAACCCGGAGCGGACAAATGGATTGTACTGATCTTTTTCATGATGGGTCTTTCCATTGGCGTTCACTTGCTCAACCTGCTTACCATCCCTGCCATTGTAATGGTATATTACTATAAGCGTTACAAGGTTACCGGAAAAGGAACCTTCATTGCGTTTATCATCGGGTGTATCATAACCGGAGTTGCACAGAAAGCGGTTATTCAGTACACGATCAAAACCGCAGGAAAGTTCGACATCTTCTTCGTCAATTCACTGGGAATGCCATTTTTTACTGGCTTCACCGTGTTTTTCGCATTGTTGGTACTTGCGATTTTCTTGGGCATCAAATATGCCAATTCCGGAAAAATGAAGGCCAATGGATATTTTCTTAAACTGGGCCTCTGGTGCTTTGCTTTCATGTTGTTGGGATATTCAACCTACATCACAACGATGATTCGTTCAGCAGCAAACCCTGCCATCGACATGTACAATGTTGACAATCCAATGAGCCTTGAAGGATACCTTGGTCGTGAGCAATACGGAGACTTCCCGTTGCTTTACGGTCAGGTATTTACTGCAAAACCCATCGACTACGAAGAGGGATCAACCCGCTATGTGAAAGGAAAAGAAAAATACCTTGCAGTGGGCAAAGACCAGTCTCCTGTGTATGAAGCAGAAGACAAAATGTTGCTACCACGCGTATGGGATGCCAGCAATGACCAGGGTCATGCTACCTTCTACCAACGCTGGCTCAACCTGGCGGATGGCGAAAAACCAACCATGGCCCATAACATCAGCTGGGCAATGAGCTATCAGATTGGCTGGATGTACCTCCGCTACTTTGGCTGGAACTTTGTTGGAAAACAAAATGATATCCAGGGTTTCGGCAACAAACGCGATGCAAACACACTCACTGGCATCAGTGCGGTAGATAATGCCATGTTGGGGAACCAGGATAAACTCCCGCAGAGCATAAAGCAAAACAAGGCAAACAACAAGCTTTTTGCGCTTCCTTTTATTCTTGGGATCCTCGGTATTCTTTATCAATACAAGCAAGACAAGAAAGGTTCATTTGTATCCTTCCTCCTGTTTTTCTTTACAGGCCTGGCCATTGTTTTCTATTTGAACCAAGCGGGCAACCAACCACGTGAACGAGACTATGCCTATGTAGGTTCCTTCTATGCATTTGCCATTTGGATTGGTTTGGGTGTATTGCAAATCAAAGATTGGTTATCAAAGTTTACCAGTCAATCGGTTTCAAATGCAGCTGCAGCATTGGTTTGCCTTTTGGCCGTACCAGTACTAATGGCGGCAGAAGAGTGGGATGATCATGACAGAAGCAAAAAACAAACTGCACGCGACCTCGCCAAAAACTACCTTGAGAGCTGTGCCCCCAATGCGATACTCTTTACATTTGGAGACAACGATACCTACCCTCTTTGGTATGCACAGGAAGTGGAAGGCATCAGGAAAGACATCAGGGTTATCAACTATTCTTTGCTGGGCATTGACTGGTACATAAACCAGATGCGCTACAAAGTGAACGAAAGTGCTCCAATTGACGTCATCTGGTCAGCGGACCAGATTGAAGGTGGAAAGCGCGACTATGTAAGGTTCTTTGAAAGGGAAGGCATCACCGACCAGAACAGGTATGTGGACCTCTACAGCCTGATGCATGATTTCATTGGCAGCGATGATCCTTCAGCGCAATTGCAAATGCAGGACGGAACCATGATGAACTATCTTCCTGTGAAGAAAGTAAGTCTGCCCGTTGACATTGCCACTGTAAGAAAAAATGGTACAGTAGAACCGGGGGATAGTGTAGGCACTGAAATAAGGTTCGATCTTCCCAAAGACATGCTCCTGAAAAATGACATGGCAGTATTGAACATCATTGCTGCCAACAAATGGAGCCGCCCAATCTATTTTACCTCTCCATTTGGCGAATTGGGTTTTAGCCAATACCTCCGCAGCGAGGGTCAGGCCTATCGCCTTGTTCCTGTGGCCGGCCAGAACATGATCAATTCAAGGGTATCTTATGAAGTGTTGAAGAATAAATTTGCATTCGGAAGTGCCAATATTCCTGGCGTCTATTTTGATGAGGAAAACAGGAGACACCTGGTGGGCATCAGGCAATCATATGCTGAAGTAGCCAACCAGCTGGCTTTGGAAGGCCAGACAGAGAAGGCCAAAGAACTGCTGAATATTGCCGACAAGAATTTGCTTGCAGAGAATTTCCCATACGGACTTGTCAGCAGACAGAACCAACACAATACCATCAGCATCCAGTTCCTTGAAGCAGCCTACAAAGCCGGCGACAAGAAACTTGCTGCAAAAGTTTCTGCTTCATTGAGCAAAGACCTGAACGAACAATTGGCTTATTATGCCTATATCGGAGGAATGTCCATTCCTGAAATGAACCAGGCCGTTCAAGACCTCATGTCCAACAAGGCCGACAACCTGAACAACGACCAAAGAACGATGTTCATGGAAATTCGCCAGGCGCTGATTTTGTTGGATTATTTGAGGGGGCTGGAAGCGGTGAATAAATAGTTAATGAGTTGTGGGTTTAGGGTTGTGAATAAGAAAAGGCCAAGCAATGCTTGGCCTTTTCTTATTCGTTTAATGCCTCGTCCTAATTTAAGTTGACACAAAACTTGACTCATGTCAGCACTATTCAGCATCTATAAACCATAAAATATGACTAACGTGTCCAACCCAACCCACAACCCATAACTCACAACCCCCAACGCTTCAACCTCCCTAAATCTCTTCCCCCGAAAACATACTTCCCATCAAATCCCTGAACTCGATTTTTTCAGAAAGGATTTTCTTGCTGATGAGTGAATAAGCACTTAATCCATAAAGAACAAATTCCATGAGCAGTGCCTTGTGTTTGCCAGTTGCCTTGGGATAATATTGTAAAACAAGTTCAGACAATCCGACGACTGTGTTCAGTAATTTCACACGATCATTGTCCTTCAAATGAAACAACATGTTGATATGATTACCAAGATCAAACCATTGTGAAACGGTTTTGTATGGACTTTCAACAGTGGCTTCCTTGTTGCGCTTTTTCTTGAAGCCCTCAGGATCAGGAAAATACTGCGTAAAGACAGTTCTGATGGATCGCTCAAGCAAATTTACACTCACCTGATAAGGACCTTCCTGTTCGCCTTCATACACCAACTCTATCTTTCCAGTGATAGCAGGAATTATGCCCTGCAGATCACTCATCCATATCTGTGTTGATTTCTCTTTGTTGATCAATGCCCTTCTTTCTGCGGCACTGAATGCATTTTCCAAAGCAGCAATGGTCAACCTGGCGGAAACACCGCTCTTCTGGTCAACAAACTCACTGGACCTGGCCTCAAAGGCAATCTGCTCAATGATTCTTGCCCCCAGATCACTTTGGTCAATGAGCTTAGATTGTGATTCGTGTACAGCGGCCTCTTGGGCGGTAATGCTCAAGGCCGCTTCCATTGATTTGGGGTAGTGTGTAAGTATTTGGCTCTCGATACGGTCCTTCAATGGTGTCACAATTGAACCGCGGTTGGTATAATCCTCAGGGTTGGCAGTGAACACAAAGACAATATCCAATGGCAAGCGCAACTTGAATCCACGAATCTGAATATCGCCTTCCTGCAGAATATTGAACAGGGAAACCTGTATGCGGGCCTGCAAATCGGGCAACTCATTGATCACAAAAATGCAGCGGTTGCTCCGAGGGATGATGCCATAATGAATCACACGTTCATCTGAAAAATCCAACTTCAGGTTGGCGGCTTTTACCGGATCGATGTCACCGATAAGATCAGCCACAGATACGTCTGGTGTGGCCAGTTTTTCACCATAGCGTTCAGTCCTGTGAAGCCAGCTGATGGGCGCCTGATCACCCTGCTCTTCAATCATCCGTTTCCCGTAGGTTGAAATAGGATGGAATGGATCGTCATGGATATCGCTACCGGCGATGTATGGAACATATTCATCCAGAAGATCGATCATTAAGCGCGCCATCCGGGTTTTGGCCTGGCCACGCAATCCGAGAAAAAGCATGTTGTGCCTTGACAGGATCGCACGCTCAGTGTCAGGAATAACAGTATCCTCGTATCCAACAATACCAGGAAATCTCTCCTCCCCTGCCTGCATCTTGCTGATCAGGTTATCCCGCATTTCTTCTTTGATGCTTTTGCTTTTATAGCCTGTAGCTTTTAGTGCGCCGAGTGTATGTATGTTGTCCATTGTAAAAGTTGAGGGAGGTTGAAGGGGTTGAAGAAGTTGAAGGGGTTGAAGTTTAATACAGGGGCATCTACATCACATTCCGTTTCTTTCCTTTTTCAAAATCATCAAATACAAAACTGCCGAGTTTGTCAAGGGATGCATAAAATGCACGCCCGTTGTTGCTTTCCGTGAATGCCCTCACGAAACTTTGCAGATAGGGGTCGCTGGTGATCATGAAAGTGGTGATTTTAATTTTTACTTTTTTACACTGGGCGGCCAGGTTGAGGCAACGATTGGTGATCTTCCTGTCCAACCCAAATGCATTCTTGTAATAGTTTTTTCCTTCCTTGAGGCAGGTGGGTTTTCCATCGGTGATCATGAAAATCTGCTTGTTGGAATTTTTCCTCCTGCGAAGAATATCCATGGCAAGTTCAATACCCTCAACCGTGTTGGTATGATAAGGTCCTACCTGGAGATAAGGAAGATCCTTTACTTCAATTGTCCATGCGTCATTGCCGAACACTACAATGTCGAGGGTATCTTTGGGGTATTTTGTCTTGATCAGTTCGCTCAATGCCATGGCCACTTTCTTGGCTGGTGTGATCCGGTCTTCGCCGTAGAGAATCATTGAATGCGATATGTCAATCATGAGCACGGTAGAAGTCTGTGTCTTGAAATCGGCTTCTCGGATTTCAAGGTCTTCTTCACGCATTGAAAAATTTTCTATCCCACTGTTGATCTGTGAATTGCGAATAGAACTCACAAAATCAATCTGGTCAAGCATATCGCCAAATTGAAATGGCCTGGTTTCAGGATTGGTTTCATCACCCTGACCAGATTTGAAAGTGCTGTGATTGCCTTTACGCGCTTTTTTCAGCTTTCCGAAAATCTCATCCAGTGAACGTTTCCGAATGCCCTGCTCAGTCTTGGGGGTGATTTTTATTTCACCCTTTTCATTCTGATCGTCTATGTATCCTTTCTGCTTAAGGTCTTCAATAAAATCTCCAATGCCATATTGTGGTGTGCTGAACTTGTATTCCTTGTCCAGCTCGGTCATCCAGCGCAACGCTTCTGATGCATCACCATTGGTATAGTCCAGCAATTGCATGAAAATGTCAAGCAATTTTTCAAAATCACTTTTCCCGTCATCACGCTTTGTAAATTTTGAAAAATGAAAGCCTTTCATAGACGGAGATTAGAATAAAATTACACAATATGAACAACAGAATCTACCAGCCCATTTGCTCCCGAAGGTTGGTAACATGCGCAGCGTGGTGTTTGCCATGCCAGGCATAGATCAACAGCAACTGCCAGAGGGTGATATGCCGCTGCTGCTCAGGATGAAATACGGTTCTTTGCCACTCCTCATCCTTGATCGTTTTCAGCAATTCATACCAGCGATGGTGCAAAGAATGAAGCAGGGTGATGGATATATTGACGGGGCTGTTCAAGACATCAGCCGTTTCTACCCATTGATCTTGGTTATAAGGCTTGATGACCGGTGCATCTTCTGTCAATCCAAGCTTGAATCGAATGAAGGCATTCATGTGAGAATCGGCCACATGGTGAATGAGCTGATTCACCGTCCAACCGCCTTCACGGTATGGTGTCTGGATCTGTGCTTCATCCAGGTTCAATACAGCATACTCAAGCATCCTTGGAAGAAACAAAATATCTGCCAGCCTTGCTTCCTTTTCCTTCTCAGAATAATCAACAAACTGCACTTTGCCGATGGGGTAACGCGGATCTGTTGTCATGCTGATGGGAAATTTATATGGTGATAATAATCGTTTAGTTCTGCCCTTTTACAATATCAATCAACTCCACCTCAAAAATCAGCAGTGAACCACCAGGAATCGTTTCACCGGAGCCTTGCTCACCATAGGCCAACTGATATGGAATATAGAACTTGTACTTCGATCCAACACCCATCAGCTGAACACCTTCCGTCCAGCCCCTGATCACCTGATTCAAGGGAAACTGTGTAGGCTCACCCCTCTCTCTTGAACTATCAAATGGACGGCCATTGCCATTCAACAGAAAACCCTCATAATGAACTTTCACCACACTGGTGTCGGCAGGCTTTGGACCAGTGCCTTCAGTAATCACTTCATACTGCAAACCAGTAGCGGTTTGTTTCACACCGGGCTTCTTTGCATTTTCAGCAAGGAACTTAAGACCCGCATCAATGGCGGGCTGTATTTTCTTTCTTACATTTTTTTGCATCGCAGTACGAACGATCATATCGCATTGCTCAGGAGTGAAGAGGGGCTTGCCTTTCAAAGCGTCAGCAAAACCTGATGCCAATACAGCTGCATTTATTTTTTCGATGCCCTGTGATTTGAAAAAATTACCATCGAGCACACCAATGGAATAACTCATGGAATCTTCTGCAGTTTTCAAAACAATGGTTGGATTGGTCTTGGTCGCTGTTTTCGCAACTGGTTTGGCAGGAGCGGCTGATTTGGGTGCTGCAGCCTTCACGGGAGGTGTTGCAGCCTTGGGTGCTTTTTTGGTTTGAGCAAAAGAAACAGCGAACAAACTAAGCGATAATGAAAGGAAAAAAAGTTTTTTCATGCGTTGTAAAATGTATGGTAAAAATAGTGAATTAAGCTTATCTGGATTGAGTGAATTAATCCTCTCTCAAGACCCTGCCCGTCATCTGAATAAAAACATCTTCGAGATTGGCTCCCTTGGATTCCTTCTTTTTTTCAAACCCGCTGGCAATCAGCTGATCAATCAAACGATCGGGATGATCCAGCGAAATAATCTGCCCGGCATCCATGATGGCTACCCTATCGCAGAGGTACTCCGCCTCATCCATATAATGAGTAGTGATGATCACCGTTGTGCCAAGCGCCCGAATATTTTTGATCAGGTCCCAAAGGTTCCTTCTTGCCTGGGGATCCAGGCCTGTGGTAGGCTCATCCAGGAAGATGATCTTGGGATCATTGATTAGGGTTGTGGCGATGGAAAAACGTTGCTTTTGACCACCACTGAGCGATTTGTACAAGGACTTTGCCTTTTCTTCCAGATTAACCTTGGCCAGCAGCTCCATTGGATCCACCTTCCGGTTGTACAATCCGCCAAAAAGGTCAATCAGTTCCAAGAGTTTCAATCCGGGGTAAAAGCCTGAGGTCTGGAGTTGAACACCAATGATTTTTTTGATCTCATCGGGTTGTTTGTCCAGGTCAAATCCTGCGATGTTGACTTCTCCTGAGGATTTGAGCCGAAGGGTTTCCATGATCTCAAGGGTGGTGGATTTACCTGCACCATTGGGACCAAGCAATCCGAAGATTTCTCCTTCTTGGACATCAAAACTGATTCCCTTCACTGCTTCGAAGCTGCCGTATGATTTTTTAAGTTGACTAACCTTGATCATTTGATTATGTTGATATAAATCTCAATAAAATATATACTCCCCTTTGGGCGAAACCGCTACCACAGGTAATATCTTGTTGTCCTCAAAAAAATCATACACACTTCTGAGATTCGCTTCAAATGTTTTCAGGGAAGGATCTGCAGTGAATAATTTCTCCAAATACTCGGCACTTCTGGCATCCCTGTATTTGACCGGAAAAATATGAACGGGGATGAATTCCTGTCCTGCAGCCCTTGCATAGGTGGAAAGGATATACAATTCTTCAATCATTGGATCTGTAAGTGGTATGCAGCCTACGGTTACACAGCTTCCATGAATATAAATATCGCCACCTGGCTTCATTGAATCAGCCAGTAATTTATCTGAAGGATTGGGATAATTCAACCCCAGAGAAAGGTGGTAAGTACTGTTGGCGTTGAATTCATTGATATAATAAAACCCCTCGGGCACCTGATAATCCCCTTCCATTCGCTTGGGTCCCATCGTCCCTGCCAATGCACAGATGCGGTAAGACTTAAAAAGGGAAAATGTATCAGTGAGCCTGTTTTTCACCCAAACCTGCAAGTCGCTGTTGTATTTGAAAGAACGGATATAGACATAGTTTGCAGGCCAGGGGAGCTTTTTGGCGGCAAATTGCTTTTTTAGGGTATCCTCCCGGTTGGCAAAAGCCTTTGAAACACGCGAAAACGACTTTTGGTATTCAACAAAAGAGCTTTGAGCCCTGCCTGCCAAACAGGCCATCAATCCTTGAAAAAGGAGCAAAAAAACGATCTTTCTGAATATTGGGGCGTTGATATGCATCACCTTGCAAAATTAATGGTTTTGAATTAGCGATAAGTTAAAGATATTTGCATTCTATGATCAAAGCAGGCATTTTGGGAGGAGGTCAGCTTGGCAGGATGCTACTACAAGAAGCAGCCAACTATCCCGTTGAGGTTAGCGTGATGGAAAAGGACCCTTCATGTCCTTCCGCCAAACTATGTCATCATTTCATTACCGGTGACATCACCAATTATGATGATGTCATCAGGTTTGGAGAGGGCTTGGATGTGATAACCATCGAAATAGAAAATGTCAATGTGGACGCGCTCTTCGAATTGGAGAAAAGAGGATGCCGCATCATTCCAAAACCCCAGGCCCTGCGCACCATCAAAAACAAAATATTCCAAAAGGAATTTTATACTGAGCACCAGATCCCCACTGCATCTTACAAGGTCTTGCAGAACCGGGAAGAGCTGAAAAACAACATTGATTTTCTCCCTGCCGTACACAAACTGGCAACGGGTGGATATGATGGCAAAGGTGTGCAAATCATCAAAAAACAGGAAGACATTCCACTGGGTTTCGATGCTCCGGCCATTTTGGAAAAGATGATTTCGATTGAGAAAGAAATTGCCATCATTGTGGCGGTGGACGAAAACGGAAAAACCGCCATCTATCCTCCAGTGGAGATGTTTTTCGACCCCATCCTCAATTTACTTGATCTGCAGCTTTGCCCCGCTTCCATTCCAGAAAAGACCCTTTGGAAGGCAGAAGCCATTGCCCTGACAGTTGCCAGAAAACTGGATTCTCCGGGCATTTTTGCCATTGAGATGTTTGTTGACAGGGAAGGCAATGTTTGGGTCAATGAAACTGCCCCAAGGGTGCACAATTCAGGGCACCATACCATCGAAGCCCACTACAGCTCACAGTTTGACATGCTTTGGAGAATCATCATGAAATATCCGCTGGGCAACACGGCAATGATCATGTCTTCCATGATGGTCAACCTGCTTGGTGCCGAAGGGCATGCAGGAAAAACGGAATACGATGGACTGGAAGAAGTCTTGTCTATCCCAGATGTTTTCGTTCATCTGTATGGCAAAACCGATACCAAGCCCGGACGAAAAATGGGACATGCCACCATCATCAGCAATGAAAAACAGGAATTGATTCATCAGGCCAACAAGATAAAAAGCACACTCAGGATCAAAGGCAATAAAACACTATAAAACCCATAACATGGCTGTAAGCAAGGCGTCCAACAAAAAGAAACCAATCGTAAGCATCATCATGGGAAGCGACAGCGACCTTCCGGTGATGGTTGCAGCTGCAGACCAGTTGACTGAATTTGGCATTTCTTTTGAGCTCACGGTTGTTTCTGCACACAGAACCCCTGAGCGATTGGTCAGGTTTGCCTCTACCGCCTCGAAAAGGGGGATCAAGGTGATCATCGCAGGTGCAGGTGGCGCTGCCCATTTACCAGGCATGGTCGCCTCAATAACTACGCTTCCTGTGATTGGCGTCCCCATCAAATCATCCAATTCCATAGACGGTTGGGATTCCATCCTGTCCATCTTACAAATGCCCAATGGCATTCCGGTGGCCACTGTTGCGCTCAATGGAGCAAAGAATGCTGGCATCCTTGCTGCATCCATCCTCTCCACCAGCAGAAAGCCTTTGGAGAAAAAACTTGTTGCCTTCAAAACAAAAATGAAGAATGAAGTTGGCAAAAAAATCAAGGCTTTGAAAAGCAAAGGATTTGACAATACATTTGATCAATAATGGACCTCGCAAAATACATTGACCACGCTCTTTTGCATCCTACAGCAACAGACAAGGACCTTGAAGATGCTTGCAGGATAGGCTTGAAATACGGCACAGCAACAGTCTGCGTCAAGCCTTCTGCTGTAGCACAGGCCGCGAAATTGTTGAAAGGTTCTGATGTTGGGGTTTGCACGGTGATTGGATTTCCCCATGGAGGAAACACTACAGATATCAAAGTAATTGAAACGATTGAGGCCTGCAGGAATGGCGCCACGGAAATTGACATGGTGGTCAATATTGGTAAAGTAACTGGTGGAGATTGGGATTATGTGGAAAATGAGATTGCACAAATGATGGATGCAGCGCTGGAACATAACGCTATCCTGAAAGTGATCTTTGAAAACGATTACCTCAACGATGAACAAAAAATTCAACTCTGCAAGATTTGCTCAAGCCTTCATGTAGCCTTCGTCAAAACATCAACCGGGTTCGGATTTGTAAAACAAGAAGATGGGAAATTCATGGCCAAAGGAGCAACCATTCATGACCTGAAATTGATGCGGGAACATTGTTCTTCTGATATACAAATCAAGGCCTCGGGTGGAATACGGAGTAGAGAAGAAGTAATGGCGGCCATTGAAGCTGGCGCGACAAGGGTGGGATTGTCTGCGACGGAAGAAATTTTGAAATAAGTTCAACCAATAACAATAACCCCAAACCTCTGCTCCAAAGCCAGTGAGTGCTTCAGAATTACGTCCATAAACGAAGGACCGTATTGTGCATAGTAAGGCATAAAATTATCTACCCTTTCTTGTAATGTATTGCTGGGGAACAGCTCTGCCTTCAGTTTCCAGATGCGCTGCAATTGAATGGATTGTTTCTTGCGTTCTGCCTTGAGCATTTTCTTTTCCAATGTCTCCAGCTTCTTCAAGTGATCTACTTCCAATGAATGGACATGCTGAACAAGCGTTTTATCAATTGCTGCTGCCCTTTTTCTCAAATGATTGAAGAGTTCACGGCTTTCCCTTTCTTCAGTTTTCAACGACAACTCAGCACCAGCCCAGCGTTGGACCAGTTCATTGGCCAGGGAAGTTTCTTCCTTGAACAGATCAGCATCATCAATATCCAACTCCTTCATCTTGTGCTCATGATTTGCATCCATGAGCATAAAGCTGTTGCGCAAAAGCAACACAGGAAAAGGTACTTTGTAATGGCTGAAGAGCCCTTTCAGCTGCATCCAATAAGCCACCTCAGAGCCGCCACCCACAAACAAAATATTGGGCAGGATCGTTTCTTGGTAAATACCCCTAAGGATTACATTGGGACTGAACCGCTCAGGATGTTCATCCAACTCCGCAAGAATCTCTGCTTCTGTGAACCGGATGACTGTTTCATCGACCGTATAAAGATTTCCTCTTTTATCAATCCTGTTCCTTATTCCATCACGCAAATAAAATAAATTGACGGGCCTGGGATTGACCTGTAACTTATATTGCTTTTCAAGTCTTGCATTGGTTTCTCCAACAATCTGTTGTGCAGCATTTTGGAGCAAATCATCTCTAAATACAGATTTCATCTGCTCCTTTAGTGAAGCATTGTCAGGCTGAAGTACCAGTAAACCTTGATCACGAAACAGTTCATTCAGCAGAATAAAGGTGCCTTGCGCCATGTCATTTCCCTTGGCATAGGCTTTCCTAATGATCGCAATGATTTCCTTCGCAAAGGGAAGATGAATGAGTGATGACTCCACCATTTTGATGAGCGCTTCAACGCCATCATCGGCCATCATCCTTCCCACTGCACCAGTTTGATTGGTTTCCCACCTGTGTTTCTTGTGGTTGAGGTTGAATGCAGAGAGCTCATCAAGATCATTGTCTTCGCTTCCAATATAGAAAACCGGCACGAACCTGCAGTCGGGGAAATCTTTTGAAAGATTTTGAGACAGGGCGATCACGTGGGCCGTCTTGTAAATAAAATAGAGATATCCTGAGAAAATATTGGGCTGGTGTGCTGTGCAAATGGTAAATGTATTGTCTGCAGCCATCCATTCAATGTTCTCCAGTTGCTTGGGTGATGGATTGGAATGCGCATACGCCTCTTTAAATACTGAAACGATGCGGCTTCTATCCGTAGGAAATTTTCTTCTCGCTTCGATGGACGCTGCTATGCCTTCCAAATTCGTCGGATGCGCATAAAAATCTTTGATGAACATCCCGTCGCCAAGATAATCCGCAATCAAACGGGAAAACATTCCGGTATTTTCGTAATCGATGTATCGACAGGAGGTTTCCAAATTGATGAATGATGGTTTTAAAAATTCAATAACCGTTTATACAACTTCCCCTTCAAGATCATAATCATAGGCCTTGGTGATGATAACATTCACAAAGTCTCCGGGGTTCAATTTACGGGAAGAATGAATGATCACTTCATTGTCTACCTCTACACTGTCAAATTCCGTTCTTCCGATATACCTTCCCGCCTCTTTTTTGTCAACAATCACTTTAAGCGTTTGGCCAATCATGGACTGGTTTTTTTCAAAGCTGATTTCTTGCTGAAACTCAATGATCTCCTGTGCCCTCTCCTCTTTCTCTTCTGCGCTCAGAGTGTCTTCCAGGGCATGGGCTGATGTATCTTCCTCATGAGAGTAAGTAAAAATCCCAACACGATCGAACTGCATTTCAGCCAGAAATTCTTTCACTTCCTCTACATCTTCCCTTGTTTCTCCGGGAAATCCTGCAATCAATGTAGTGCGAAGACAGATACCAGGAATCCTGGAACGGATCTCGCCAATCAGGTCTTTCATTTCCTGACGCGTAATTTGCCGTTTCATGGCCTTGAGCATGTTATCACTGGCATGCTGCAATGGCATATCCAGGTAATTGCAGATTTTAGGCTCCTCCTTCATCACATCAATGATATCCAATGGGAACTTTGATGGATAAGCATAATGAAGCCTGATCCATTCAATACCCTCTACAGCTGCCAACTTTTTCAATAGTTCAGGCAACATCCTTTTCTTGTAGAGATCAAGACCATAATAGGTCAGTTCCTGGGCAATCAGCATCAACTCCTTTACTCCCATTTTAACAAGCTTCTCAGCCTCCAGTATGAGTTCTTCCATTGGTTTGCTGCGGTGATCACCACGCATCAGCGGGATGGCACAGAAAGAGCAGGTCCTGTTGCAGCCTTCACTGATCTTCATATACGCATAGTGGGAAGGGGTGCTGAGCAAGCGCTCACCAACCAACTCGGTCTTGTAATCAGCATTCAAAACAGCCAGCAATCCCGGCAATTCCATGGTGCCGAAATAGGCATCCACTTCAGGAATTTCTGTTTCAAGGTTTTGCTTGTAGCGTTCGCTGAGGCAACCCGTAACATAGACCTTGTCCAGCTTTCCTTTTTTCTTCAAGTCGACCTGATCCAGGATGGTATTAACGCTTTCCTCTTTTGCCTTATCGATGAATCCACAGGTATTGACAATGACAATATTGTGGTCCAGTTTTTTATTTTCATGCACAACATCAAAAGCATTGGCCTGCAACTGCCCGCTCAATACCTCACTGTCCACCATGTTTTTGCTGCATCCCAGTGTGATGATGTTGACCTTGTCTTTCTTTATGGTTTTTGATTTCATTTTTCTACAACTTGAAAAGTCCTTCCACAAAAGCTTTTTTATCAAATACAATCAGGTCTGAAGCCTGTTCGCCAACCCCAATGAATTTCACCGGAATCTTGAATTGATTGGCAATGGCCAATACGATTCCTCCTTTTGCCGTACCATCAAGTTTGGTGATGGCAAGGGCAGACACATCTGTAGCTGCCGAGAAATGACGGGCCTGCTCAATGGCATTTTGACCTGTGGTTCCGTCAAGCACCAGCAAGGTTTCATGGGGTGCATCAGGGATGACCTTCTGAATGACACGCTTGATCTTGCTCAACTCTTCCATCAAATGGGCCTTGTTGTGCAACCTTCCTGCAGTATCAATAATAACAATATCAACGTCTTTGGCAACGGCGCTGTTGACCGTATCAAAAGCTACAGAGGCAGGATCACTGCCCATTTCCTTTTTTACAATGGCAACACCAGCCCGCTCACTCCAAATGGTCAGCTGATCGACCGCTGCAGCACGAAATGTATCTGCAGCACCCAGCATTACTGTTTTTCCTGCAGCCTTGAAATTGGTTGCAAGCTTACCAATAGTGGTTGTCTTTCCCACTCCGTTGACGCCAACCACAAGCATGACAAATGGTTTCTTTCCCTCTGGGATATCAAATCGTTTAAGGGTATCATCTTCATCCTCCACCAAAATGGCCCTGATCTCTTCCTGAAGAATGCCATTCAATTCCTCTGTACCGAGGTATTTATCTTTTGATACCCTTTCCTGAATTTTCTCAATGATGGCCAATGTGGTATCGACTCCTACGTCTGCGGTGATCAAGGCTTCTTCCAACTGGTCAAGGACCTCGTCATCAACGGCAGACTTCCCGGCAATGGCTTTGGTGACCCTGGAAAAAAAAGTTTCCCTGGTCTTCTCAAGACCCTTGTCGAGCTGCTCCTTCTCTTTTTTACCAAAAAGCCTGTCAAAAAATCCCATAACCTAGATATTAAATTTTGCCATTGATGCTCAGATCCCCTTAAAACAAAAGCTGTCCCGAATAGTTAAACGGAACAGCTCTTAAAATAATTTACCAGCATTGGCTTATTGACCAAGATAATCCTTCACCTTATCCTTGTGAACGATTGCCTCTTTAAATGTGTAGGCGCCAGTTTTAGGACTTCTTACAGCCCTGATAACCTTGGTCCAGTTCTTGGCTTCGGCAGATGCTTTAAGATCTTTTACTTTCGCGTTTTTTGAAGCTGTTTTTGCCATGATTATTTAATTTCTTTGTGAACAGTACATTTTTTCATGATGGGGTTGTATTTCTTCAACTCCATACGCTCAGGCGTATTTTTCTTGTTTTTGGTGGTGACATAACGGCTTGTACCTGCCAATCCGCTGGTTTTGTGCTCTGTGCACTCCAATATCACCTGAACCCTGTTACCTTTCTTAGCCATTGCTTTGGTTTATTACGATGATTAAATGCTTACGCCTGAAGCCCTCAATTCCTTTACAACACTGTACAGACCATTCTTGTTGATGGTGCGGATCGCATCTGAAGAAAGCTTCAATGTAACCCATTTGTCTTCTTCTGCGAGGAAGAAACGCTTGGTCTGAAGGTTAGGAAGAAAACGACGCTTCGTCTTAATATTGGAATGGGAAACCTTGTTTCCTGTGATAGGGCGCTTTCCTGTAACCTGACATACTCGTGCCATAAACTAATTTTTTAGGGAGTGCAAATGTAGCGATAAAATGCAAATCAACAAAATAAAAATTCAACTCCTTCAACGATTAAATGTCAATCGCCTCGCCATAAGCAGCAGCCACAGCTTCTTTTACGGCTTCACTCATGGTAGGATGGGGGTGAATGGCATTGAGGATCTCATGGTGAGTGGTTTCGAGCTTGCGGGCGACCACCACTTCAGCAATCATCTCAGTTACGCCGGCGCCAATCATGTGGGCACCGAGGAACTCGCCGTATTTGGCATCGAAAATTACTTTCACAAATCCATCGGTATTGCCTGAAGCACTTGCCTTTCCGCTGGCCATGAAGGGGAATTTACCCACCTTTACCTCGTATCCTGCATCCTTTGCCGCTTTTTCAGTGAATCCAACTGAGGCGATTTCTGGCGAGCAGTAGGTACAGCCAGGAATATTGTTGTAGTCAATGGCATCAGGTTTGTGGTTACATTTCTTCTCCAGGTAACCAATGCTTTCAGCTGCATTGATGCCTTCCTTTCCTGCAACGTGGGCAAGGGCCTGACCAGGAGAACAGTCTCCAATGGCATAAATACCTGCAACAGATGTTTGCTGGCCTTTGTCTACCACAATCCTACCCTTTTCAACCTTGATCCCGTTTTCTTCAAGACCGATGTTTTCAATATTGGGAGCAATACCCACGGCGCTCAACAGGATTTCTGCCTCAAGAACAGATTCACCTGCAGCACTCTTCACAGTGGCTTTTACGCCTGCACCTGAAGTATCTACCTTGGTCACTTCACTGGAAGTAAGCACGGTGACCCCCTTTTTCTTCAATTGCTTTTCAAGCTCTTTGCTGATGTCTGCATCTTCAACAGGAACAATGCGGTCCATGAACTCCACCACGGTCACTTTGGTGCCCATGGTATTGTAGAAATCTGCAAACTCTACACCAATGGCACCACTGCCCACCACAATCATGGATTTGGGTTGCTGTGGAAGCACCATTGCTTCGCGGTAGCCAATGATTTTTTTGCCATCCTGTGGAAGATTAGGCAACTGACGGGTTCTGGCACCCGTAGCGATGATGATGTATTTTCCTTCAACAATTTGTTTTTTACCGTCCGCGGCAGTTACTTCAACCTTGCCTTTTCCTGCAATCTTGCCATAGCCCATGACCACATCGATCTTGTTCTTTTTCATAAGAAACTGAACGCCCTTGCTCATCTTATCGGCTACGCCACGGCTTCTTTTCACCACGGCCTCGAAATCATGTTCAACGCCTGAACTCTTGATGCCATAGTCAGCACTATGCTTCATGTACTCATATACCTGGGCACTTTTCAAGAGCGCCTTGGTAGGGATACAACCCCAGTTGAGACAAACGCCTCCAAGACTTTCCTTTTCGATAATTGCCACTTTGAAGCCAAGCTGAGAAGCCCTGATCGCAGCAGGATAACCACCAGGACCACTACCTAATACTAGAACATCGTATGCCATGAGATATTTATTTTAAATTTCAGGGGCAAAATTAGCGATTTATTTCTTTTTGATGACCACAACACTTGGAACAATCCTTTCTACGCCATTATCGCCGGGCCTTACCGTTTGACGGTTGTTCACAATTAAGCCGGTAGACCCTCCACCATCAAGATTGATGGCATCCCTGCAACCCAGGTCTTTCAACATTTTTGCCAAATCGGCCAAATTGATCCCGGGATAACCAGCACTGGGGTTATCTCCTTCAATGGCCAATACCAGTACCAGCCCCCCGGTTGTGGCGCCGATAGCAGACCTTGGCCTTGAAGTGGTATTGTTGATATCAATCAATTCCTCTTTGTCAGATATACTGATTGCACCTGCTTTTATCAACATCGGTGAGCCTCCGATGGCTGAAAGCACCTGCCATTCTGTTCCGCCGGCAGGAAAATTTTCATCCGGTTGCTGCTTGGGTTGGGTCCCTAATTGATTGGCACTTGGCAGGGGGTATTGGAATACCTTATCATTCCCCGTTCCAACATGGTAAATCCATGCAACGGAGGGATCTCCTGTCGTATTGATACCAAATGCAGCCCGGGTAGGAAAATAAGGGGTACTTAGTCCATTATACGTACGGCTCACTGATTTGATATTGGCAGACAATACGCTGTTGTTGTACTTGACCAGGCTGTAAGACTGACTACCGCCAAAAAATCCACCATTGATGCAGGCATAAACGACGCCCTGCTCCTGTGTATAAAATTCTGAAGGCTTTTTTGCTGTAGCAGACAATACAGGCTTGAATTCAATGGGACTGTTTTTGGGATTGAATGCAACAGCAAAAGCTTTTACTTTGGAACCTTGAACCAAAGAATCAAACTCATATGCCTCAATGGCATCTGGAAAGCCATTGGAAAGGTTGACGGAAAATTTCCACCCTGAAGGCAGGGTCATCAACTTGGCCGTTGTTTTGACCACGGGAGGGGTAACAGGTGTAGGAGGTGCAACCGGACCGGTATCGTTCTTTTTTGAGCAGGAAATCAGCAACAAACAAATCAGGAACTTGTACATAATGTCTGGATTTTATAAAATAAAAATATGATTCAGCTATCACTCAATCTTGAATGATGGCACCTTGTTCAATGTTTCATAATAAAAGAAAACCTCACCATCAAAACCATATTTCCTGTTCAGGGAAATCATCTGTGCCATCATTTCAGGGCTGGCCTGGTAACCATCGCCGAGAGAAGTGAGGATACCAGGGTAAACCTTTTTCAACAAGCTTGGCGGTACCTGAGCGGCAAGCTCTTTGAGAATCTTTTCATAATCAGCCAACTTGTACCGGTAGAGTTGAGGAATGACAAAATCAGCATAACCGCCCTTAAGCCAGGTTGGCCAATCCTGCAAATACTGCTCTTTTGACCATGGATAAATGCTGGGGGCCCATGAAACGATACAAGCTCCCCTTTGTTGCTTAACAGCTTCATACAGGGATTTGCAAAACAGGCTGAGCTTGTCTGCTTTCCATTGAATAAACGCTTGATCCTTGGGATTATCAAAGGGCAAGCCAAGTTCTTTATCTTTTTTGTACAGTGCTGCAGTATATGCATCAAATCCACCTTCAGCAGGCATTGCGGGCAAGCGGTCATCACCCTGAACGCCATCTATGTCATATTGCTTTACCACTTCCAATACCAACTCACGCATCAAACGCTGCGGGCCCGGATGCAGGGCATTCCACCAATAAAAACCATTTTTTTGCAGGAGTTCACCTTTATTGTTTCTGCCCAACCATTCAGGATATCGCTTGAACCATGCAGAACTTGTATCCTTGTAGCCATAGGAAAAACCAAACTCAAACCAGGCATGAACCTTGATGCCCTGCTTGTGCGCCTCCTCAATCATCTCTTGCAGAGGATCGCGGCCTGGGTAATGATCATCCTGTTTCACACCAATGTATTTTTGCAACACCTTGCTGGGATAGATGGTAACGCCTCTGTTCCACACCACCACAAACAAATGATTTAAACCTGCAGCCTTGCTTTGGTCTACCACATTTTTGATGTTTTCCCGGGAATTCAAAGCCTCACTGGCAACATTGGTTACCCAGGTGCCGCGCACAGGACTTTCCTGAGCATTTGTAAACAAACAAATGAAAAGACCTGCGATCAGTTTGAAAATTCTACCCATGTTCAATAATTGATAAATTCCATATACCTGTTGTACAAATGATGTGCCTGAACATAGGCAGATTGAGGACTCATGAAATGTGAGAATTCAAAAGTAATGGCCTCTTCATACCCTGCCCTTTCAGCAGCCTCCAGCTTGAGTTTGAGCTTTTCAAATTTTATGGGGAAAAATTTAATGGGCATGTCCCTGTCAAAACTTTCTGTATTGGTCCATGCTTTCATGCCGTACTTTTCTGCCAACCGCTTGTTCACTTCGAGGTAGTCCTGCAAATCCGATAGCTCAACATGCCCATCTTGAAAGGCAACAACATCAACATGTTGATGGATGCCTGCAAAAATTTCATCCCACTCTTGTTCATGCTGCAACAGTGAAACAGCCTGATCTTTTTTCAAAATGGCAGAAGCTGCAGCAACGGCCTTGGGGCCATCGATCCATGGCGAGATCAATGTTTGCAAACCACCGCTCATGTCCTTGCACAATTGTCCAAGCGTGCTGAAAGCGTCAATAGCGCCTTTGGTTTTTCGGCTGATTTCCATGCTGAGGTACCAGCCCTTGAATGAAGGATGATGGCCATATTTTCTCCAAACCTCTTCCACTACGAATTGGTTGGCTTCAATTTCGTGAGACATGTCATTGGTGTCCCAATAGATGCCACTGTCATAGAGCCCAAAATAAAACTGCATCCCATGTTTGTCTGCAAGAGAGAGAAACAATTCTACCAGATCAACAGGAGGTGCAAAACAATTGTATTTGTTGATCAGGTAGGCGGATGGATAAGTAAGAAATTTTCTGTACCCAGACCGGATCAGGATAACGGTGTTGATACCCGCCCGCTTCATGTGTTCAAAGTCCTTGTCCCATTCTTTTTCACCCCAATTCTGGTGTGGAATGTCGTGGCTTATTTCATCCAAAAATGTACCTGTAATCTGCATTTAGTTTTCCAGTTTATTCCACCAATATTTTTTCAACAACCAGCTGCTGACAAAGAAAAGCATGGTCCATATGGCCAACTGTTGCTGATCCCTGATCATAAAATAAATAGGGATAACGACCTGTGCCATCTGCCAGACCATCCCAACCAATACGTTGAAAGCATCTCTTCCCAATGAATTGTTGGGAACAAAACCAGGATCTTCCTGCATGACCATCTGCTTGATGGGCCCCCAAAAACCCCAGGGATTGGTTTTTTTATAGAAGTTTTTTACATCCTCAATATTTTCAAGTGGCATGAGATAGGTACCCACAATACAACCGATCATGGAAAACAACAGCACCAATGGGAAAAGATAAATATCGGGTACGACTCCTTCAATGCCTGCAAAATCCAACAGAGGTTGTTTGAAAAAGAGGATGCAGGTGCTGATGATCAGGCCTGCCAACATGCCGCCGAAATAACCATATCCAGTGAATCTCCACCAAATCCATTTCAACATATTGGAAGCGGCATATCCACCATACAATGCAGATGTAATCCAAAGGGTCAGTGTATTCAAAGAAGCGGCATTGAATCCAAAAACTATACCCACCGCGACCAACAAAATCGATGACAATAAACTATAGCGTATCAGTTTTTTTGAAGAGGCATTAGGATTGACGTATTTCTTGTAAATATCATTGACAATATAGGCAGGAGCCGCATTGACCACAGCAGAAAAAGTGCCCATGAAGGCCGCCAATAACCCTGCAATCAATATGCCTTTGAAACCTATGGGGACAAACTTATTGATGGCCAGTGGCAGCACTTTTTCAAAATCAATATTGGCGCCCATTCCTACGATTTCAGGCTTGAGATAAACCAAACCCAATACCGCAAAAGCAGCCACCATCAGGTAACGGGGCATGTACATCACCAGAATGGTGCTCATGCTCATTTTGGCAGCATCAGCAGCGGTGCGGGTACTCAATACCCTTTGCATATCATAACTGGGAACAGGGCCCGCAAGTGAGGCAAAAACACCCTTGAACAACATCATCATGAACAAGGCCCCAAACAATCCAAATCCATCGCCATCAATTTTATCATTCACCAAGGGATAAGGAGTGGAAGACCAATCCAGTCCGAGATCCATGCCAAACCAGAGGTTCCCCCAGCCATTGGGAACAGCCTCAGCAATTTGTGCTGGTGTAACAGCTGTGTATGCGATATAGCCAATGACAAAACAGCTGATGGTCATGATGAAAAACTGCAAGATTTCTGTTGCCACAACACTGTACATGCCACCCTTAACGGTGTAAATTGTGGTGATACCACAGATCAACAATGCATAGGATTGCTCATTGGAAATCAGGAAGGAGCCTATGTGAAAAGAAAGATCATACGGCAGGATTGAAGTACAAAACTTACCTATCCCTTCAAAGAAATAAGCCATGAAGCCGATCACGCTCACCAATGCAAATACCACAATGATAATGTATGACAGCTTTGCCCCCCGACCTTCTCCAAAACGGAAACTGATCCATTGCGCACCTGTCATAGCATTGCTTCTCCGCATCCAGGCGGCAAGAAATACAAAGACAAAGACCTGGTTCCATACAGGCCAGAGCCATGGAATCCAGGCGCTTTTGAGCCCATAAACAAACAAAATCATGACGGTCCACATGGTGCCGCTGATGTCCCACATGCCAGAGGCGTTGGACAGTCCAAGCATGTACCATTTCATGGTATTGCCACCAAGAAAATAAGATGCCAGGTCTTTTGATGCCCGTTTAGACAAATAAAATCCCAAAAGAAGTGTCATGACCAAATAGGCCATGATGATCAATAAATCAAGCCAGTGCAGTTGCATGCGTCAAGTTAAATCTTTTCTTATAATTTTTATAAACTCAAATCAATTTATTAATTATTTTTAAAAACAAAAACAACAATTTTGAAAGAGGTACCCAAGCAATTTAAAGCAATCAACAATATACGCATTGTAAAAGTGGCCTTGGTGTTTTGCCTCGGTTTTATGTTACTACAATCCTGCAAAAAAAACAATACCGGATCAGGGAGCGGGGGAACAACGCCCACACCCAAACCACCGCCTTCGCCAGTATGGGATGTCAATGCCATGAGGGGTGTTTGGATTACCACCACAGCAAGCAATGCACTGGACAACAACGACAATATCTTGCAGACGGTAGACAACTGCAAAAAAGCAGGAATCAACAACATATTCATTGTTGTCTACAACAATGCCAGGACCATTTATCCGAGTGATGTGATGTTCAAACTTACTGGCAACAGACAGCTGGAAAAATTTCAGGGAAGGGACCCATTGAGAGAGATGATTACCGCTGCCAAAAACGCTGGCATCAAGGTACATGCCTGGTTTGAGTATGGTTTTTCATCTTCCTTCAGCGCCCAGGGAGGATCCATCATTGCTGCAAAACCCAAATGGGCGGCAAGGGACCAGAATGGCGCACTGGTTGTCAAAAACGGATTTGATTGGCTCAATGCATTTGATCCTGAAGTACAACAATACATGATTGATCTCTTCAAGGAAGTGGTATCAAAATATGAAGTGGATGGCGTTCAGGGAGACGACAGGCTGCCTGCGCTTCCCTCTTCTGCTGGATATGATGATTATACCATTGCCCAGTATAAGCTTGAAAACAATGGCGCCTTGCCTCCCACCAACATCAAGGATGCTGGATGGCTGAACTGGCGGGCGAAAAAGCTGAACGCATTCATGAAACGGCTTCACAAAGAAATGAAAACATTGAAACCCGGCATTCAGGTAACCATGTCGCCAAGCGCCTATCCGTGGGCCTTGGAAGAGTATTTGCAAGACTGGCCAACATGGGTAGACAGCAGCTGGGTGGATGCAGTTATTCCACAATGTTATCGCTATGATATTGCGGCTTACACGGCAACCGTCTTACAACAAAAATCATATTACAGGAACAACAATATTCCCTTTTACCCTGGAGTACTCATCAAATCTGGAACCTATTTGGCTTCACCCGGATTTCTGTCTCAAATGATCCAGGGCAACCGCAACAACGGATTTAAGGGGGAAGTATTTTTTTTCTATGAAGGTGTGAAAGAATCCCTTCCCTGGTTTCAGGGCCAATACCCTTTCATAAAATAACAAGGCCGGAACTTGTCCGGCCTTGTGCAATTGTTTCAATCCATGTTTACCAACCTGGATTCTGTTTAAGGTTAGGATTCTTATCCAACTCACCCTGTGGTATGGGCCAGAGTTTGTATTTGACGTTGGTATTTTCCCTTGTCTGGTTTCTGGTTTTCAATCTTTTGGCTATTGTTGCATTGTAATTGGGAACGCCATCTGCATCAAAGCTTGGCGCTGCTGCAGGATCAGTGAGACTCAATGAAACACCAACCACAGGACCTGTCATGGCCTTGTTGTAAATATCCCATCTGCGCAAATCCATCAACCTTAACCCTTCGCCACCAAATTCAACTGCCCGCTCCCTTCTGATCAATTCCCTCAAGGCAGCTTGGGTACCTGTTGTAACAGCAGGTTGACCAGCACGAGCCCTTACTGCATTGATCGCAGCAAAAACAGTTGGATCAATTTCATTGAGTTCAATTTTGGCCTCAGCGTAGGTCAGCAAAACATCTGCATAACGCATAAGGATATAACCGGTTTTGGTCTCCCAGGAATATTGGGTTGAATCAATGTACTTGCTCCACACATATCCGACACCACCTGAAGATCCTGTAGAGCCTGCGAACCATGGAGAATTGAGGAATCCAATCCAATCAATATTGCTGGCAACATTGTCATAACGGTTGGTGCTCCAATTCCATTTGATGCGCACATTGGTATAGATATTGTAGATGGTGCGTTCTTTGGGCTGCACATAAGGCAATGATGGTGATTTTGCAGTATTGTGTACCATCGTGTCCCCTTGAGAATAGATGGTCCATTTCAACCTTCTGTCACGATTGGCTGAAGGATTTCTGGGATCATACAATGCAGACTGATCGATTCTTCTGCCATCTCTCATTTCGTAGCGATCAAACAATGCCTGTGATGGGAAATGACTGCTCTGAGAAGTTCCCACCTGGCGAGGAATCGTTAGAACAGCGAGCCAGTTTTGAGGATCCAACACATCGGTTGGATAGGTTTGGGCAAAAAGGATTTCACGGTTTGCATTCGAACGCTGTCCTGCCAACATGAACAAATCAGTGTAGCGAGGATTCAGGCCATAAGCATTCATGTCCATGGCTGCTTTGGATGCAGCTGCAGCTGTTTTGTTGTCTTTGATCAACATGGCCAATTTGGCTTTAAGGCCCAGTGCAACACCTTTGTTCACCCTTCCATACAAAATAATAGGACTGGCCCCAGCTGCATCAAACAATGAAACGGCTTCATCTAGATCCTTGTACAGTTCTTGTGCGGCAGTTGCAACAGGAGTTCTTGACAATGTCTCATACTCTGAAGGCAACAGTGGCTTGGTGTAGAAGATGGGATCACCAAACCATCCCATGAGGTGATAATAAGCCCAGGCACGGAGCACAAGACCCTCAGCCCTTATGCGGCTATAGGTTCTTGGAGCAGCTGCAGCCTGGCCTTTCTTCATGCCATCCAGAAGGTAGTTGGCCCTTGAAACCAGCTTATACGCTTGGCTCCAAGCTGTTGAGGTCAGTGCATTGCCCACAAGGAATGGACCACCATCTCCCATTGCTACTTGGTCTTCGGAATTTCCTGTACGCTTGATGGCCAGGTCTGTAGCGGATTCAATCGCAAAATGAAGTGGGGTATTGTTGGCCAATGCCCAAAAAGAAGCCGCATAAACACCATTCAAACCAAGCTCCATTTCTTGCTCAGTGGCAAGAAACGTTTCTGATGAAATACTGTCCAGTGGCTGTCTGTCCAGAAACTTGTCGCAACCGCCAAGGGCTACCAGCAAGATCAGGAAACTGTATAGAAATATCTTTTTCATGTTAAATGTTTTACTTGGATTAGAAGTTGAGGTTCACCCCTACTGTGAAGGTTTTCATCAAAGGATAAAACTGGCCTGACTGGCTGTTGATTTCAGGATCAAACCCATTCCAGGTATCTGAGAACGTCAACAGGTTTTGTCCGCTGGCGTAAACCTTTGCTCCAGTAATCTTCAACCTTTTGATGACAGATGAAGGCAACCTGTATCCAAGATTGATGTTCTTGATCCTGAAGTAGGCAGCACTCCTGATCCATTTGTCGGATGCAACAAAATTTGTTCCACCTGAACCGGAAGGCAACAAACGGGGGAAGGTTGCATTGGTGTTGGAAGGTGTCCAGTAATCCTTGTGTATAGAGAGAAGTGAAGCAACAAAATCACTGCTGTTGAAAGGAATGGCACCTGTACCGCTGAGATAATTGTTCCTCAATCCTACACCCTGTCCAAACAAGTTAAGGTCGAAGTTCACATAGCTAAGGTTAAGGTTAACACTGTATTCATAGCGAGGAAAGCTGTTACCAATAAAGGTCCTGTCAAAAGCATCAATTATTCCGTCTGGCTTTCCATTAGCACCGCCGATATCGGCATATTTTACATCTCCAGGCTTGGGGCCATTGGCAGTGGTTGCACTAAAGGGAACACCAAACTGAACCGGTGAACTGGTGATATCATTGGCGTCCTTGAAATATCCAATCGCTTGATAACCAAAATAGGACCACAAGGCCTGTCCAACTGCTGTACGCGAAGAACCTCCATCCAGGAAAGGTACACCAGGCAATGCTGTTACTTCGTTCACAACATCACTCAGCATAAGGGTTGCATCAAGCCTAAATTTCTTGCTGATATTGGCTTTGTAATTCGCACTCACCTCCCAACCTGTATTGGTCATGTCTCCGGCATTTACAAAAGGAGGACTCAAGCCAATATAGGAAGGAATGGGCCTCGACAAAAGAATTTCACTGATGGCGCGCTTGTAATAATCAAATGTCAGGGTAAGGTTTCGCTTCACTGTAAGGTCAATACCTACGTTCATCTGTGCTGAGTTCTCCCATGTGATGCCCGGGTTGGGCGCATCCAGCAATGCATATCCCAGCGTGGTAACATTGTTCAAATAAGTGCTTGTTCCATTGTTGGGATTGGAATACGTTGAGGTTTGGTAATTCACAGCAAAAGGATAGATCTCTGGCAACGCCTGATTTCCCAGCAAGCCATAGGAGGCCCTGATTTTTCCGAAATTGATCAAACCTGACAGGCCATCAAAGAATTTCTCTTTGGAGAAGATCCATCCAGCTGAAGCAGATGGGAAAAAGCCCCATTGCTTGTTCAAGGCCTGTGAAAACCTTGATGAACCATCATATCGGCCATTGACTTCGAGAAGATATTTATCGTCATAACTGTAGTTCATCCTTGCATAAAAACCAGCCAGCGCAGTTTGGTAGGCGGAACCAGCATTGTTTCTGTCTGCAGCACCAAGATTCAGATAGGGTTGATCAGGGTTATTGAAACCAGTTCTGGAAGCGGAGATGCCTTCATACAAGAATTCCTCTGTTTGACCACCAGCCAACAATTTGAATTGGTGGTTGCCAAAGTTTTGGGAAAAAGTTGCCTGTGCGAGCATGGTATTCCTTGTGTTCGACGAATAAGACTCTCCAAGGCTAGTGGAACCAGGCCACTGGCTGATCTTGTCATATCCTGAAGTAACCAGGTTCGGCACATAAATGTCTGCATTCTTGGTAAAAGTCTTTCCATGGGGGGTCCAATGCTCGCGAGACCAATAGGCTTCCAATTCAAGGCTTTCAATGGGCTTGTAATTGAGCGCAATTTTACTCAGGAATGAATTGTTTTCAGAAACGGATGTACCTGCAGCTTCGGCCTGGGCCAGTGGATTTCTATTGTTGGTCTGTCCTGCAGTTCCATACATTCCAGGACCAAATTTAGCGGCACCGATTGCAGGCAATCCAATGGCCTGACGGATGATAAATTCAGGACTGGATGTTGATGGAGCCGTATTCTTGCTGAAGTTATAGTTGAAAACCCCACTCAAGGTCAGGTTTTTTCTCAGCTTGAAATCAGGATTGAAACGAATATCATAGCGCTTGAAACTGTTATTGGGAATCAGGCCCTGCTGATCCAGGTAGGTAACGGAGGTGAATACATTGGTATTCTCGCCACCCGAATTAAGCGTTACGTTATGGTTCTGCATCAATGCAGAATTGGTAAACAAGAGGTCCACCCAGTCGTTGTCAATAACATCAAGATTATTCGCCGGTGTAGTTTTGTATTTGTCAATCAATGGCTGTTGGAAAAGGAATGCGGCGGGGTTTCCTGTTCTGTTTTGTTCTGCTACATTGCTCAGTTCCATGTGCTCAATAGCGGTTGTCCTTTCAGGCATTGCAGTTGCAATCTGCTTGGAAACAAAACTGTTGTAGCTCACCTTGACGCCTTTACCCTTTGCACGAATGGTTTTTACCAACACAACACCATTGGCTGCACGTGTTCCATAAATGGCGGTTGATGCTGCATCCTTGAGAATCGTAATGCTCTCAATGGCATTGGGATCAATGGCATCCAGGCTCGAAACAACTCCATCAACCATGATCAATGGACTCTGACCAGCATAAATGGAACTCAAGCCGCGAATCCGGATGGAGGCACCATCAGCACCAGGGCGTCCTGATTGTTGGGTCACTGTTACACCTGGTGCAAGACCTTGCAAAAGGTTGCTTGCAGTGGCTACCTGACGCTTCAATAGATCCTCTTGCTTAAGCGAGACAACTGATCCGGTAAGATTTGCTTTTTTCTGTGTACCATATCCTACCACAACTACTTCATTAAGACTTGAAGAAGTAGAGGTAAGGGTTATATCCAACTGATTGCCATTGACCACTACCTCCTTTGAGGCAAAGCCAATACCGGAAAGAACGATGGTTTGTCCGGTGGATGCGTTGATGGTAAATTCACCAGCGGAATTGGTTCTTGTACCGTTTTTGGCACCCTTGACAAGAACGGAAACACCCTCTGCAGGTGCTCCTCCCTCGCTGCTGGTCACCTTTCCGCTGATTCTAGACTGCTGGGAAAAACCCAACAACCAGGAAGTACAGAGCATGGTTAGGATAAGCGTTAGCTTTTTCATGATTGTTTTTTGTTTAAAATGGTTCTGTTGATGCTTATTTTATATGGATGGATAAAACTATTTTTCATTTGAGGTAGCGAGTAAATCGCTGAATGTTTTTGAAACCTGATACAAGGCCCTGGGAATATGAAAACAGCCTTTCCATTTACCACCTTTGGCACTGCTGAGCACCTCTCCACGTCGGTTCAAATAACCGAACCACTCTCCGTTTTCAGGATCACGGAATTTCTCCCAGGTATATGCATGCATGGTATCAAACCATTTTAAGCAGGCGGGGTCATTGGTAAGCGCATATCCCTTGGCCAATGCCACCAGGGATTCTACATGTACCCACCAGAGTTTTTGGTCCCACTCCAGCTGCTGCATTGGTTTGTTTTCTGTATCCATGAAATAGAACAATCCACCATACTGTTTGTCCCAGGCATGTTCTATCGTTTTTAACATGATGTTCTTTGCCTTTTCAATCAGTGCAACATCGTTCATGCGCTTTCCCAGATCCATGATGAACCACATGGCTTCAATAGCATGACCGGGATTCATCAATCTTCCTTCAAATGTATCTGAAAGGCTTCCGTCTTGATTCACATTTTCAACAATCAGACCAAGCTCTGGCCTGTAAAAAACATCCATCACCTCATGGACAACCGTCGGAATAAATGAGTCAACCCTTTCCTTCCCTAGAATATCTTCGAGCTCCAAACTCAGGTTACACAGAATCATGGGAAGTGTAAAATTCTTCATTGGCCTGGAACCAGGAAATGATTTATTGTAAACACCTTTCCAATTGTGTTGCCGTACAATAATGTTTTCAAAAGTATCGAGTGCGATTGCCCTGTATTCTGGTGAAGGGTCAATTTTATTCAATGCGGCAAATGCCATGGTAGCAAAGCAATCACTAAAAATATTGTAGGGTTGAACCAGTGGCTTACCATCTGCAGTAAGAGAGAAATACCAGTTTCCTTGTGCATCCCGGCCAAACTTTTTCATGAAGGATGCTCCATGAAGTGCCATTTCCTTCCAGGCCGGATTTTGTTCTACGAGCCTGTACATGGTCGAAAAACACCATACCTCTCTTCCCTGCAACCACATGAACTTGTCAGTGTCGTATACCTTACCATGCTGATCTAAACAGGTGAAATAGCCGCCATGCTTCTCATCCCTGCTATGCTCAAGCCAAAATGGAAGCACATTGCTCACCAATTCCTGATGATAGCGTTCTGAATAGTTCAATATACGGTTCACTACATCCTCTTTTAATTCTTGTACCATTGGGATAATTTATAATACTACAGCTCAAATAGGTTAACAATTTATAAAATATTTGTAAACTAACGCAACTTTGTTAATTTTTTTATTATCTAATTTGGATCGTATATCAACAAAAAATACAGCTTACCCAGCCCAACCAAGACCATTTACTTGTTAAATAAGGCTAGAAATAAATACAACATTCAACAGTCAATGTCAAGATTAAAACAGATAAATCATAGATTTGACCTTCGAAAAACGATGAAAAGGAAAAAAACAAATCTTGATATATTCAATGATGAGGCAGTCTCTGGGGTTGTTTTCAAAAACAGGTCCCTGAAAAAGTTCATCATCAGCCACATCAACCAGTCTGGCAACAGCACCATCACTGAATTGAGCAAAGATTTGGGCACCAGCGTCCCCAAAACTACCTCCTTGATCAATGAGCTGATACAGGATGGTTTGATTCAGGATGAAGGAAAACTTGATTCAACCGGTGGACGCAGGGCCAGCATGTTCGGTCTTGTTCCAGATGCCTGTTTTTTTCTGGGGGTGGATGTTAAAAAATTCCATATCAACTTTGGATTGATGGATTTTACCAAGAAAATGATCTATCAGAAGGAAAAAGTGCCATTCCGGCTTGAAAACACGCCAGAATCACTTGAAAACCTGATCCAGCTCATCAAGTCCTTTCTGGGTGAAGGCCCCAGCAGCAAAGCCCAAATACTGGGCATCGGCATCAACCTGACAGGAAGAATCAACCACAAAACAGGTCATAGTTTCAGCTTTTTCCACTTCAAAGAGGAGCCCCTGGCCGAGATCATCCAAAATGAAATAGGCATACCAACATTTCTTGAAAACGATTCCAGGGCAATGGCTTATGGCGAATTTCAGTCCAACGAATTGAGAAAAGAAAACAATATCCTGTTCATCAACATGGATTATGGCATGGGGATGGGGATCCTGCTTGACGGAAAAGTATATTATGGAAAATCAGGTTTTAGCGGTGAGTTCGGACATATTCCTCTTTTTGAAAATGAAATCCTTTGTCATTGTGGCAAAAAAGGTTGTTTGGAAACAGAAGCATCTGGGCATGCCCTTGTTAGAAAATTCAAAGAGCAGATAAAAAAGGGACTGACTTCGACTGCATTGAAAAAAAATATGTCCATTGATGACATCACCATGAATGATATCATCAATGCTGCACTGAATGAGGACCAGCTCAGTATTGAATTGATTTCAGAAATAGGAGAAAAACTGGGCAAGGGATTGGCTTTATTGGTCAATATTTTCAACCCTGAAATACTTATCCTTGGAGGTGCTCTTTCTGAAACCGGCGACTACATCCGTCTCCCAGCCAGAAGCACCCTCAACAAACTTTCCCTGAGCCTGGTCAACAACGATACCAAACTCAAGATATCTCAATTGGGAGAAAAAGCTGGGGTTATTGGGGCATGTCTTACAGCAAGGGACACGATCATTCTTTAGTAAGCCATTGCAAACAACACCCGCTGTTTACTTGGCTTTCCTGAAAATACGCAGACCCCGTCTTCGGCCTGGTTGTTCAGTGGAATACAACGGATGGTTGCTTTGGACTCCTCCTTGATCTTATCTTCAGTTTCAGGCGTTCCATCCCAATGTGCTGAGATGAATCCGCCCTTTTCATTGAGGACTTGTTTGAATTCCTCCCAACTGTTAACTTCCGTAATGTGGGAATCCCTGTATGACAATGCCCTGTTGTAAAGGTTTTGCTGGATATCGGTCATCAGGAACTTGACATGTTCAATCAGGTCTGCAGCGGGGATAGACTGCTTTTCTTTGGTATCTCTTCTTGCCACTTCCACCACTCCATTTTCAATGTCCTTCTGACCAATCGCGATGCGAACTGGCACCCCTTTTAGTTCATATTCTGCAAACTTCCATCCTGGTCGGGTGTTCTCTGAGTCGTCGTATTTCACAGATATGCCGTTGGCTTTCAAGTCGGCGATGATGGCATTCACTTTTTCATCCACCAAGGCTTTTTGCTCTGGCCCTTTATAAATCGGAACTATCACCACCTGCAACGGTGCAATTCTTGGGGGCATGACAAGTCCCTGATCATCACTGTGTGCCATTACCAAAGCCCCAATCAACCGGGTGGAAACACCCCAAGAAGTTGCCCAAACAAATTCCTGTTTGTTCTCCTTGGTCAGGTATTTCACATCAAAGGCTTTGGCAAAGTTTTGTCCGAGAAAATGGGAAGTGCCGGCCTGTAAGGCCTTTCCATCCTGCATCAGGGCTTCGATACAATAGGTTTCCAATGCACCTGCAAAACGCTCATTCGGAGTTTTTATGCCCTTGATGACAGGCAGCGCCATGTAGTTTTCTACAAAATCTCCATAAACATGCAGCATTTTTTCAGCTTCTTCAATTGCCTCTTCAGCCGTGGCGTGTGCGGTATGACCTTCCTGCCAAAGGAATTCGGCCGTTCTCAAGAAAAGCCTTGTCCTCATCTCCCACCTGACCACATTGGCCCACTGGTTGATCAACAGGGGCAAATCCCGGTAAGATTGGATCCAATCTTTATAAGCATTCCAGATGATGGCTTCACTGGTAGGGCGAACGATGAGTTCCTCTTCCAACTTTGCATCAGGATCAACCATCAGCTTTCCCTTGTTGTTGGGATCGGTTTTCAACCTGTAATGGGTAACTACAGCACATTCCTTTGCAAAGCCCTCAGCATGTCCCTCTTCCTTCTCCAGAAAGGATTTGGGGACGAAGAGTGGAAAATAGGCATTGACATGGCCTGTATCCTTGAACATCTTGTCCAATACATCCCTCATGTTTTCCCATAGGGTATAGCCGTAGGGCTTTATCACCATACAACCCCTCACAGCAGAATAGTCGGCCAGTCCGCCCTTCAAAATCAGTTCATTGTACCATTGTGCGTAATCGGTAGCCCTTGATGTCAGTTCGTTTGCCATATTATTAATGCTTTAACAGTTTTTGTTCAATTGACTGCAACTTTAACACTTGCCGTTCGTCTAAATAATGGAACAGGATTGCGCAAATGTAGTAACTTCGGATTAATCTTTAAATCGCATCGTATGAACAGGATCATTCTTGCCATTTCGCTTGCTTCCATCATGATGGGGTGCAGCACAGCCTTCAGGACAGGACAGACCATTGATGACGTGTATTTTTCTCCAGCCAGGCCAGGCGCCGAATATGTCAATCTGGAAGAAGAAGATGAATACAGGGCTTCAGAAGTTCCCATGACTGATCGGTATATGCGGATGAAGGCCTTCGGAGGTTCCAGATGGAATTCATTTGATGATGATTATGCCTATTGGAACAATCCTCACTGGAACAACAGCAACTACTTTAACCTGCACCCCACTTTTGGCTACTCAGGTATGAACAGTTTGTTTTGGGGGAGGCCCATGCCTTTTGGAATGTCTCCCTACCTGAATCCATTCTCCCCCAATTACTATGGTCAACCTGTTATTGTTTTAAATTCCTCCAAATCAATTGCTCCAAATTCAACAGGGCCAAGAACTTATTCATTGAGCAATTATACACCCATGAGAACCAGCGCTGCTGACCCTAAACTGGGAGGCGGATTTTTTCGCTCAGGAGGACAATCTTCTAATTCTGGTAGCAACATCCCACGAGGAGGATACAACCCCCGCAGCAGTGGAGAGTCTTATAGCAGCCCCTCAAGGACTTTCTCCAATTCCTCAAACTCAGGCAGTTCAAGCTCAAGTTCAAGCTCAAACAGCTCGGGGTCAAGCAGCAGTTCTTCCAGCAGTGGATCTGCACCTGTAAGATCATTCCCCAGAGGAGGAAACTAATTCAGATGTTCAGTTTTGGTTTGATGATGAGGTCTTCAGGCCCATGCACAATACCCAATGGCTGAACTCCTGCAACCTAAATCATTTCGCATGAAGCAACTCCCCATTCTATTCAGCATTTTGTTTGGCCTACAGCTGCAAGCGCAGGAGCCTGTTGATGCCCTCCGTTATTCATTGATGGGACACGGCGGAACAGCCAGGGCCAGGGCTATTGGGGGAGCAATGACTTCTTTGGGTGGAGATATTTCTGCGGCATTCATCAACCCTGCAGGGCTAGGCCTTTACAAAAGTGGAGAGTTCACATTTACACCCTCACTGGCATTCAACAATACCAGGATCAACTACCTCAATACCGAAACAAAGGCCAACAAAATCACCCCTGATTTCAGCAACATAGGACTGGTATTGCCCAGGCCAGGATCATGGAACGGCAAATGGAGAAATTTCACCTATGGTATCGGTATGAACAAAATCGTAAACTTTGGCAATAGCACAAGGTTGCAAGGAACCAATACAGAAAGCTCCTACTCGGAGAAATACCTGGAAGAGCTGATCAACAACAATGTGACAGATCCCAACCAGGCTGCATCAAAATTTCCATACGGATCAAGCCTTGCCTTCAATACTTACCTCATTGATACCCTTGCAGGTCCTGGTGGCAGCATCAGGGGCTACAGAAGCCTTTCCACTCCCCAAACTGGCGTGAACCAACAACAGGACATCACCACCAAGGGAAGCATCAATGACATCTATTTCTCTGCAAGTGGCAACTATCTTGATAAACTATTTGTCGGCGGTGGTATTACGTTCAGCAAGCTCAAGTATGAAAGAACCTCCATTTACAGGGAGTCTGATGCCACGTCCAACAAAAAAAACAATTTCAATTATTTTGAAACCGAAGACTATCTCATCAGCGAAGGTGTAGGGGTTGGTTTAAAATTGGGGCTGATTGTGAAGCCTATAGAAAGGCTCAGGATCGGATTGGCTTTTCACTCTCCTGTTTTGTACAACATGGATGATAAGTACAGCAGTAAGATTACTACAGACCTTGAAGGCTATCAGGGGAACGGCGTACTCAAGCAGAGTTCTCTGGATTTCAACGATGGGGAACTGGGGCAGTTTCAATACAATTTCACCAACCCGATGCGCTTGATGGCAGGTATTTCCTATGTATTGAATGAGGTTGCCGACGTCAACATGCAAAAAGGTTTCATCAGTGCTGACATCGAATACCTGGACTATACCAATGCGAAGTTCACTGGGGCCACTACCAGTGATGACGGTTACCTTAACCAGGTGAACGATGCGATCAGGGAACAATTCAGGTCTGCTTTGAACATGCGGTTGGGCGGTGAACTCAAGTTCAAGACCATCATGACCAGGCTTGGCTTCAACTACATGGGCAATGCCTACGCGAATACTTTGTTGAAAGCCAGACAGATGAACATCAGTGGAGGATTGGGATACCGTAACATGGGATTTTTCGTGGACCTCACCTATGTACAACAACTGATCAAGGATGCCAGTTTCCCCTACCGGCTTGATAATGGCTATTATGAGCCTGGTAATGTGCGGGGAAGCAATGGCAATATTTTCCTGACGGTTGGATTCAAATTTTAAACCCAGATTTTAAAGGACAATATCAATCCTGCAAGTTGGTGCAGCCCTACGCTGTGTCCCTAATTTTCATTAAATTGCGTCATGGCCATTTTAAAATTTCGTGTCTATTTCGAAGAAGACGATACCATTTATCGCGACATTGTCATCAAGCACAACCAGTCTTTTTTTGAACTGCACCAAATGATATTGTCGGCCTATGAATTCGACAGTATTCATCAGGCAACCTTTTTCAGGAGCAACGATAGCTGGCAGCGGGGAAGAGAAATCAGCCTGGAAAAATACAATGATGTTGAATACAGGGTAGATCCATTGGACATGTTTGAAACGATCATCGGATCCGAGATCCGGGATACAGAACAAAAATTCATCTACCTCTATGACTTCAAAAAAAACTGGTCATTCAAGGTGCAATTGATCGGTGTTTCAAAAGAGGAAAATTCAAAAATAACCTACCCTTCCGTTACGAGGAAAGAAGGGATAGGACCAAGCCAATATGGCATCAAAAGCATCCTTGGTGACCGCTTTGCAGATGTAGAAGAGAAATATGATCTTGCTTCTCTTGGTGATGGTTTTTCTGATGAAGGTGAAGATGCCGGAGAAAGTGACGATGCCGGAGAAGAGGCAGAAGGCACTGAAGAGGATACATCATTTTAGCATGGCCGAAAAAGAATGCATCATTATTGTTGGACCTACCGCCGTGGGAAAAACCGCTGAGGCCATCAAGATTGCAACAGCACTGAAAACTGAAATCATTTCTGCAGACTCAAGGCAATGCTACAAGGAAATGAAAATAGGTGTTGCAAGGCCCTCTGATGCAGAACTATCTGCAGTGAGGCATCATTTCATTGCCAACCATTCCATTCACGAAAACATTACAGCAGCCAGTTTTGAAAAAGAGGCCCTCGCCTGTCTTGACATCATTTTTCAAGACCATGATCAAGCCGTGGTATGTGGCGGAACGGGTCTTTATATCAAGGCCCTCGCTGAAGGACTCGATGATATTCCTGAAGTGCCCATTGCAGTTCGCAATGAGGTCATCGCCATCCACCAGACTAAAGGTCTTGAAGGACTCAGGGATGCATTGCTCAGCCTGGATCCTGGATTTGCCATCAATGGAGAGACCCATAATCCCAACCGCATGATGAGGGCCATGGAAGTTGTCCTGCATACAGGGTTTCCAATTGCCCATTTTCAAAAAGGGATTGCGCAAAAACATTTGGGCGAAGCAGATTCTAGCAGGTCTGTTGACAAAAGAAATTTCAGGATCCGCTATCATTTTATTCAAATGCCAAGGGAAGATCTCTATACAAGAATCAATCATCGGGTAGACATGATGATGGCAGAAGGATTGGAAGATGAGGCCCGGACTTTGTTTGAATTCAGACATTTATCAGCCTTGCAAACAGTGGGATACAAAGAACTATTTGATTTTTTTGAGGGAAAATATTCGAGGGAAGAGGCTGTTGAAAAAATCAAACAGCATACCAGAAATTACGCCAAACGACAAATCACCTGGTTCAGCCGATTGGAAATCAGTTGAGCCGTATGATGACAGATTGATCAAAGGCCAGCGAGTCCGAGTTGCTTGCCTTGCTCCATCATCATGGCAAAAGCTGCATCATAATTGTTCTCAATCAATCCGTCAAGAATCGCTTCTCTAATAGCTGTTTTGATCAATCCCACTTCCCTGCAGGGTTGCAGCTTGAAGGTTTCCATGATGAGCTCTCCTGTAATGGGCGGCTGCCAATTTCGCACCTTGTCCTTTTCTTCCACTTCCCTCAAACGAATGCGGACCATTTCGAAATTGTTGCGAAACCGTTTCACTTTTGCTTCATTCTTAGACGTAATGTCTGCATCACAAAGGGTCATCAAATCTTCCAAGTCATCACCTGCATCAAAGAGGAGCCGACGAATAGCAGAGTCTGTGATATTATCTTTTGTAAGGCTGATGGGCCTCAAATGCAATTCAACCAATTTTCTCACATACCGCATGTTCTCATGCATGGGAAGTTTCAGCTTGGTGAAAACCTTTGGCACCATTCTTCCGCCTACCACTTCATGACCATGGAATGTCCAGCCAATACCGTCCTCAAACCTTTTGGTGGCGGGCTTTGCAATATCATGTAACAAGGCGGCCCAGAGCAACCAAAGGTTATTGGTGTTGGCAGCAACATTGTCAATCACCTGCAGGGTATGGTAAAAATTATCCTTGTGGCCCTTGCCGTCAATGTATTCCGCACCGGCAAGATCAACCATTTGTGGGAAGATGATTTTCAACAAGCCTGTCTTGTACAAAAGATCCAATCCGACAGAGGGCTTGCGCGAAAGAAGGATCTTGTTGAATTCATCTGTAATTCGCTCTTGTGAAATGATGGAAATTCTGTGTGCTGTATCAGAAATACCAAGCAACGTATTGGACTCAATGGTAAATCCCAACTGTGAGGCAAAACGAATGGCCCTGAGCATTCTCAACGGATCATCGCTAAATGTTTTTTCTGGGGCAAGTGGTGTTTTGATGATCCCCCGTTCGAGGTCTTCAATTCCATTGAATGGATCGATTACTGAAATAGCATGCAGATTCCTGTCATTACTTTGAGCAGCATGGCTTATGGATTGTCCATTTGCCGTTGGCAGATAATCCATAACTGAAAAAGCCAAGGCATTAATGGTAAAATCCCTTCTCTCCTGATCATCCTGAAGTGTCCCTTGTTCCACAATGGGATTTCTAGAATCATGCTGATAGCTCTCTTTCCTTGCCCCCACAAATTCTACGTCATATCCTTTGATATTGAAATGAGCTGTTCCAAAATTTTTGAACCATGAAACCTTGGGTTCTGGCACAAACAATGCACTGACAGCATTGGCCAAAGCAATGGCATCACCCAGGCAAACAACATCAATGTCTTTACAAGGACGGTCAAGCAATTTATCGCGCACAATACCACCCACCACAAAGGCCTCTACGCCAAGTGATGAAGCAGCTTCCGCTATTTTTGCTACGATTAAGGCTTCAGGCTTCTCTAAAGAAAAATGCATAATCGCAAAGTTAACAAATTTGACAGGGTTCAAACTTGCATATGCCCATTTCGGCCTATATATTCGCAGAAGTCTTCATTCAATTTCCTCCCAAAACCAATCCTACTCCAATTTCTACTGAATTGCTACATCACCTGATTTTCTCAAAAACGAATCACTATCATGATCGCGAGTCCATCCAAAAGGATTTCAACTATACTCTGCTAATTCATCTGCTACATTGCAGTGGTCATCATCACCCTACCAGGGTCAGGGTTGATTGCAGTTGAGTTTTGAGGGAAGTTGAAGGGGTTTAAGTCAGGCTTCGGCCAGTTGAAGTAGTTTAAGAATTTCCTTCAACATCCTCAACCTCTTCAACCTTATACTGCTACATTAAAATCCCTCAATGCATCATTCAAGCTTGTTTTAAGGTCTGTGCTGGGCTTGCGCTGGCCAATGATGAGTGCACATCCCACCTGATAATTTCCTGCAGGAAACTCCTTTGTATAGGTTCCTGGAATCACCACTGAACGGGCAGGAACACGTCCCTTGTATTCAATCGGTTCTGGTCCGCTAACATCAATGATTTTGGTTGACTTGGTCAACACAACGTTGGCACCAAGCACTGCCTCTTTTTCTACTATCACACCCTCCACTACAATACAACGGCTTCCCACAAAGCAACCATCTTCAATGATCACAGGGTTGGCCTGCAGAGGCTCGAGTACTCCGCCAATGCCAACTCCACCACTGAGGTGTACCCCTTTTCCAATCTGTGCACAACTGCCGACAGTTGCCCAGGTATCCACCATGGTTCCTTCGTCAACATAAGCACCAATGTTAACATAAGAGGGCATCAAGACCACGTTCTTGGCAAGATAAGCTCCGTAGCGGGCAACGGCATGGGGAACAGCCCTTACGCCCAAAGATTTGTAATCCTTTTTCAAGAGCATTTTATCATAGAACTCAAACGGAGCAAGTTCCCATGTTTGCATTTGTTGAATCCCGAAATACATCAGGATGGCTTGTTTCACCCACTCGTTCACTTGCCAATCATCCCCTATCTTTTCCGCAACACGAAGCCTGCCCTTGTCAACCTCTTCAATCACAGCCCTAACCGCATCAGCATATGTTGCATCTTTCAACAATTCACGGTCGTTCCATGCGGCCAATATCTGTTCTTTAAGTTCCATATATGTATTTTTGGCAAAAGTAATAAAATGATCTCTACTGCAGTCATCAGCCATGGAATCTCTGCCAGGACTTTTCATATTCCATTCATCATTGCTGATTCGGGATTTTCACTGGATATGATCCTTGAGCGGTCAGGTGACACTGCACAAAAACAATATCCCAAAATCAAAATAGCAAGAACCTTCCAAGAGGTATTGGATGACCGGGGGATAGAGTTGATAGTCATTTGCAGCCCCAACGAGACCCATTTCCCCTATGCCAAGGCTGCACTGCTGTCAGGAAAACATGTTGTTGTAGAAAAACCATTCACCAATACCTCAGCAGAGGCAAAAGAACTCATCGCCCTTTCCGCTTCAACAGGAAAAGTATGCTCGGTTTATCACAACCGCCGTTACGTCACAGATTTTTTGACCATGAAAAAAATCATTGAAGATGGGTTGCTTGGAGAACCAAGAGAGTTTTTTGCGCATTACGATCGATACAGGCCAGATCCCAGGACCTACGGGCTTTGGCGAGAGCAGGAGCTTCCGGGTAGCGGCATTTTCTATGACCTTGGCCCTCACCTGATTGACCAAGCCCTGATGCTGTTTGGCATGCCAACATCCATCAATGCTGACATCAGGAGAATGAAATCCTATTCGAAAGTGGATGATTATTTTGACCTGAGGCTTGAATACGAAAACCTGATTGTAACACTGCATGCCAGCATGCTGGTTCGTGAAATGGGACCACGGTACATGATCCATGGAACAAAAGGTTCCTACATCAAATCTGGTGAAGACCCGCAGGAGGAGATGCTCAAGGCGGGTATCAAACCAACAGGACCAGACTGGGGAATGGAGGATGCATCCATTCATGGGCTGATCCATACTGAATTGAATGGAGAGGTTATCAGAGGTCCCTACCCATCTTTACAGGCCAGTTACGGAGACTATTACAAAAACTTGTACAATACCATAAAAAATGGCGCCCCTTTGAAAGAGACGCCACTGGATGGATATCATGTGATCAGATTGATAGAACTTGCATTTCAAAGCAGTAAGGAGAAAAGAACAATTACTTGTTCATGGTCTCAACTGCCTGCCTGACACCCAAAGCTGTGTATAGGTCAAATTTCTCCGGTAAGCTTGGATTCCCAAGGGCTTCCAGTACATCCTTGTCTTTTAGTTTGATCTTGTTCAATTCCGCCTTAGCCCGATTGTAAATATAGTAGTCATAATACTGTTCAAACAACTTGATGTCCTTTGAATACATTTCAGCAGGATCTGCTACCAGCCTGATCCTGTACTGCCTCAGGAAAGCAAACTTTGATCCGTCGGCGATAACATTCAAATAGCCTTTGAGATTGACTTTGGGCAAGTTGGCTGCATTGATAAAATTGAGTTTTTCACCCCCGAAATTTTCAGAGAGCTGGATAAAAAAACCTGAAACCTCTCCATCAGGGGCTACAAATTTCTTGTCAAGATCTACCCCTACTTTCTGGTCGTAGATATCGTAAAGAATTTTCTTGTCTACGGTTACAACACCCGTCTTCATGGTAATGTCACCATTGAATGATTCCCCTAAGAGATATGGGCTACCCTTGACGCGGTATTGACTCACACGGATATAATCGTGTGTCCATTTTTCAATGACATGTTTATTGAAATTTCCAATGGGATCGGGCTGAGCAAACAGTTTTCCTAGAACAAACATGCAAAAAATAAAAAATGATTTTTTCATGGAAACAATTGAATGAAGAACATGTAAAATTTAAAAAGGAAAGGTACGAACAACTAATGCAAACAAAAAAGGGGACAATCAGTGATTGTCCCCTTCAAATGTTAAAGTTAGCTTATCGTGCTTTCTTCCACGTAAATGTTTCATCAAAAAGCGTTCTGTCAGTACCTTGTACCATCCAGTATTTCACTTTGATGGTTTTGGTTGCAGGATCATACTTGTTGATTCCAGTTGCATCCAGGCGTGCTGCCCTTCCGTTCCCAGAGGGTTGACCCCAAAAGTTTGTAACAGCGATCACCTTATCAGAGGCATCAAATTTGAATACAGGTGCGAATAGACCATAGCCCGATGCAGAAGCACCATTCAAGATCAAATGAATCTCACCCCTTGGATAACTTGCCCCAAAATTGTACATGGTTTGACCATAATCAACAGCGTCTGGACCTGCAGTATACAGGTTTACAGTGTGTGGATAAAGTCCAGTCAAAGTAGGTGCCACATAATCAGTCATTTTACCCGTTACTTCATAGAATCCATCATACTTATTCTTCAAAGCAATCTTGTACACTACAGTACTCAGATTCGATGAAGTAGCAACACCAGTTTTGCTGATTGTGGTAATTGTGAAAGCAAGGCCGTATGCTTTTTTGGGGTCAAGCGTACTTGTATTGATTTTTATAGCAAAAGTGTTGGATACTCTTTTACCCTTCGCAATTGTCACATCAGGTGACGGGAAACTAACGACGGAAGCAGGAAGCAGAGTCAAAGTAGCGTCTGCTGCAGTTACTGCAGCATCATCTTTTTTAAACGCAACCTTGATGTCTTCCTTCGCAGGGTCAACATATTCATATGTTACCTGAAAAAGATTAATTGTTTGATCTCCTGATTTTGATTCTAATGATAGAGAGTTGGGATTTCTACCAGCATAACCAATAGAAACAAATTCACCTCCTGCAAAACCTGCAAGGCCATAGGTTCCGTCTTCAAATCCCTTGTCCTTTAGACAAGATGAAAGGCCAAGCAACACAAGCACTGCTAAAGAGGTTGTCCTGTATTTTAAGATATACTTATTCATAAATTTCATTTTGTTGCTTTAGAATTATTTGTGCCAGAAAACTTTAGAAGTAAATTGGCTGATGGTTCCCTGCGCCTTTACGTTCGCGGTATTATAGTTATACTCAGAAGATGGATAAAGCAAACGAATTGGAATTGGGTTTGATCCACGCTCTGGTGCAATGGAAAGTGGTGGCTGTACTACATTCAAACGGCGGAAGTCATTCCATGATTCAAGAATTCCTATTCCGTTCAAAGCAATGTACTTCTGCCATGCCAATACTGCAATTCGCTCAGCAGGAGTTCCTGTTGCCGGCCAAGTAATTCTTGGATTTGGAAAAGCAAGATAGCTACTGGCAGCAGCCGTAGGATTTGCAACGCCCAACCAAGTAAATGATTCGGTAACTGCTTTGATGTAGGCAGCCTGTGCATTGCCAGAAATCCAACCACGAATGGTAGCTTCTGCAACTAGGAATTCTGCTTCTACCGACGTCATGACCCACATGGGCATGGTAAATGACTTTCCAATACCATAACCAACACCAGAAGTACAGTTAGAACAGTTTGCAGCATTTGCATTTGAACCATAATCTGTTCCTTTTAATGCACCACCATTCTTGGGAGCACGGTAGATAAAATTAGCCCTTGGATCGTTCAAACCAGACAACAAGTTCAAGAAGAAATTATTGGCCCTGTTATAGTTGTCTGCCTCATTACCATTTTGGGCATTGAACATTTTGGATGCATAGAAGGGATTGGGCCTGTCTGAGGAGTATCCAGGTTGCACCTGTGCATTGAGTCCGCCACCGATAAAACCAGAACCTTCAGCACTGATTTTAGCCATCTCTGAATTCACATTGAAAACAGTAGTATTGACAGCATGCAGCAACATTTTCAGCTTCAACGTATTGGCAAACTTATACCAGTTGGTCTTGTTTCCACCAAACATAATATCTTGCTTTGCAATGTTTCTGTTGACATTGAGGTCTGCTGCCTTGATAAGCGCAATACCAGAATCGATTTTTGCAAACAATGCCTTGTATACGTCCTCACCTTTGTCGTATGTAGGCCTTATGTTCCCAGCCAAATCAAATGCTGTGGTGTAAGGTAGATTGTTGTATACATCAACAATGTTCATCATCTCCATTGCACCCATGATCTTGGAAATCCCTTCATAGTATGTCCATCCAAGTTCTTTAGATTTCTTTTCGATTGTTTTGTACTGCCCGGCAGTGTAATAAACACTTTCCCATAATCCGGTTGCAAAATCTGTAGTGATGTTGTAACTCATTTCAACAGTAGAACGTGAGTAGTCACCAGAAGCACTCCAATAGCCTAACCAGCGGGCAAGAAAATCATAGCTGCTGGCGTTACGGCCTGCACTGCTTGTCAACTGAGCTGCCAGGGCCAAATCAGGCGTCACTACTGATTCCGTAGCCGAGTTAGGATTTGTATTGATATCAAGGTAATCTTTTTGGCATCCGCTCAAAAGGATTCCTACAAAAGCTAGCGTAAGTATATTTTTCATTTTAAACATAATCTTGGTTTTTACGTGTTAATGATTTAGAAGCGTAGCGTTACGTTAAAACCAAAAAGCCTGTTGGGAGGGAGGATGCTTGAGTTGTTCACACCAGCAGCATTACCTGTTGTGTTGGCAAACTCAGGATCAGTCCATTCGTTGGAAACAGGCAGGAATGTGAAAAGATTCCTGGCTACAAATCCAATGTTGGCGCCCTTAATAGACTTGGTTTTTTTCAACAAGGCTGATGGAAGATCGTAGGTCAAAGCAACTTCCCTCACTTTCCATGCTGCTGCACTGGTAATGTAGTTGGAATTAATCCCCCTGTTGGTAGCCGTAGCTTCGAAAAATCCGTAACCGCCTGCACGAACCAATACATTTGTATTGTCTACAAACTTGCCAGTTCCATCATCATAAACAGAATTGGGAACTACAAATCGCTGACGTCCATTGGTTGCACTTCTAGCAGAAATTCCTGTGAAGTCCATATCAGGGCCGATACCATGATACACTTGGTGTCCTGCCCTGTAATCAGCAGTCACAGTGAGACTTAAACCTCTCCATTCAAAAGAAGGATTGATACCTACAATATATTTTGGCAATGTGCGACCAAACATGCGGGGAGTAGGATCTTGAGATGGATAACCAGTGGTTTTGTTGACAATGATTTTTCCTTCAGGCGTACGCAAGTAGTCGGTAAGCTTAAACATGAATGCAGGATAGCCAACAATTGCGAAGTTACCATTTCCAATACCTACCTCGTTCAAACCTTCGTATACTGAATTGACCTTGCTATCCTGAATGGTAAAGTTTCCTTTGAAGTTGAACCTGAATTCACCCAGATCAACAACAGGGGTCAAACGAAGATCAAACTCAAGACCTTTGTTGGTGAAGTCCGCAGCGTTAACCAAAGATGAGGCATAACCTGTTGAACGGCTCAACTGTATGCTAAGGATCTGGTTTGTATTGTCTTGAACATAGGCAGTTGCCTCAATGCTCAACCTGTTGCGGAAGAGAGAAAGTTCGAAACCAACTTCTTTGGAAAGTACAAACTCAGGCTTAATGGCGGGATTGTTTACACTTGAGCTCGCTGTGAAACCAGGAAGACTTCCATAAGGGAAACCACCAGCAACACCGTAAGTGGGTTCAAGTGAGTAAGCACCAAGGTTTACGTTTCCAGATTGAGATACGGATCCCCTCAGCTTTAAATATGAAATCACATCACTTTTCTTGATGGCCTCAATCGCATCACTCAACACTACAGATGCACTGGCACCTGGATAAAAGAATGAACGGCCATTCTTGGGCAAACGGGAATCCCAGTCATTTCTACCGGTGAATTCAACAAAGGCCCAGTTGTCATAGCCAACAGACACCTTACCAAAAGCACCCATCAATTTTGTTTCAGAAAAACTTGATCCTGCACCAGGCTCACCCGTTCTGTTGGAGATGTTGAAAAGTGTTGGGATGATAAGGTTGCTTCCTGAAACTGAAGTTGATTTTGAATATGTTTCTCTGTAAGATTGACCCAACAAACCATCAATTTCAAACTTTCCGAACTCTTTCTGACCGGAAAGGAATGCCTCAGAAGTAAGGCGGGTACCAATTCCTTGGCCATCGGATACACTTGCAAAAATATCGTTCACCGAGTTATATTTCCCAGATGTTTTTGCAAATGGAGAATAGGTGAACGCACCACTTGTGCCTCTTGAGAAACTTGAGTTGATTGTTGTACCTACTCTGTAAGTTGCAGTCAACCAGGAAAGAATCTTATAATTGAGCGTAGTGGATCCAATCAAATCATGGCTTGTACCCGTTGAACGGGCATTGTCCTTGATAAAATAAGGATTCTGGTAATAATCATTGAAGTAGTGATTCGGACTTGCGAAACTGCTGTTTCTCCAATCCTTGTAACGGGTCAACGGGATGTTTTGTGCTGTATTGAACACTTCCCAATACGCTCCGTTTGAAGCAACATCATAATCCTGGTTGGTATAGGTTAATGTAAAGTCTGCATTGAATTTACCATAATCCTTTGCTGCCTTAAAGCTCAATGAAGTCCTTCTATTTTTATCACCTTCCAATGTACCCTGGATTCTGACATCCTGAGCAGACAGATAAAAATCTTTTGCAGAAATTGAAACGTCATTTTGAACAGTTATGCCGGTAGCAAAATACTTTTCTTTTTCCCCATCCAATGGAGAATAAAGAACCTTTTGAATTTCACCTTTATCGTTCGCACGTCCTAGCTCAACTTCAGTTCCGTCAAATTCAGCACCATACTGCTGGTTTTCAACAGGATCGTAAACGCCTATACCATTTACATCAACACCGGAACCCTGACCGAATTGCTTTTGAAACTTTGGAAGAAACAGAACTTTCTCGAACTGGGTAGTGTTGCTGACTGTTACAACTGGGGTTCCTGTTTTAGTTCCACGTTTGGTCTTCACGATGATAACACCGTTTACACCATCCGGTCCATACAAAGAAGCTGCAGAGGCACCTTTCAGAATGTTGATATCATCAACATCGTTTGGATTGATTCGGTTAAGAAAACCAAGAGCAACAGGTACTCCGTCTACAACCAACAAAGGCTGGTTGTTACCCGTCAATGAACGGATACCACGAAGGGTGATCCTTGTATCAGCAAAAACACCATTGTTTACAGTGGCAATGTTCAAACCTGAAACCTTACCGGTAAGACCGTTCTGGATGTTCACCGCTTTTGCTGCAGTAACTTCCTTGCCGGAAACCTTTGCGGTAGAGTAACCAAGCTGCCTAGGCTGCTTCTGGATACCAAGGGCTGTTACCACAACTTCCTGCATCTGGCCTTCGCTTGTGGCCAGGATCACAGTTGTGCTGTTTCCAGCAACAGTAACAACTTTACCAGTGAATCCTGTGGCGGATACACTGAGTTGCCCCTTGTCTTTGATAGAAATTTTGAAATTTCCGTTAGCGTCAGCTTTCACGGCATTTTGAGTTCCCATTTCCGTAACCGTTGCAAAGGGAACTGCTTCACCCTTGTCATTCTTGATCACGCCGGAAACGGTTCTTGTCTGGGCGAAAACTGTCATGCCAAAAAGCAGACAAATCACCAGCACAGAGGCCAATTTTCTCATGTAGACGAGTTTTATGGTTATTAAAAAAGTTTAAACATACCGATAGGTATATTTATGAACTCCAATATTACTATTTTTTATCGAATTGTTAAAGTTTTCTTATCGTGTTTTAGAACATTCAATAATTGAGTAAAAAAAGAGGGGGATTTAGATTTTATTCCAAATTCCCCTCTTTAATAAGATAAATTCTATCGAAACTGGTACTCCTAAATGTATTGGTTGATGATGTTCTCCAACCATTCCTGACGGCCAGAAGTTAATTTGGGCTCACCAGCCTTGAAAGCATAATCCCTCAGGTCTGATAGGCTGAGCTTACCTTCCTCGAACATTTTGCCTTCTCCTGAGTCAAAAGAAGCATAGCGGTTCTTGCGGAATTCGCTGTAAGGTGATTTTTGCAGGATGTTGTCAGCAACTACCAGGGCTCTTGCAAAAGCATCCATTCCGCCAATATGGGCATGGAAAATATCCTCCATGTCGGTAGAATTCCTCCTGGTTTTAGCGTCAAAATTGACACCTCCTCCAGCAAATCCTTTTGCTTCGAGGATAATCAACATTGACTCCACCAGTTCATTCAGGTTCATGGGAAACTGGTCGGTATCCCATCCGTTCTGGGAATCGCCCCTGTTGGCATCAATGCTGCCCAACATGCCTGCGTCTGCAGCAGTCTGCAGTTCATGTTGGAAGGTATGACCGGCCAGGGTAGCATGGTTCACTTCAATGTTCAATTTGAAATCGTCTTGCAAGCCATACCTGTTCAGGAACCCAATAACGGTAGCCGAATCATAATCGTATTGGTGCTTCGTGGGCTCACAGGGCTTGGGTTCAATGAAGAAGGTGCCCTTGAAACCATTCTTTCTTGCATAATCTTTAGCCGTGTGAAGAAACCTTGCAAGGTGTTCCTGCTCCCGTTTCATGTCCGTGTTAAGCAGGGTCATGTACCCTTCTCTACCACCCCAGAATACATAATTCTCTCCACCCAAGCGGATCGTAGCATCCAAGGCATTCTTTACCTGCGTTGCTGCATGGGCCAATACATTGAAATCAGGATTGGTGCTGGCACCGTTCATGTAGCGTGGGTTTGAAAATACATTGGCCGTGCCCCAAAGCAACTTCACGCCACTTGCTTTTTGTTTCAGGTCAGCATAATCAACAATGGCAGAGAGATTACTTTCATATTCAGCAAGATTTGCGCCTTCATCAACCAAATCAATATCATGAAAACAATAATAAGGAACCCCAAGCTTGGTGATGAACTCAAAGGCGGCATCCATTTTTTCTTTTGCTCTGTCAACTGCATTGTATGCATTATCCCAAGCAAATTGTTTGGTGCCTGGTCCGAATGGATCTGCACCGGTATTGCAGAAACTATGCCAATATGCTACAGCAAAACGGAAATGTTCTTTCATTGATTTTCCTGCGATGACCTGGTTTTCATTGTACCATTTGTAGGCCAATGGATTGTCTGATCCAACTCCTTCAAAATTTATTTTACCAATTCCGGGGAAAAATTCCTTGTTGCCCAATGTAACAGACATAAGATCTATGTTTTAATGTTTAGTATGATAATTTTATATCGTCAAAGATAAAAGGGATATTCCAATTTGACATTGAAAGCAGTATTAAAATTGAAGGCCATTCAACCAATTGCCATAGGCGTCTTTGTATTGTGTGGCCAGGTCAGATTGAGGCGCTATCTTCTCCAAAACCTTCAACCCTCTGAATGCTTCCTTGGTATTCTTGTAGATGCCTGCTCCCACTCCCGCTCCTCTTGCTGCACCCTGGGCGCCATCCGTATTCACAAGCTCAATAGTAGCCCCAGTTGTATTGGCAAATGCTTGAGTAAAAATATCGCTCTGGAACATATTGGCCTTTCCTGCCCTGACCGTATTAATGCTCAATCCCATTTTTACCATGATTTCTATGCCATAAAAAAGGGAAAAAACAATGCCTTCCTGTGAAGCCCTTGCCAGGTGGGCATTGTTGTGGCGGTTGAAATGCAGGTTCTTGATCATTGAGCCTGGATCCCTGTTTTCCAGCACCCGCTCTGCTCCATTGCCAAAAGGATAGCAAAGCAATCCCTCCGAACCCACTGGTACAGAAGAAGCCAGTCTGTTCATTTCAGGATAAGAATACCCATTGAAAACATTTTTCTGCAACCAGCTGTTGAGGATGCCTGTACCGTTGATACAAAGCAATACGCCATATCGTTTTTCTGCTGCGGTATGGTTGACATGGACGAAAGTATTGACCCTTGATTTTGGATCATAGGATGGTTGATCGATGACCCCATAAACAACACCTGAAGTACCAGCTGTTGCAGCTATTTCTCCAGGCTGCAGAACATTCAATGAAAGGGCATTGTTGGGCTGATCTCCTGCCCTGTAAGACACAGGAATATTGGCTGAAAGGCCCAATGATTCCGCTGCTTGCGGCGTCACAAAACCCTGCTCGCCAAACTGGGGAACAGTTGAACAAAGCAGGTTTTCACTGATGCCATAATGTTTGAGCAATTCATGTGAAATTGTCTCGTTTTTGGCATCCCACAGGATGCCTTCTGAAAGACCCGAAACAGTTGTTTTCATTTCACCCGTCATGCGAAAAGCAATATAATCTCCTGGCAACATGATCTTGTGAATCCTTGCATAGGTTTCAGGCCTATTGTCTTTTACCCATTTCAATTTTGATGCAGTAAGATTGCCCGGAGAATTCAAATAATGCTCAAGACAGAATACCTCACCCAATGATTTAAATGCTGCGTTACCGGTTTCAACAGCGCGGCTATCGCACCAGATGATGGAAGGCATAACTGGTGTTCCATCACGATCCACAGCCACAAGACCATGCATCTGGTATGATATGCCAATGGCTGCAATTTCATCTTTGCCAAAGGTATATTCATTGGCCAACAGGCTCATGGCATTGCAAAGTTCATCCCACCAAAGATTGGGATCTTGCTCTGCAAATCCTTTTTCCTGAGAGACAATCTTCATCTCTGACGAAGGTGAGAAGGCTGATGCAACGCATTCACCGCTATCAATGGCCACCAGGGCACATTTCACAGATGATGAACCTATATCCACGCCCAATAAATACTTCATTGTTTTATTTTTTATCATGCCGCCGGTTGATTAAACAACAAAACGGTAAAAGAAATTATTTGGTTGTTGAAAAACGATAAATGGTCTGGCTTTTCCAGGTTTCGCCCGGTTTCAGTAAAGTTGTTGGAAATGAAGGCTGGTTGGGGGAATCCGGAAAATGTTGTGTTTCCAAACAAAATCCAGTCCTGTATTGATACGCCATTCCCCTGCCTTTTTCATTGCCATCCAGGAAATTACCAGTATAAAATTGAACACCAGGCTCTGTGGTAAAAACTTCCATTTTTCTACCAGATGTTTTCTCTGTCACAACAACAGCAGGTGTTTTGATATCACTTGTGTTCAGCACAAAATTATGGTCATACCCCAGGCCATAAATCAATTGCTGCTCATTGGCTGCGATGTCCTTCCCTATTGGCTTTGCTGTAGTAAAATCAAAGGCTGTTCCTGCTACTTCTTTCAATTCTCCTGTGGGAATCAATGTACTGTCTACAGGCGTAAACCTGGATGCATTGATCATCATGTCATGATCGAGAATGGTATTTAAAGGATTGCCTGTCAGGTTGAAATACGCATGGTTGGTTACATTGATGACAGTGGGCTTATCGGTTGTAGCGGTGTAATCAATGACAAGGCTGTTGTCGTCCCGGAGAGAATAAATGACGGTGAGGTTCATTTCGCCTGGATACCCATTTTCGCCATCCTTTATTTTGATCGAAAAACTGATCGCGTCGTTCATTATCCTCACGTCCCAAACCTGCTTGTCAATACTATTGACACCGCCATGGAGGGAGTTTACACCGTTGTTCTGAGGTGCTGAAAATGACTGGCCATCAATGCTGAATTTTCCATTGGCAATACGGTTGGCATAGCGACCGACGATACAACCAAAATAGGATTTACCAGCAAAAAGGTCCTTAGCGTTATCGTATCCCAATAAAACATTTTCCATCTTTCCTTCCTTGTTGGGAACCTGGATGGCCAAAATGGCTGCTCCGTAGTTTGAAAAATCCACCGACATCCCTTCCTTATTCGACAACCTGAACATTTGCACTTTTTTGCCATCAAGAGTATCAGTAAAAGCCTTTTCCATATCAGCATTGATTTTATTGTTTTTTTCTGGCTCAATCACACAAGAGGAGAAGCCAAGAAGAAGCATTTGCGCAATGACAAGCAGTTTTTTCATTTCATTCGTTTGAAAGCCAGGCAGGATTGCCTGAAAATGCAATATAATATTTTACGGCGAATCAACCCTCCTGCCATATTATTGGGGTTATTTAGGGCGTTGGGGTATCGGATTGAACCAAAACAATCTGTTGTTGTTACGAAATAGGGAAAAAAGAGGGAATATAAAAAGATATACCCTCCCCCGTTTTTTACAAAGCTTTAAAAAGCTGAAATTTGCGTTTTTAAACGAATGAGCAATATGCACGAGGAAAATGATGATATTTTAGAACAAATCACTTCATCAGAGTACAAATACGGATTTGTAACTGATATTGAAGCAGATGAGGCGCCAAAAGGACTCAGTGAAGATACTGTGAGGTTCATCTCAGCGAAAAAAAATGAACCAGCGTGGATGCTGGAGTACCGTTTGAAGGCATACAGGCATTGGCTGACCATGGAAGAGCCCAAATGGCCCAACGTGGAATATCCACCCATCAATTACCAGGATATCATCTACTACTCGGCTCCAAAGCAAAAAATTGCACCAGACAGCCTTGATGATATTGATCCAGAACTCAGAAAAACCTTTGAGAAGCTCGGCATTTCCCTCAATGAGCAAAAAAGGCTTACTGGCGTCGCTGTAGACGCTGTAATTGACAGTGTATCTGTGGCCACCACCTTCAAGGAGGAACTTTCAAAGGTTGGGGTGATTTTTTGCTCCATGAGCGAGGCCGTACAAGAGCACCCGGACCTGATCAAAAAATACCTTGGTTCAGTTGTACCCGCTACAGACAACTATTTTACTGCCCTGAACTCAGCTGTATTCAGTGATGGATCATTTTGTTTTATCCCCAAAGGGGTAAGATGCCCGATGGAGCTATCCACCTATTTCCGCATCAATGCTGCCAATACCGGTCAATTTGAAAGGACCCTGATTGTGGCTGAAGATGAGGCCTATGTCAGTTATCTGGAAGGTTGTACTGCACCCATGCGGGATGAGAACCAGCTGCATGCAGCAGTTGTTGAAATCGTTGCGATGGAAAAGGCTGAGGTAAAATACTCCACTGTTCAGAATTGGTATCCCGGAGACAAAGAAGGAAAAGGTGGGATTTACAACTTCGTCACCAAGCGTGGCATCTGTGCAGGAGCCCATGCCAAGATATCATGGACCCAGGTAGAAACCGGATCCAGCATCACCTGGAAATACCCCAGCGTAATCCTCAAGGGAGACTACAGCATTGGAGAGTTTTATTCCGTTGCTGTTACCAATAATTTTCAACAAGCCGATACAGGAACCAAGATGGTTCACCTGGGAAAGAACACCAAGAGCCGGATTGTTTCCAAGGGTATCTCTGCCGGCAAGAGCCAAAACTCCTACCGGGGCTTGGTCAGTGTTGCAAAGAATGCAGGCAATGCCAGAAACTTTTCTCAGTGCGATTCGTTGCTCCTCGGAGACAAATGTGGTGCACATACTTTCCCATACATAGAGGTGAAGAACAATACAGCTGTTGTGGAACACGAGGCAACAACTTCCAAGATTGGAGAAGACCAGATTTTCTATTGCAACCAACGGGGTATTGATACAGAAACTGCAGTTGCTTTGATTGTAAATGGTTTCGCCAAGGAGGTAATGAATCAACTTCCCATGGAATTTGCGGTAGAAGCCCAAAAGCTTCTTGCGATCAGCCTCGAAGGAAGTGTCGGATAATTTCAAATAAAAAAAGACAAAAGAAAAATATGCTAAAGATCAACAATCTGCAAGCCAGCATTGAAGAGAAGGAAATCCTCAAGGGAATCAACCTTGACATCAAGCCAGGAGAAATTCATGCCATCATGGGCCCCAATGGCTCAGGGAAAAGCACACTGGCTTCTGTATTGGCAGGCAGGTCAGACTATGAGGTAACTGGAGGAACGGTGGAATTCATGGGCAAGGATTTGCTGGAGCTTTCTCCGGAAGACAGGGCCAAAGAAGGACTGTTTCTTGCTTTTCAGTATCCTGTTGAGATACCGGGAGTCAGCACAACAAACTTTATAAAGTCTGCTGTAAACGAAAAAAGAAAATACCTTGGATTAGAACCATTGGATGCAGCGCAGTTCCTCAGGAACATGAAGGAGAAAATGAAACTGGTTGAGATTGACCAATCGCTTCTCTCCCGTTCATTGAATGAAGGATTCTCCGGTGGAGAAAAGAAAAGAAATGAAATTTTCCAAATGGCCATGCTCGAACCCAAGCTCGCCATTCTGGATGAAACGGACTCTGGTCTTGATATTGATGCCCTGAGGATTGTTGCCAATGGGGTAAACCAGCTGCGGACCAAAGACAATGCATTCCTTGTTGTAACGCACTACCAGCGTTTGCTTGATTATATCGTGCCTGACTTTGTACATGTATTGTACAAGGGCAGAATTGTTCGTTCAGGAACAAAAGAACTCGCAAAAGAATTGGAAGTAAAAGGATACGACTTCATCAAGGCTGAAGTGGATCAGGAACTGGCGTAACCCGCAAAAGTGTAAATGGAAAATGATGGATGCAACGAACATATTGAAACAAGCATTTGATAAGCAAAATGACGCAGGTGGAAACCTTGCGGAATATCAACAAGAGAACTGGAACATGTTTTCCGGATTGGGATTGCCTGCTATCAAACACGAGGAGTGGAAATATACCAGGATCAGAAATGTTTTTACAGACAAACTGGTCATCAACAATGATAACAATCTCAGCCAGGATGCACTGGAGAAATTAATCCTGAAGGGAACAGAAAATGCCAACCGCATCGTATTCCTCAATGGCCGATTTCATGAAGGATTGTCCAATACGACAGATCCTGCTGAAGCCATCTGTATCAAACCGCTTGAAAAAGCGGCTGGTGATGAAGATGCTGATTTTGTCAACATCAACCTTGGCCATAGCCAGCGTTACCATGGAGATGGCATCAATGCATTGAACGCTGCATTTGCTACTGGCGGCGTTTACATCAGGGTAAACAAGGGAGTAAGCCTAAACAACCCTATCATCATCTATCATATTTCAGATTCAAGCCACGGTCTTCGCTTCAGCCAGCCCCGTATCCTGGTCAATATCCAGGAAGCCGCGCAGGTTGAATTGATCGAAACCTATATCAACATGGGTGGTGGTGAAACCCTCACGAATGAAGTGGTAGAAATTTCAGCAGAGAAAGATGCAGTCCTGCATTATGTGAAACTGCAGAATGAAGGAGAGAAAACAAATTACGCAGGTACTACCCATATCAGGCAAACAGGAAAATGCCTTACCCATGCTGTTACGGTTACCTTGAGTGGCGCGATCGTCAGGAACAACCTCAACATGGTGATGGAAGCAGAACATGGCGAAAGCCACATGTATGGCCTCTACCTGCTCAAAGGCAATACCTTGGCAGACAACCATACCATCGTAGACAATGCCATGCCGCATTGCTTCAGCAACGAGTTGTACAAGGGCATCATGGATGATGCGTCGACTGGTGTTTTCAATGGCAAGATTTTTGTCAGAAAAGATGC